>CABUDS010000038.1 GCA_902490405.1 uncultured Collinsella sp.
TCTGTAATCCTGACGTTACTCTGAACGGCGGAGTCCGACGTTTTAACGACAAACGACTTATTGAAATTCATGGAGAAGCAGGCGCCGTGGAAGGAGTCCGTGCAAACAAACGACGCCTCACTAACAAGCTTCAAGAAAGCAGCCGGACCGATACCCCTCACGTTAATCATGCCGGGGAATTTCTTCGTGTTGTAATGAATGCAGACGACAGGAACGCCGAGCTCGCTGGCGATCTTCCTAGCTCGATCCACGAGTTTTTGCTCAGAGTTAAGCGTATAAAGCAGAACATAGGATTGAGGTATCGTATCCAAGCCGTCATCTGAGGCTAACGCCGACCAGTCATCGCCCGTAAGAAGCAGGGTCGGATCAGGCATAAATACAGATTCGAGCCCCATCTCGCTAAGGACCTCCATAGAGCTCGGTTCCCTAACGGAAAGACCAGTGAACTTTGCCAGCCTGTCGGCCGCGCCTTCATCGCATGCCAAAATGGATTCCGCCGTCGCATCTCCCAGACTGGCAGCATAAGACGCGACCTTTGTAACTTCAGCGATGCCTTCACCCAAGAAGACTGGGTCATGCCCATTAACCCGAGGATTGAAAACCTGATCGCTGCCAATGAGGACGCAGTCGAGGCTCTTGGCTCTATCAATAAGAGCTTGCTTATCCAGCTTTCCCGTAGGGCTTAGATTGCGCTTAGCAAATCGACTGAACGAATTAAGCCTCTGGCGCTCAAAACCCCTGCGAAGGAAATAGCGAACGGCATCCGAAGGATTGAACGAGAAGCACGTACCCAACTCTCGATCATCGAGTTCCTTATTGCTGTAATTGAGCACTTCGCAGTCGCAGCCCAACGACATCACGGTCCTGCGCAGAGCACATGCTTGTAGCGAAGCACCATAATTTACGGTATTCGAAAATGTGAGGATGCCTATGCGTTTCAATATCTTACCGCCTAACTATTCGCAAGCTCGTTAAACCAAATTGATGATGTAACCTTCAGTAGCGTTATCGGTTTCGATAATCTTGCACGGGTTGCCAATGACTATCGAATGATCGGGAATATCCTGGTTAACAAAGGTATTGGAGGCAATAAAGACATCGTTTCCAATGGTCACATTACCTGCAACCGTCGAGTTAATACCGAGATATACGCGGTCACCAATCGTAGGGACGCCCTTTCTATGGCCACGGTTTTCTTGGCCGATGGTGCATCCCTTATGGATGTTCACGTTACGGCCGAACTTCGCGCCGGCGTTTACAGTAATGCCGTAAGGGTGACCAATGTAGAAGCCTTCACCAATTTGAGTTGATGGCGAAATCTCGAGTCCACACTTCCTGGAAAGATGTTTCCTCGGAAGCGTGAAGAGGAGTTTTCGCAAACCCCCTGCCTGACACATCCTTAGATAGAAAACATAGCGGTAGCCAAAATCACCTAATAACCGGCCGAGCTTTACGCCTTGCGTACCGAAATAGTGATAAGTATCTTTAGCGAATACGTCCACTCTAACTTCTCTCTCCTCTAGCAATCTTTTCGCGAACAACGCCAAAGATTCTCTTAGTTCCTACAACCAAGCCACCGTCACTAAGCTCCATGAGAATTCGACCCAAAATCTGCGAAAGCCTTCGCCCAATGAAAGGGGAACACTTACGCACAACCTTCCGCTTGATGCGATATTTGGGCTCAACCCAGCTTCCCGAAGAGCGATGGATGCTGTAGGTTTCACGCTTGATGTGATAACCGCCGAAACCGTAAACGGGGTTGAACGCTTTGGAGTCCAAGGCAAGCCAGCCACCGAAATGCTGCTCTTTATTCACGCGTTCAAAGCCGATTTTTTGAAGCTCAGCAGTGAATACCTCATTCACCGTGATCTTGTCGAGAAAATCAGGATCACAGGAGAACTCCATCGACTCATATCGTTCCACGCATGCGCGAATTACAGGGTCATGAGGCTCAACAGCAACAATCAAGCCGGTGGTGGCAGTCAACGAGGATTCTTCGATTGCAGTGAAAGGAATGCTTTCCATGAGAGGCGATATGTCTCGTATGAGCTCGCTGCCGATATCCATATAGATGCCGCCGTGCTCATACAAGACCTTAAAGCGAGCGTAGTCCGACACAAATGCCCAGAGGCCCGCCGCATACGCGCCCCTTGACCAAGAGCATGATGCGAAGTCGAAGTTATCCTCATTCCACTGCTTGACCTCAAACCCAGGCGCAAACTTCTCCCACGAAGCCAAGGACCTCACAGCAGTCTCAGAGAGCGGATTGCCTCCGAACCAGCAGTAATGAATAGTCTTATCCATCGTCACGCTCCTAAATGTGCAACTTGGAAATAAGAAACGGAGTCTGACGGGTCTCCAATATCGTCCAAGAAAGCGAGTCTCACCGGCAAATATCTTCGTAAACCATGCCAAGCCGGTTCATAAACGCCGTAAGGGAAAAGGCATCTTTTATGCGAGCTCGTCCCTGAATTCCAATCATTTCCTTGTAAGAGATATCGCTCATGAGATTCTCGAGCTTAGTGGCCAACGCATCAACATCATCAACTGGAAACATAATTCCGTCTACGCCGTCGGTAATGACTTGTGGAATACCCCCGACAGGAGTCGCAATGGTAGCAAGTCCGTACGACATTGCCTCAAGCACGCTCATAGGCATGCCCTCATTCTTTGAAGGAAGGCAGAACATGCTACTGTTGCGAAAGGCTTCGTCTTTTTTTTCACCTTTAGCCCAGCCTATAAAGCTGCACCTGTCACCAATTCCAAGTTCATCCGCCAGTTGTTCATATGCTGGCACATCCCCGTCTCCGCCAAAGACAAAACGCGCATCGGGATGAGTCTTAAGAACGCGCTTAGCAGCGCGCAAAAGTAAATCCGGACTCTTGCGCGCATCAAGACGCCCCATGAACAAAACCGTATTGCACGAATAATCAATAGCGTTAACCTCAGGAACGTCAACGGCGTTATGCACCACCACGATACGATCCAAGGAACAGATGTGCCTTTTTAGAAGGAATTCCTTCCACTCCTCCGACAGAACGACCACCTTTGAGCAACATTCAAAGGAATGCGAGATATCGCGTCTCTCAGCCTCGCTACATTCTTCGTCAAACCAAACACCGAACTCGCTACCATGCAGATGGAGAAGAACGGGTTTGTTTCGAAAGAAGGCCGCCCTCATGAAGATCTTTTTTCGGCGATAGCTGCCACGAGACGCCATATGCACATGTACGAGATCGCACGCGTTGAGCCTACTGAGATATTTCATATAAGCCACAAGGGCAATGGAGAGCTTCTTGAACTTCCCGCCCTCAGCAGTTGTCGAAATGAATTCTATTGAACCTTCGTTACGATTCGACCACTTCATAATGTTGTTTTCAACCGTGGAGATGCCACCCATAGCATCAAGACTCGGGCCAATCATCAACACTTTAGGCATTATCAGCACCTAAAGATCTTTTAGAAGAAGGGCAAGACCAATCGCAGTACTTTTCTAAATGGGAAACAGTTGGCAAAACAAACAAATCGCCAAGCTCTCGGTCAAGTCTATCGGGTTGCTCCTCTAGAGCATAGAAGGGATCGTATCCGCCTCCGGTATAGAAAGTCATCTCGCCAAAGTAAGGTTTACCGCTAATGTTGTACCAGTCAACCCGCACGTGAGGGAAACCATCAGAGAGTTTCTCGGAAAGCTCAAGCATAAGTTCGTAGTTCTCGGGCTTTACAGTAGGCTCATGCTCAGATACCTCATGGTCGATATCGCCACGCTGCTCCCATTCAGTAGAAAAGTACTGCATTTCATGATTAGTGAAACGATCGGCGTCCGTCTGAACAAGAGCTGCCTTACCGTCAAAACAATAGAATTTGTAATCAGTCGGAGTCGCTCTTCCAGGTTCATCAAGAAATGCTTCCGCCACAATGCGAGGCGTGATACCGAGATAAGCCCACTCCCTGCCCTGCCAATACCAGTTTCTATGCAAGGCAACATTCAGACGTTTCTTGGCCTCAACAAAATCAAAATTCGACTTATCCGTGCAAACAAATGTGCTCTGCGAGTCGTGAGTACATTTAAGCACAAACTTCTCCGGCAATTTATCGAGATCGATCTCTTCAGCTGCATTGAAAACACCGAAAAGTGGCACAAGATACTCGGACCCAATACGTTGTTCGACGAAAGAGCGCACGCCATATTTATCTGCGAGCTGAGTCAAAACTGGATTATGGTAGTTAAGCTTGTACCACTGCAGCTTCTCATTGAATGTCTTAGGACACTCGAAATCAGGCTTGTAATGAAGTTTGGCTTTGAAGTAGAGACGCATATATGCCTCATCAGGAATGAAGCGCAGGTTGTTTTTAAGAGAAAGAGTAAACCTCTTTTTTAGCTTCACTATTTACCTCCAATAACGTCCGCAATTCGCTCACTCGCATGTCCGTCACCGTAAGGATTCGACGCATGACTCATGACCTCGTACTCGGCCTGATCGCTGAGCAGGCGGCTGAACTCGCGGTAGATCACGTCCTCCTCGGTGCCGACGAGCTTCAGCGTGCCGGCCGCCACGCCCTCGGGGCGCTCCGTGGTGTCGCGCATGACGAGCACCGGCTTGCCCAGACTCGGGGCCTCCTCCTGGATACCGCCGGAATCGGTGAGGATGAGGTGGCTCGCGGCCATGAAGTTGTGGAAATCGAGCACCTCGAGCGGGTCGATGATGTGCAGGCGGTCGAAGCCGTCGAGCTCCTCGTGTGCCGCCTTGCGGACGAGCGGGTTCATGTGGATGGGGTAGATCGCCTTTGTGTCCGGATGCTCCTCCATCACGCGGCGGATGGCGCGGAACATGCGGTGCATGGGCTCACCCAAGTTCTCGCGGCGATGCGCCGTGATGAGGATGAGGCGGGAGCCCTCAGCCCAATCGAGCTCGGGGTGGGAGTAGCCCTCGCGCACGGTAGTGCGCAGTGCGTCGATGCCGGTGTTGCCGGTGACCCAGATCCCGGACTCGAGCTTGCCCTCGCCGAGCAGGTTCTGCTTGCTCGCCTCCGTGGGTGCGAAGTAGTACTCGCTCACGATGTCGACCGCCTGGCGGTTGAACTCCTCCGGCCAGGGGCTGTAGATGTCGTGCGTGCGCAGGCCGGCCTCCACATGCCCCACGGGGATCTGCAGGTAGAAACACGCGAGCGCCGCGGCGAAGCTGGTCGTGGTGTCGCCGTGGACCAGGACCACGTCGGGCGTCTCGTCCTCGAGGACGGCCTTGAGCTTAAGCAGCACGTCGCACGTCACGTCGAACAGCGTCTGGCCCGGCTTCATGATCGCCAGGTCGTGGTCGGGAGTCACATCGAAGACGCGCAGAACCTGGTCCAGCATCTCGCGGTGCTGGCCGGTCACAGTCACGACGGTCTCGAACTCATCCGTACGCGCCTTGAGCTCGTTGGCGAGCGGGCACATCTTGATTGCCTCCGGGCGGGTGCCGAAGACGAGCATTACCTTCTTCAAAACGATTTCTCCTGAAGAGTCACATGGTCTTACAGCTTGTAGACGTTCTCTCCGTCGCCGCAGACGTTGCGCGGGTCGATAAGGACGCGCTCGCCGAAGATGCCGGGGTTGTCCGTGACCTGGGAGTGGCCGACCATCACGATCACCATCTCCAGTCCGTCCAGGAACTCATCCATAGAGTGGACCTGGCCGGGAACCTCGTCGCGCTCGACCCACGGGTCGTAGACCTTGACGGAGCCGGCGCAGAGGTGCTCGGACATGGACTCGAGCATCTGCAGCGTCGGGGACTCGCGGACGTCGTCGACGTTCTCCTTGTAGGTGAGGCCGTAGATGCCGACCTTCGAGGCGTCCGTGATGCTGCGCTCGACCATGACCTCGTGGGCCCGGTGCATGACGTACTCGGGCATGGAGGCGTTTGTCTGCAGGGCGAGGCGGATGAAGTTGGCCGTCTCGGGGTAGTCGCCGACCAGGAACCACGGGTCGACCGGGATGCAGTGGCCGCCGACGCCCGGGCCGGGGTTGAGGATGTTCACGCGCGGGTGCTTGTTGGCGATGCGGATGACCTCGGCGACGTCCATGCCACCGATGCGGCAGATCTTGGCGAGCTCGTTGGAGAAGGCGATGTTCACCGCGCGGAAGGTGTTCTCGACGACCTTGGTCATCTCGGCGGTGCGGATGTCGGTGACGGAGATCTCGCCCTGGCAGAAGCTGGCGTAGACCTTCGCCACGGCCTCGCCCACCTCGGGGTCGTCGGCGCCGATGGTGCGGTTGTTGTGCAGCAGCTCGTAGACCATGTTGCCCGGGATGATGCGCTCGGGGGCGTGGACGAGCCTGACGTCCTCGCGGCCGGCCTCTATGAGTAGCGGGCGAACGAAGCGGTCGATGGTGTTGGGCGAGACGGTGGACTCGACTACGAGCACGGCGCCCTCGGGCGCGACCTCGAGGACGGTCTTGCAGGCCGCCACGACGTAGCAGGGGTCGATCTTCTTGTCTAGCTTGTCGTAGGGAGTGGGGACCGAGACGATGTAGGTGTCGCAGACCTGGTAGTCGGTGGAGAACTTGATTCCGGACTTCAGGGCGTCGGCGAACAGCTCGTCCAGGCCCTCCTCCTTGAAGGTAGTCTTGCCGGCGTTGAGCGTGGCGACGAGCTCCTCGTTGTAATCCGTGCCCACGACCTCCACGCCGTGGGATGCCATCATGAGGGCGGTGGGCAGGCCGATGTAGCCGAGACCGATAACGTTAACCATTGCTATTCACCTTTCTTAGCGAACTTGTATTTATACGTGAGGGCGACGAATTTTAGGTTGCCGATGATGTAGCGTTTCCACAGCCTTCCGGGCTCCTGGATGAAGCGGTAGAACCACTCCAGGCCGTGCTTCTGCATCCACGTCGGAGCTCGGTCGGTTACGCCGGCAACAACATCGAAGCTGCCGCCGACGCCCATGACGAAGGGGATTCCGATCTGGTCGATGTACTTGTGGACCCAGTACTCTTTCTTGGGAGAGGAGAAAGCGACGAACATCATGTCGGCTCCCGAGGCGGCCATATCGGATACGATCTGGGGCTCGTCCGCCTCGGTGAAGTAGCCGTTGCGATACCCTGCGATCTGGATGCCCGGGTACCTGTCCTCGAAAATCGCTTTGACCTTGGTGACCACCTCTTCCTTCGCCCCGAAGAGGTAGATGCGGTAGCCCTTCTCGGACGCCAGCCCGACAAGCCTCTGGAACAGGTCGATGCCCGTGACGCGTTCCCCGAGAGGAACCCCCAGCTTTTTCGCCGCCCAGACGATCGAGGCGCCGTCGGCGTTGATCAGGGGGCATTCGTTGACGATTGACGCGAGCTCGGGATCCGCCTCCATCAGGTTGACCTTGGAGGCGTTGATTACGACATGCTGGGTCGGTACGCCCCTCGCGATGATCTTCTCGATTTCATCCACCGTCTCGTCAAGCGAGATGGCGTTTACATACGTGTTCAGAATTGGATAACGATTGCCGGCTGACACTAGCACGCCCCGCTTCCCGTAATTACCTCGACGACAGTGAGTAGAACGATCTTGAGATCCGTGATGACGCCGCGCTTGGCTATGTACTCAAGGTCGCGCTGGACCATTCCGTCGAAACCCGTTGAATTGCGGTCCGTCACCTGCCACCAGCCGGTTATCCCGGGCTTCACGGCCAGGCGCTGCAGGTCGTACTCGGTGTACTCCGCAACCTCATTAGGCAGCGGCGGGCGCGGACCCACGACGGACATCTGGCCCAGGAATACGTTAATGAACTGCGGGAACTCGTCGATGGAGTGCTTGCGGATGAACTTCCCGATCTTGGTGACGCGGGGGTCCTCCCTCATCTTGAACATGGCGCCGGCGATCTCGTTTTGCTCCTTGAGCTCGGCGAGGCGCTCGTCGGCGTCCTTGTACATGGAGCGGAACTTCCACATGCGGAAGGTTGACAGGCTGCCGTCGGGGCGGGTCTGACCAACGCGGATCTGGCTGTAGAAGGGGCTGCCCTCGCTCTCCATGCGGATGGCCGCGGCAAGCACCAGACTCGGCACGGCAATGACGGCCAGCACGCAGCCGCTGAACACGATGTCGAACGCGCGCTTGACGGCACGGTAGGCCAGGCGCGAGTTGTCCCAGTCCATGATGGATTGCACAGCCTTATATCGACCGGTGCATTCACGCTGGTCCATAGCCTGACCAATCAGCGCTGCCCCCGCGGGCGCATTGCTCTCTGTCACTTCTTTATTAGCAGCCACAATAAAACTTACGTTCCTGTCCCCAGGAACCCCCCCCCCCCATCTATGAATCCAAAATCAAGTAATTTGCTAGTGCAACGTCTCCCTTACGTTTTGCTGGGCACGTCTAACGGAAGCAGCTCCCTAAATGTGGAGTCACCCTCGCCCACGTCTACCAGGCACCAGCGCTTATGACGGTCTATCTTCTTTACACGGGCCTCTTGCCCCACCAAGGGACCCTGCTCTATGTGCAACACGCCGTCTTCTATGCGGGCAACGCTGTTACGCACCACGCCGTCATCGTCCAGTACGCTGCGGTACCAGTCTTGTGCATCGTCCGGCATGGGCATGTACGCCCGCTCCCTACTGCCGGCGATGCGGCAGCCAAAGCTCAACTGGGCCAGGGCCCTATCGAGCGCGGCGGCATCGTGCGTGGCGACGAAGAAGTATTCCTTGTACATAGGTTTGGTTTGGAGCGACCAGGCGCCATCCCGCTTAAACCAGAACTCCTTTTGCATTACAAAGGCGTCTTTCATAAGCTCTTGCGGGATAATGCGGCGGACCTTTTCACAGGTCTCGCGCTCTTTTCCATGGGGGGTGTGAACCAGATACCAGCGGAGGCGGCCGTGCTGGCTGTTGGTGGTGGCGTCATAAAATGCGCCCGGCAGCTGCTCTTGGCGCCGTGCCGTCTGTTCCATGTTCTCGCCCCCTCTTTTGGCTTTGCGATGCACGCAAATGCAAGGGCGTTTAGAACAGGCTTCTCGCTCGCAGCTAGGCGCAGTCGCAAAAGTACAGGTTTTTGCATCTTTCGACAGACGACATTATACGAGCAATTAATCAGCGTTTGCCCAGATTACGCAAAATTTACTGCTAGTAGGTACATCTCCATACCCCTCTATAAAAACCTGTACCTTTTTGTGCAACAAAAAAGCCGCTCAACCAGCGGCTTTTCTTATTTCGGCATGAAAAAAGGCGACCGCCTATGTGGACGGTCGCCTTTGTTAATTGTTGTGTTGCTTGCCTTAGGCGCGGGTCTTGATCTCCTCGGTCACCTTGGAAACAAACTCGTCGACGCTCATCTGAACGGTCTCGTTGGAGCGATCGCGGACGGAAATGTTGCCGGCCTCGACCTCCTTCTCGCCCAGGATGAGCATGTAGGGCACGCGGTCAATGGAGCGGGCCTCGCGGATCTTGTAGCCGATCTTCTCGTCGCGGTCGTCGCAGACCACGCGAATACCAGCCTCCTCCAGCTTGGCGCACACCTCGTGGGCGTAGTCGCGGCTCTTCTCGGAAACCGGAAGCGCCTTGACCTGCACGGGGGCAAGCCAGGTGGGGAACTTGCCGGCAAAGTGCTCAATCAGAATGCCGATGAAGCGCTCGATGGAGCCAAAGCACACGCGGTGCAGCATGATGGGGCGCTTCTTGGTGCCGTCGGCGTCCACGTACTCCAGATCAAAGTTGAGCGGCATCTGGAAGTCGAGCTGCACGGTACCGCACTGCCAGGTACGGCCGAGCGAGTCCTCCAGGTGGAAGTCGATCTTGGGGCCATAGAAGGCGCCGTCGCCCTCGTTGACCTCGTAGTCCATGCCCAGCTTCTCCAGAGCGGTGCGCAGGCCCTCCTCGGCGCGTGCCCAGTCCTCGTCCGAACCCATGGAGTCCTCGGGGCGGGTGGAAAGCTCAACGTGGTACTTAAAGCCAAACTTCTGGTACACGGAGTCGATAAGGTTGACCACGCCCACGATCTCGTCGGTCAGCTGGTCGGGACGCACAAACAGGTGAGCATCGTCCTGGTTAAAGCAGCGCACGCGGAACAGGCCGTGCAGGGCGCCGCGCAGCTCGTGGCGGTGCACCAGACCAATCTCGCCGGCGCGAATGGGCAGCTCGCGATAGGAGTGCGGCTTGGAGGCGTACACCAGCACGCCGCCCGGGCAGTTCATGGGCTTAATGCAGTACTCTTCGTCGTCGATAACGGTGGAGTACATGTTGTCCTTGTAGTGGTCCCAGTGGCCCGAGGTCTTCCACAGCTGCTTGTTCATGATAAGCGGCGTGGAGATCTCCACGTAGCCGGCCTTGTGGTGGATCTCGCGCCAGTAGTCCAGCAGCGTGTTCTTAAGGATCATGCCGTTGGGCAGGAAGAACGGGAAGCCGGGGGCCTCGTCGCGCATCATAAAGAGATCCATCTCGCGGCCGATCTTGCGGTGGTCGCGCTTCTTGGCCTCCTCCAGCATGTGCATGTGCTCGTCGAGCTCTTCCTTGGTGGCAAAGGCGACGCCGTTGATGCGGGTGAGCATCTTGTTGTCCTTGTCGCCCTTCCAGTAGGCGCCCGAGACGCCGGTGAGCTTAAAGGCCTTCAGGGCCTTGGTGTAGCAGATGTGGGGGCCGACGCACATGTCGATGTAGTCGCCCTGCTGGTAGAAGGTGATGCGGGCGTCGTCGTCCAGGTCGCCGATGTGCTCGACCTTGTACTTCTCGCCGCGCTCCTCCATAAGAGCGATGGCCTCGGCGCGGGGCTTCTCGTACACGGAAAACTTGAGGTTCTCCTTGACGATCTTCTTCATCTCGGCCTCGATCGCGGGGAAGTCGTCCTCGCTGATTTTGACGCCCTCGGGCAGGTCGACGTCGTAGTAGAAGCCGTTGTCGGTCGCGGGGCCGTAGGCAAAGTCGGCCTCGGGGTACAGGCGCTTGATGGCCTGTGCCATGATGTGCGCGGCGGAGTGGCGGATGACGTGCGCGACCTCGTCCTGCGGGAGCTCGGCCACCGAACCGTCATTGTAGAGTGCCTTCATGGGTATGTTTTCTCCTCTCGGATGCCTGATGCAAGTGCGTGCGATGCGCTCGGCGTTTTTGACTTGCATCATTATAGGCAGGTTGTCTTGGTATACAAGCGCCCGCCGCACCTTAATGGCACGGCGGGCGATTTTCTACGCATGCTTCATCGTGTGGGGCGGGGTGCGGGGCGCGCGTGGCTTGCGGCGTGCCCGTGGCTTGCGGCCGGCCCGGCGATGGATGCGTTACTGGATGCGAGTTCGGCAGTAGGGGCAGACCTTCCAGTGCGCATCGAGCGGGCGATGGCAGCTGGGGCACACGTTGCGAACCTGGGTATCGCACACCGGGCAGACGACGAAGTCCTTCTCGATGGGCGCGCCGCACTGCGGGCAGGTGCCGTACTGGGCAAGCTGGCGCTCGCGCAGGGCCATGTCCAGCTCCTGCTCCTCGCGGTCGGACGCGTAGGAGTGCGGGCGCAGGACCAGGTAGGCAATGAGGCCCACAAACGGGATGAGGGCGATGATGCCCCATGCCACGTAGGCGCTGGCGCCGCGGCGGCGAGCGTCGATGAACACATAGACGACCGACAGCACATACAGGGCGATGATAAAGCCAACGAAGGCATAGACGACGCCCATAAGCTGCGGCGACATGAGCTCGGAGATGTACTTGGACATTACGGGCACCTTTCGGAATATTAACAGTCCGGTCAAGTTTACCACGGGGTTTGTTAATATGGGACCACGGCTAGGGGCGGGGCTGGCGCGGACACAAACATCTCAATCTGTAACAGGTGGGAGCGGAATCCGGGTCTAGATGTTACAGAACGAGACACAGGGGTCCCTCCCCGACTTCAATCTCGACCTGTAACAGTTACTCGGCAAAATCGGGTCCAAATGTTACAGATCGAGACAAAACATCCCCTCGCTGGCTTCAATCTCGATCTGTAACAACTGAGGCCGAATTTCCTCTCTTACTGTTACAGATCGAGACCTTCAAAATCCGTCGGAAGGTTTGTCTCAATCTGTAACATCTAGAACCCAAATCCTCAGCTAACTGTTACAGATCGAGACAAAGAAAACCGTCCGCACCGAATGTCTCAATCTGTAACAGTTACTCGGCAAATACAGTCCCAGATGTTACAGATTGAGACAAACCATTCTCTCCCCGACTTAAATCTCGAACTGTAACATCTGGAACCCAAAAACAGTTCTTACTGTTACAGATCGAGAAGAACGTGCGCCTGTGGACTCAACATCTCAATCTGTAACAGGTAACGGCGCAGACCGCGAGGTTGGGCGGGAAGATCTCGCGTTCTAACGTGGCCGGCATCCGTGCTGAGCCGGCCCACGCCTGCCGTTGGCGGATGCAGTGGGGCTGTTCGCCGCATTGCCGCTGCACTGGGGGTCTGCAGACCGTAGCATAGTCCTATTGACAGCCTGTCAACTTGTCTGGGAGGCACTGTGACAGAAACGTTTGATATCGCGGTTGTGGGCGCGGGCATCACCGGGTGTGCCATTGCGCGGCAACTCGCGCGCTATGACCTGACCATTTGCGTGGTCGAGGCGGCCAACGATGTCGCCCTGGGCGCATCGAAGGCCAACGGCGGCCTGGTACACGCCGGCTACGATCCGGCGCCGGGCACCGTAAAGGCGCAGGTCAACGCCCGCGGCTGCGAGCTATATGGCACGTGGGCCCAGGAGCTTGGATTTTTGTTCCGCCGCACCGGGTCGATGGTGCTGGGGTTTAACGACGAAGACCGCGCACACCTGGAGAAGCTGCGCCAGAATGGCGTGGCCAACGGCGTGCCCGAACTGTCGATTATCGGCCCCGAGCGCATCCGCGAGCTGGAACCACGCGCGAGTGCCGAGGCGACGTGCGCGCTGTGGTGTCCCTCCACTGGCTTTGTGGATCCGTTTGAGGTCGCCATCGCTGCGCTGGAGAACGCCGTGGCCAACGGCGTGACGTTTATTCGGTCGGCTCCGGTGGAAGCAATTGAGGTTGCCGGCGGCGAGGCTACCGACGGGGCTGCGCACTTTACGCTGGTGACGCCTGTCGGCGATGTGCGCTGCCGCTATCTGATCAACGCCGCGGGCAACGGTGCAGCGGACATCTCGCATATGGCGGGCGCCGAGGAGTTCCAGATGGTCTGGCGCCAGGGCAACATCGTGGTGCTGGACAAGGAGCCGCGCGCGCTCATGCCGCTCTACCCCGTGCCCACGCCAGTGTCCAAGGGCGTAATCGTCACGGGCACGGTCCACGGCAACACCGTGATCACCGCGACGGCTGCCGTGCGCGAGCCGGGCGACACGCAGACCTACGCAAGCGATGTGAACGCGCTGCTGACGGGAGCACGCAAGCTGGTGCCCGATCTGGACACGCGTCGCGTGGTACGCGCATTTGCCGGCGGGCGTCCGGTCATCAAGGGAACAAACGACTTCTTTATTGGGCAGTCCGCCGTGGTGCCAGGCCTGTTCCAGGCGGCGGGCATTCAGTCGCCAGGCGTGGCGAGCGCGCCGGCCATTGCCGAGCGCATGGAGCACGTGATGCGCGAGGCGGGCGTTGCTTTGCGCGAACGGGCCGATTGGGATCCGATTCGACACGCGCCGGACGACTTCGACCGTGCGCCGCTTGCACGCAAGGAGGAGCTCATTGAGTCCGACCCCGCATGGGGGCAGATCGTCTGCCGCTGCGAGACGGTGCCCGAGGCCGAGATCGTGGCCGCGATTCGACGCCGCCCGGGTGCGGTTTCGGTCGAGGGCGTCAAGCGGCGCTGCCGTGCGGGCATGGGTCGGTGCCAGAGCGGCTTTTGCCAGAGCCGCGTGGTTGCGATCCTTGCCCGCGAGCTGGGCTGCGACCCCAGCGAAGTGCTGTTGGAGGATGCCGGATCTTGGCTGGTCGAGGGACCGCTAAAGGGGGTGCGCTAGGATGGCGACGTTTGATATGCGCGACGAACGCGCGGAGACCGGAACCGCAGCGCCAGTGTCGACGCAGGCCTTCGACGTGGTCGTCATCGGAGGCGGCCCCGCCGGTATGGCAGCCGCGCTTGCCGCGCACAAGGCCGGCGCGCACGTGGCCATCGTGGAGCGCGAGCAGCATCTGGGCGGCATCCTGCGACAGTGCATTCACCCGGGCTTTGGACTGTCGCACTTTAAGCAGGAACTCACCGGTCCCGAGTACGCGCAGCGCTTTATCGACCAGGTGCGCGCGACCAACATTGCGCTGTTCTTGGACAGCATGGTGATAGGGGTTGATTCGGGCGAGTCCGCGGAAGACGCCGCGGTCCACACCGTCACGCTCATGAGCCCCACCGGTATGCTGCAGCTCATCGGGCGCGCGGTCGTCCTTGCCATGGGTTGCCGCGAGCGCACGCGCAGCGAGATCAAGATCCCCGGCAGCCGACCCGCCGGCGTGTTTACGGCCGGCCTAGCGCAGCGATACATCAATATCGAGAACCTCAAACCCGGCTCGCGCGCCGTCATTTTGGGCTCGGGCGACATCGGGCTGATCATGGCGCGCCGCTGCACGCTCGAGGGGATTTCCGTCGAGGGTGTGTACGAGCTCATGCCGTACGCCAACGGCCTGCGTCGCAATGTTAAGAACTGCCTGGAAGACTTTGGCATTCCACTGCATCTGTCTACCACGGTCACGCGTGTGATCGGGCACGATCGTGTGAAGGCCGTCGAGGTGAGTCAGGTCGACGAGCACCTAGCACCCATTCCGGGGACCGAGCGTGTTGTTCCGTGCGACACGCTACTGCTTTCGGTGGGCCTGATTCCCGAAAACGAGCTTTCGGTTGCCGCGGGTGTGGAGCTGGACCCACGTACGCGCGGTGCCGTGGTGGACCAGAGCCTGCAGACGGGCGTGCCGGGCATATTTGCCTGCGGCAACGTGCTGCACGTGCACGACCTGGCCGACAACGTGACGACCGAGTCCGAACGTGCCGGTGCGGCTGCGGCGGCGTGGGCGTTGGGGGCTGTCGGCACCGCGGCGGGAGTGGCGGGCGCGGGCTGCCAGCTCACGGTCTCCCCCGCTGGCATCGCAGGCTACGCACTGCCGGGACGCATCACGGCCGTGTCACTCACTAAGCTCAACTTCCGCGTACGTCGGCCGGTCGATGCTGCCCGCGTGCGCATTCTGGCAGGCGACGAGGAGCTGTTTGCAGGCAAGGTCCGCCCGTTTAAACCGAGCGTAATGGAGAGCTTCCCACTACCGGCAAAGGTAATTCAGCGCGCACTCGACCTGGGCGTTAGCGAGATAGTCCTGTCCGTCGACCCCGTTGAGGAGGCGTAGAGTCATGAGCACAAACGCGATTGAAACGCTGCAGTTCAACTGCACCACCTGCCCCTCCGAGTGCCTCCTGACCGTGGAGGTCGAGCGCAGCGCAGACGGCGCCGTGGTAGAGGTACGCTCCGTAACCGGCAACAGCTGCCCGCGCGGTGATAAGTTTGCACATCAGGAGCTCACCTGTCCCATGCGCGTGCTCACCACCACCGTTGCCGTATCCGGCGGCGACGAGGCGCTGCTGCCCGTGCGCACGGCCGAAGCCATCCCGCTGGCACTCCATGCCCAGGCGATGGACCTCATCCGCGGCGTGGTCGTCGAGGCCCCCATCCGCATGGGCGACGTCGTTCTGGAAGACCCCCTCAACACGGGCATCGACCTCATCGCCAGCATGGACATCGACCCAGCCTAAGCAGCTAATTTGGGACGGGGCTCTTTTAGCTACCCCGCCATCCACCCCGCCCCTCCTCAATTGCGGTGAAATAGTTCCTGATTTCCGCCAAAACCCCGGCATCCAGGAACTATTCCACCGCAACTTGCCTTGGGATCGATATTTAGATTGTGCCTACTTTAGTGCCATTTCAAAACTATGCCGGATTACGGGGCTGATTCGGAGACCCCCATCCATACCGGCATTTTTCGATTTTTGATAAGCCGTCTACCTGCGGTTTTAATTTCGCGATTTTTCCCATGGTCAAGTAATACAGGTCCAGCCCCGTAATCCGCCATAGTTTTGAAAGCAGCTAATTTGGGACGACCCTCTTATGACTACTTTTACCTATCATTCCGCATGTTTGATGCAGCAAAAT
>CABUDS010000039.1 GCA_902490405.1 uncultured Collinsella sp.
GAGCTGGTGCCTGCGCGCGATTTCAACGATGCCCTCGAGCACCTCGCGCGGATAGACCGAGCCCGTGGGGTTGTTGGGGTTGATGATGACGAGGGCCTTGGTCGCGCTCGTGATCTTGGACTCCATATCCTCCAGGTCGGGATACCAATCCGCTTGCTCATCACACAGATAGTGAACGGGATGACCGCCGGCAAGGGTTGCGCACGCCGTCCAGAGCGGATAATCGGGGCTGGGGATCAGAATCTCGTCGCCATTGTCGAGCAGCGCGTTCATCGAAAGCTGAATGAGTTCGGACACGCCGTTGCCCGTGTAGATGTGCTCCATCTGAACATTGGGCAGGCCCTTGATCTGCGAGTACTGCATGATTGCCTTGCGCGCGGAGAACAGACCGCGCGAGTTGGAATAGCCTTCGCAGTCGGGCAGCTGCTGGCGCATGTCCTTGATGACCTCATCGGGCGTGCGGAAACCAAAGGGCGCGGGGTTGCCGATGTTGAGCTTGAGAATACGCTCGCCCTCGTCCTCCATACGGGCGGCCTCGTCGACGACGGGGCCGCGCACGTCATACAGGACGTTATCGAGCTTGGTGGATTTAGAAAAAGTACGCATGGTGGTGCTCCTTGGAATTTGAGCTGAGGGATGGGGTTCGGGCTTGGGCACGTTGCGAGGCGATGATTCCTCGCCTTGATCGGCGTCACCGGCGATCAGCCAGGTAACATCAACCTCCAAAATACGGGCGAGTAGCTCTGCCACATCGCGCCGCGGGATCGTCTTGCCGCTCACATATTGGCTCATCTGACTCTTGCCGAGTTTTTTGCCGAGCATCTCCGATGCGCGGATTACGTCCGACTGGCGAACGTCGCGATCGGACATAGTCTGTCGCAGGCGATCGCTAAACGTCTCTTGGGCCACAGGAACCTCCTTGCTGGCAAAGTTCAATTTATAGAACACGAATTGAACCTAAGTTCAATTTAGGCAGCAGTATAGCGCCGTACCTTATTCGGAAGTTCAATTTCACAAGAAAACGTACCGAACTCCGAGATTTGCCCAAGGCGGACAATGACGCGCACGCGTTTAGAGATATTCAAGGAATCGAGCGGCGGCAAGCGAAACGTCAGCCGTGCGATATATCGCGTTGATCTGCCGATGGGGATGTCCCTCGAGCGGACGCACGGCGACATCGAACTGACAGCGGCGCAAGATGAGCGCCGGAAGAATACTCACGCCCAGACCGTCCTCGACCATGGCCATAATCGCATAATCATCCCAGGTCGATAGCTTAGAACGCACCGCCAGACCCGCGCGGCGAAACAGCGGCGTAATCTCGTCGTCGCTACCGCGTTCCAGAAGAATAAACTGCTCGTTGGCCAAATCGGCAAGGGAAACGACCTCCGCGGTGGCAAGCGAGGAGTCCGCTGGCACCACGGCCATCAGCTCGTCTTGCACCAACGGCCGCGACGCCATGCCGGCGCCGCGTGGCTCGCGCGGAATAAAGCCCAGGTCGCAGCGGCCTTCCGCCACCCATTGCTCAATCTCGGAGTAATCACCCATCAGCAGCTCGTAATCGACATCCGGGTGATCAGCGCGAAACCGCGCGATCACCGGCGGCAGTACATGGGTCGCCACACTCGAGAATGTACCGATACAGATCTTGCCACGCATGAGCCCCCGCATCTCGTCCACGCGTCGCTGCAGGCGGCCAAACTCTTCGCATAACGCCTCGACTGCCGGCATGACCTGCCGCCCGTCGGCAGAAAGCACCACGCCCTCGCGGCCGCGATCAAGCACCTTAAAACCCCAGTCTGCCTCAAGGTCGCCCACCATGCGGCTCACGCCCGACTGCGAATAGCTCAGCCGCTCTGCAGCATGCGTAAAGCTGCCGGCACGCACCGTCTCGAGCAGCACTTGCATCTTTTGAATATTCGTTTCCACGGCATCCCTCCACCTTTACATGAGTTTTTGTCATGTTATCCATGCATTATATTCGCTTTTCTTCTAAAGCCACCTCACCCATAGTGAACATGCTCGGATATAGAGGAGATGTCAGCACATGAACAACGGACTGTTTACGTACTTAGCAGCATTGCTATTGTTTGGCTCCAACGGCATCATCGCCGCTGCCATCGCGCTGCCGAGCTCCGATATCGTACTGTTGCGCACGTTTTTGGGCGCTCTCACCCTTGCCGCCATCCTCTTCATAACCAAGCGCCATAACCTGCAGGCTCCGTCTCGCCCCCGCGAGGCCGCAGCGCTCATCGTCTCGGGCGCCGCGCTGGGCGCCAGCTGGATTTTCCTGTTCCGCGCCTATCAGACGATCGGCGTTGGCATCTCCTCGCTGTTGTATTACTGCGGCCCCATCATCGTTATGGCCCTCTCCCCGCTCATTTTTGGCGAAAAGCTGACCGGCGGCAAAATCGCCGGGTTTATCGCCGTTGCCTGTGGCGCCTTTCTCATTGCGGCGCAAGGTCTAGGCGGCAATATGCCCATTGCGGGTATCGCTTGCGGCATCGCCTCGGCCTTCTGCTACGCCTTGATGGTCATCGCTAGCAAGGGTGCGCCACACATCGAAGGCCTCGAGAACTCCACGCTCCAGGTGAGCGCCGCCTTTGTAACCGCGTTGATCCTTACGCTCTTCACGCAAGGTGCCCCCTCGTTCCTCTCCCCCAGCATTGCCGCCGGCATCGATTGGGGCGCCGTCGCCATGCTCGGCGTCGTCAACACCGGCATCGGTTGCCTGCTCTACTTTAGTGCCGTCGCCAAGCTGCCCGTCCAGACCGTCGCGGTCGTCGGCTACCTCGAGCCGCTTTCGGCCGTCGTGTTCTCCGTTGCCCTTTTGGGAGAGACCATGACGCCCATCCGCCTCATGGGCGCCGCGTTGATCATCGGCGGCGCGATCTTTTGCGAAGTCGCCGGCAAACGCGCAGACACCAAAGCAAGCATCGCCCAAGCAGCACGCGCCTAAAAGCCCCTCTTCAGTTTCAAAGCAGGGGCGCGTCCGTGGTTATCACATTGCAGCAAGACCATACAGCCGGTGCGCCCCTGTTTTGAAATGCTACCTGCGTACATGAATAATCCCCAGATGGGGATTATTGTCTAAAACACCCCGATGTGCCAAACTGCTCTTATATGTATAAAGATGGCATAAAGGTTATCTGCCCTAGACAGATAACCGGATGTCTAAGGGAGTCCACGTGGCACACAACAAACTGGAGGCAAACCTCCAAGACCAGCACGGACAGAGCGGGCATGGAGCCATTCCCCTTTCTGCTGGTATGTTGCTCGTAACGCTCGGCGTCGTCTATGGCGACATCGGCACGAGCCCTATGTACACCATGAAATCAATCGTCGCCAACAACGGCGGCATCGGTACCGTCAGCGAGGACATGATCCTGGGCGCGCTTTCGCTCGTCATCTGGACCATGACGCTCGTAACCACGGTCAAGTACGTGCTAATCGCCATGAGGGCCGACAACCACAACGAGGGCGGTATCTTCGCCCTGTTCAGTCTCGTGCGCAAAGTGGCGCCGTGGCTGATCCTTCCCGCCATGATCGGCGGTGCGGCGCTGCTTGCCGACGGCATCCTCACCCCCGCCGTCACGGTCACCACAGCCATCGAGGGTCTGCGCACCATCGAGTGGGGCCACGCGCTATTGGGCGACGGCCAGACCAACGTCATCATTATTACCATCATCATTATCTGCGGCCTATTTGCCATGCAGCGCGCCGGCACCTCGTCAATCGGCAAGCTCTTCGGCCCGCTCATGACGCTATGGTTCCTGTTCCTGGCGGGCGCCGGCCTGTTCAACATGCTCGGCAACCTGTCCATCTTGCGCGCACTCAACCCCATCCGCGGCATCATGTTCCTGTTCTCGCCCATCAACCACTCGGGCATCATGGTGCTCGGCTTCGTCTTCCTGTCGACGACCGGCGCCGAGGCGCTCTATTCGGACATGGGTCACGTGGGCAAGGCTAACATTTACGCATCCTGGCCGTTCGTAAAGGCGGCCCTCATCCTTAACTATCTGGGTCAGGGCGCTTGGCTGCTCGCCAACAACTCCAATCCCCAGATGCTCGCGATGGACATCGTCAACCCGTTCTACATGATGCTTCCCGAGCCCCTGCGCCCCTTTGCCATCGTGCTATCGGCCGTAGCGGCCATCATCGCCTCGCAGGCGCTTATCACCGGCTCGTTCTCGCTGGTATCCGAGGCCACGCGTCTCAACCTTATGCCGCATCTGCGCATCCACTACCCCAGCGACACCAAGGGTCAACTCTATATTCCGCTCGTCAACAACATCATGTGGGTCGGCTGTATCTTCATCGTGCTGCTGTTCCAAAACTCCGAGCGCATGGAGAGCGCCTACGGCCTCGCCATCACCGTGACTATGCTCATGACCACGACGCTTTTGACGAGCTATATCGCCGGCATCCTCAAGCACAAGCTGGGCGCCTGCGTCTTTGCCCTGCTTTTTGGCGCCATCGAGCTCTGCTTCTTTGCCTCGTGCCTCACCATGTTCTTTGACGGCGGCTATGTGATGATCTTCCTGGCCTCGCTGCTGTTTGGCCTTATGTACGTGTGGCGCCGCGGCACCGCCATCGAGCGCACGCAGACGATCCTGCTGCCCGTCTCCAAGTACATCGATCAGCTCAACCGCCTGCGCAACGACGAGACCTACCCCGTGCTCGCCGACAATCTGGTGTTCCTCACCAACAGCCCCGACCCGCTCACGCTCGACCGCGACGTGCTCTATTCCATCCTGGACAAGCACCCCAAGCGCGCCAAGGCATATTGGTTCATCAACGTGCACGTTACCGACGAGCCCTATACGCACGAGTATTCCGTCGAGACCTTTGGCACGGACTTTTTGTTCCGCGTGCGCCTGGACCTGGGCTTTAAGGTCAACCAGCGCATCAACGCCTATCTGCGTCAGATCGTTGGCGACTTGATGACATCGGGTGAGCTGCCACCGCAGCATCACACCTACTCCATCTACGAGACACGCGGCAACGTGGGCGACTTCCGTTTTTGCATGCTGCGCAAGATGCTTGCCCCCGAAACGGACATCAACCGCAACGACCACCGCGTGATGGCCATCAAGTACGCCGTCCGCCGCGCCTGCGGAAGCCCGGCACGCTGGTACGGTCTTGAGAACTCGGCGATCATCATCGAGTACGTGCCTCTCTTTGCCCGCATGCGTCCGGCGGTCAAACTCGTACGCACCCATGTGCCGCTCGAGGTCCAGATCGAAGAAGCCGAGGAAATGGAAGTCGATATCTTCTCGGACGACCTGGTCAACGGCAACGAGGCCGGTAGGGACATGAACGTCGATCCCACCGAATTGCTCGAGAGCGTCGCCGATACGCCCGAACAGCAACTGCTCGACGGCCTCGAGAGCGCCCAGCTCAACGACGCCAACTTCTAGCGACGTCGCGCATCAACGACAGCGCCCCTGCACCTCACAGGAGATGCAGGGGCGCTTTGCATTTCAGTAAAGCCCTCGGCTACGAACGACGCGGCTCGGGAACCACGAGCCTATCGGGGCTCGCGCCCTCGGCATCCATCAGGCTCACGTAGCGAATCGATGGGTCATCGTAGGTCGCGTAGTAATAATTGCCCGTACGCGCGCTAAAGCATCCGGTGTAGATGGTCTTCTCGAACTTGCCGTCGCCCATCTTGGACGCTCCCTCGATCATCGCCACGCCCTCGAGCGAACGGAACATGCGGACGACGTTTTCGGCCTCGCCGCCCTTTTGCGGGTAATTGGCATTGAGGTAGGCAGCCTTTACAAAACGGCTCGGCGAATAGCAATCGCCCGGAATACCGCGCATGCCGGCACCAGCGCCATAAGGCTTGAGCTCGGCGGCGCGCCATGTCGCCGTCTGCGGAAAATCGCTGGTGGCGGTGATATAGGTGCGCAGGTTTTCCATATGCCACGGGAAAGTCGGCTGGTTGGCAAGGGTATCGACCGGGTCGTCGTATACATGCAGGCCGTCGGCCATCATCTCGACCACGATACTGCGCTGGCTGTCGCCGATAATCCAATGGAGCAGCGACACGCCCAGGCCCTCGCCGGCAGATTTGGCGACAATCACCGTATCGCGCAGCGCAGCCTCGGCCTCGTCGACCGTCGAGAACGTCGCCGCCACCCACAGGGGAAACTCGTAGGCCGCGATATTGGTCTTGCCATCAACCGGCCCCTCGGCATACTCGGCATAGCCGGGAAAGTTGAGCCCCGCCACAGCCAGGCCCGCATCGTTGCCGCAATCGAAAAACATGGGATAGTTCTTGTAATCGATACACATACCGATTACCGCATGCGCCGCCGTCGCATCGTCGATAAACGAGTACGGGATGTGGAACCCGCGGGGCACCACGCGAACCTGCTCGCCGTATCCAAAGCTCCAGTCGAGGTTGCGGCCCAGATACATGTGGCCGGAATTATCGGTAAATCGAATGCTCGTGCACATAGCGCCTCCTAGCTCAATGTTCTTACTAAGGTCATTGTCACCAAACAAAGGAGCGCTAAACAAAAAAGTCCGGACATGACAACAATGTCATACCCGGACTAAAAACGACGAGGTGCGGTGCTTTGGTCCCCTTAGACCAACTTTCCAAGACAGTGATCAATCATGTGCTGGATCATCTGAGCCTCAAAGCCTGCGTAGTCGCGGCGGCACTCCTTCATCTTGCCGTCGACGATCTGGTCAAAGGCGACCTTGCACTTGATGTAGCGCGTGGACTTGGTGATCTCGTCGTGCGTCAGGCAGCTCTCCTCCATCTTGCTGGCGCCCAGGCCAAACACCAGACGAGGGTTGTAGAGCACGTGGGGCTCGCCGGCATCGTCCAAGTAGACGCAAACCTTCTTGGTAACGCCAATCTGGTTAGCGGCAAGGCAGCCGGCATCGTCGAGCGACTTGATGGTATCGATCAGGTCCTGAGCAACCGACTCGTCCTCGACGGTCGCAACCTCGCAACGCTGGGACAGGATAGCCTCGTCGTGGCAAAGCTCTTTAATCATACGTTCCTCCATAGGGGTCGTTGTAACCGCTTAAGTATACGGTACCCACACATTTTCATGCGATAAATACCGTCCGTCTGTTACAAAGCGCCGAACATCAACATGCGAGGAACAGCAAGGTTGTAAAGGCGATATAGTAAATGAGTTCGTGTCAATCGGCCTAAACTCGGGGCCGAACAAGGAAAGGGTATGCATGGACGAACTTTTTCACGTCAGTGAGCGCAAGTCCACAATCGGGACCGAACTTCGCGCTGGACTGACAACATTCCTGGCGATGGCCTACATCATCGCCGTCAACCCCGCAGTGCTCTCGGGCGCTGGCATTGATGCGGGAGCGCTCGCCTGCGCCACCTGCCTGGGCGCCGGCATCATGACCATCTGCATGGGCATCTTCGCCAACCGCCCGCTCGCCTGCGCGTCGGGTCTGGGCATCAACGCCATGATCGCGGGCATCGCCACCACCATGTGCGGCGGCGACTGGCACGTGGCCATGAGCGTTATCTTCCTCGAGGGTATCGTCATCTTGCTGCTCGTCCTGTGCGGCCTGCGCGAGGCCATCATGGACGCCATCCCCGTGGTCCTGCGCCACGCCATCTCGGTGGGTCTGGGCCTGTTTATCGCCATGATCGGCCTGTGCGACGCCGGCATCATCACCGCTGGCGCCGGTACGCTCGTCGGCCTGGGCGACATCGCCTCCCCCACCTTTATCGTCGGCATCATCTCCATCGTCGTGACGGTTGCCCTGGCTTCCCGCAACGTGCCGGGCTCGCTGCTCATCGGCATCATCGTCGCCGTTATCGCCGGAATCCCGCTGGGCGTCACCCATGCGCCCGAGGGCCTCATCGCACCGCTCGACTTCTCGACCTTCGGCGCCCCGTTTGCCAGCACTGCCGACGGCAACCTTGCCATCGTGAAGGTCCTGACCGACCCGATGCTGCTCGTCGTTGCCTTCTCGCTGCTCATGAGCGACTTCTTCGACACCATGGGCACCGCGATGGCCGTCGCCAAGCAGGGCGAGTTCTTGACCGAGGACGGCAATGTCGAGGACATCCGTCCCATCCTGGTCGTCGACTCCGTGGCCGCTACTGCCGGTGGCTTTATGGGCGTCTCCTCCATCACCACCTTCGTCGAGTCCACCTCTGGCGCTGCCGACGGTGGCCGCACGGGCCTCACCTCCGTCACCACCGGTGTGCTGTTCATTCTCGCCGCGTTCTTCTCCCCCATCGTCACCATCGTTTCCAGCGCCGCCACCTGCGGTGCTCTGGTCTACGTCGGCTACCTCATGATGAGCGAGGCCTCCGAGATCGACTGGTCCGACGTGTCGCAGGGCTTCCCGGCGTTCATGATTGTCGCCGGCGTGCCCTTCACCTACTCCATCTCTGCCGGCATTGGTCTGGGCTTTATCGCCTACGTGGTCGTCGCGCTCTTTAAGGGCGAGGCCTCCAAGATCAAGCTGCTCATGTGGATCGCAGCCCTCGCCTTCCTCGTCTACTTCTTTGTAGCGTAGGCGCAAGATTCGCAATACCAAACAGCAAAGCGCGGAGTCGCATCGAGCGGCTCCGCGCTTTGCTTTTAAAGCCAGGCACCACACGGACACGCGATGTATTGCTTCGCAAGTTTTGGACGTTTTGCTCTCCAAACGGCACTACCGACGGCTACATCCTGCAGATATGCTGGATATAACCGCATAGGCCCTATGAGGATGGGAGTAACCATGGCCGCCTTGTTCACGACCCCCAAGCGCAATGACAAAACCTCTGGAGCCCATTTTGTTGAGCCCGACCTGCGCCGTCGCACGCTGCTCGCACACGGCAGCTGGCGCCGCGTGACGCGCCGCATCGTTGTAGGCGCCGTATGCGCGCTTACGGTAAGCTCGCTGCTCATGCCGAGCATCTCGCTCGCAGCCGAGTGGGTGGACGTTGGCGGCGTCCGCCACGAAGCGGCCGCGGGCCCCACGGGAGACGCCGCCGGTACCTGGTCATGGGATGGCGCCGACGACATGAAGCTCAACGGCTATAACGGCGGCGCGATCGAGGCAGCGGGCAAGCTCAACGTGAGCTACGAGGGCAACAACACCGTCACTAACGACAACGGCCGCGGCATCAAGGTTAAGGATGGCGCGAACGAGAACGCCGAGCTTAATATTCAGGGCGACGCGTCCAGCACGCTCAACGTGACATCTTCTCGTGACGCCATCACTTCCGTCGGCAACATCAACATCGACGGCGCTGGCACTGTCAACGCCACGAGCACCGAGCACGATGCCATCGATACCGGGGGCGATGTCACCATCAAGGGCTCGGGAAACGTTAACGCCACGGGCGATTCGGATGGCATCAGGGCCGACGGCAACATCACGATCGACAACAGCGGAACCGTCACCGCCAAGGCCACCGAGGATCAGGGTATCGATGCTAACGAGAACCTCATCATAAAGGGCGGCGGCAAGGTAGAGGCAAGCTCTATCAAAGACAATGCGATTTGGGCCGACGGCAACATCGAGATCTCGGGTGGCAGCCAGGTCAAGGCAAGCTCCGAGGAAGACGCCGCCATCGACGGTAAAAACAGCCTCACGGTCACGAACGCTTCCCTCAACGCAAGTGGCGTTGGGTATGGCATCTATGTCTACAAGGGCATCACGCTCGATGGCGCGACCGTGACGGTCCGCGCAAGCTCAGATGGCGTGGAAGCCAGCGCACTCTTCACCGATGAGGACGACATCGTCATCAAGAACGGCTCGACTGTGGATGCGCTCGCAGAAGGCAGGTTCTCGGTTGCAATCTCCACCAGTAATTTCTACTCCGACGAAGCGGGTGGCCATATCTACATCAGCGACTCCGTTGTCAAGGCCATAGCCCGCTATGCCGAGACCGGCGGCGACGGCCCCGACCACTACAGTGGAGACCAAAACGACGAAATCATCCCTGAGTCCGAGGGCCTGAACATCGGCATCTTCGCGCAGACCGAGAAGGGCATCACGCCCGCGACCATCTCGATCGTCCGCAGCAAGGTCACGGCCGAGGGAGACACGGCGGCTATCTTCGCCCTTGCCATGAGCGCGGACGGCAAGGCGATCGGCACCATCGAAATCAAGGACGCCACCATCCAGACGCCTGCAGGCGGCAAAGTCATTGACTATCGCAACAAGGAAGAGCTCAGCGACGGCATCGTCTACGAGGCGGGGCAGACCATCGGCACGGGCGATGCCACGATTGACTCCCCCTATGACGCCGCTGTCGCCAAGAGCACGGTCATCGTGCCTCCCGAGGAGACCAAGCCCGAGGAAAAGCACGGCAAGACCAAGCCCGAGGGTTCCAAGTCCGAGGGCACGAAGACAACCAAGACCGTTGCAGTTGCAGCCAAGGGAGCCAAGACCGTCGGCAAGCTCGCGGCAACCGGCGACACCTCGAACGCAGCCATCGTGGCAGCCGCCCTTGCGGGAACAGCCGCCATCGCCGCAGGCGCCCTGGCGAGTCGCAAACGCTCGTAAACACTTTTTCGCACAGGACGGGTGGATCGCAGCCCTTGCCTTCCCCGTCTACTTCTTCGTAGCGTAAGGGCAAGGCTGCAAAAGCTGAACAATAAAGCGCGGAGTCGCCATGCGGCCCCGCGCTTTTCTTTTAGCGTTGGTCCCTGCGCCGGCGTGCGGCCTATTTCTCCCCCATTTTGGCCATTTTGCCCTCCAAACGGCACTACCGCCGGCAACATCCAGCAGATACGCTGAACCTAGCCGTATAGGCCCTATGAGAACGGGAGCAACCATGGCAGCCTTGTTCACGACCCCCAAACGCAATGACACTACCGCCGGAACCCATGTTGCCGAACCCGACGTTCGCCGTCGCATAGGACTCGCGCACGGCAGCTGGCGCCGCGTGACGCGCCGCATCGTCGTAGGCGCCGTGTGCGCGCTCACGGTGAGCTCGCTGCTCATGCCGAGCGTCTCGCTCGCGGCGGAATGGGTCAAGGTCGGCGAAACCAAATACAACGCCGGCACTGCGGCGGGCGACGAGACCGGCACCTGGTCGTGGGACGGCGCCGACGACTTGAAGCTCAACAACTATAACGGCGGCGAGATCCAGGCCGCAGGCAAGCTCAACGTGAATTACTCGGGAAACAACATCGTCACTGCCGACTGGATCGAAGGCATCAAGGCTTCTCATGGCAAGAATGAGAACGCCGAGCTCAATATCCAAGGCGACGCGGGCAGCACGCTCAGCGTGACATCTACTGAGGACGCTATCCTCTCCACGGGTAATATCAACATCGACGGAGCCGGATCCGTCAACGCCACGAGCGCTGGGTTTGATGCCATCGACGCCGAGGGCGATCTCGCTATCAAAGGTTCGGGCAACGTCAACGCCACGGGCGTATCGGATGGCATCAGGGCAAACGGCAATATCACGATTGACGACAGCGGGGCCGTCACCGCCAGGGCTACCAAGGACAAGGGTATCGGAACCGACAAGAACCTCACCATCAAGGGTGGCGGCACAGTCGAGGCAAGCTCAGCCGATGGTGAGGCCATTTGGAGCGGCGGCAACATCAATATCTCGGACGGCAGCCAGGTCAAGGCGAGCTCCGAGAAAGACGCCGCCGTCGAGGCCAAGGGCAGCCTCGCAGCCACAAACGCCTCCCTCAACGCAAACGGTGTTGAATATGGCGTCTATGCCCACAAGGGCATCACACTCGATCATGCAAACGTGACAGTCCGCGCAAGTAAAGGCAGATACGGTGACGCCATTGCCCTCTTCACCTACCAAGACGATATCGTCGTCAAGAACGGCTCCACCGTGGACGCGTTTGCGGAAGGCGAGGTTTCGGCTGCATTCTCCACCAGAAACGATCGACCCAACGAGGAGGGTGGCCACATCTACATCAGCGACTCCGTTGTCAAGGCCATAGCCCGCTATGTCGAGAACGGCGACGGCCCCATCCCCTACAGCGAAAACCAAGATGGTGAGACGAGCCCCGAGCCCCAAGGCGAGAACATCGGCATCATCGCCCAGACCAGCGAGGGCGTCACACCCGCAGTCATCTCGATCATCCGCAGCAAGGTAACGGCCGAAGGAGATACAGCGGCAATCTTTGCCCGTGCCATGAGCGCTGACGGCAAGACAATCGGCACCATCAAGATTGAGAACGCCGCCATCCAGACGCCCGAAGGCGGCAAGGTCATTGACTATCGCAAGCTCCGTGACGGCATCTACGAGGCAGGTCAAGCCATCGGCACGGGCGACGCTGTGATCGACTCCCCCTATAACGAAGCTGTCGCCAAGAGCATGGTCATCGCACCTCCCGAGGTAGCCAAGCCGGAAGACCCCAAGCCCGACGAGACCAAGCCCGCAGAAAGCAAGCCCGCGGAGTCCAAGCAGAACCCCAAGCCTGAGGGCTCAAAGCCGACCAAGGCCGTTGCGGCTTCAATCACGAAAGCCAAGACTACCGGCGTGCTCGCGGCAACCGGCGACACCTCGGGTGCGGCCATCGTGGCAACCGTCCTTGCGGGAACAGCCGCTATCGCCGCAGGCACCATGGCGAGCCGCAAGCGCTCTTAGACGCCTCTGCGCACATGGCAGCTCCCGCGAAGGCCCCGAGTCCCAGCACCGTTTAACAACGCCACCGCCGAGCTCCCCTCCGGCGGTGGCGTTTTCCATATGCGTCCGCAGGGTATGCACGAGATTGTCTTTGGTCTAGCCCAACCTGCATGAGCCGGCGTGCGACAATGGGGGCCGTCGATATCACAACGCCGAGAGAAGCCCGTCATGGAAGCGCATCAAAAGCAGATAACCGTTCATGCACAGCATGCCGAAAGCGCACCAGTCATCTATCTTCCTGTGGTCATGGGCGACGGCACGGAGGTTTATGAACGCTGCCGAGAGCTCAACTGCCCACCGTTCACCCTTGTCGCCATTGGCGGACTCGATTGGAATCGTGAGCTGAGCCCCTGGGGATGCGACGGAACCGTGCGCGATGCCGAGCCCTTTGGTGGACAGGCCGCTGGTTTTCTTGACGAGTTGTTGAAGCAGATAATCCCAGAGGCCGAATCATCGCTCCCGCAACCGCCCACCTGGCGCGGCGTTGCCGGCTACTCGTTGGCGGGTCTTTTTGCACTGTGGGCACTTTGGCAAACAGATGCCTTTGACCGCGCCGCAAGCGCATCGGGATCCCTGTGGTTTCCCGGCTTTATCGACTATGCGCACGAGCACGCGATGGCAGTTACGCCCGACGCCGTCTACCTGTCACTCGGCAAAAAAGAGACCAAGACACCCAACCGTATGATGAGGCACGTGCTCGACGACACGCGCGCAATGGAAGAGCTACTCATCGAGCGAGGCATCCCAACAACGCTGGCACTCAACCCCGGCAATCACTTTGCCCAGACCGACCTGCGCATGGCCCACGCCATACACTGGATACTGACGCATTAAAAATGGCGCCCACGCGTACGCATGGGCGCCATTTTTTGATTTAGCTGAACACAACTACTACTTGACAGTCTCCTCGAGTTCCGAGACATCGAACTCAAAATCATTGCCGGGCAGAATCGCGTTGAGCACGATACCCACCAGCGAGCCCACGGCAAGGCCGGAAAGCGAAATCGTCACGCCGCCCAGCTCCAGCACGATGGCGCCGGTGGTACTGTAGGCAATGCCGAGCGAAAGCACGAGCACCAGAGCCGCCACCAGCACGTTGCGGTTGTTCTGGAAATCAACCTGGTTCTCGATAAGGTTGCGAACGCCCACGGCACTGATCATGCCGTAGAGCACAAGCGACACGCCACCGATAACGCATGCCGGCATGGCGGCAATCACCGCAGCAAACTTGGGGCAGAACGAAAGCACAATGGCGCAGCAGGCGGCAATGCGAATCACACGCGGGTCGAACACACGCGTCAAGGCAAGCACGCCGGTGTTCTCGCCATACGTCGTATTGGCGGGGGCGCCAAAGAGCGATGCCAAGATGGTCGCCAGGCCATCGCCGAGCAGGGTACGGTGCAGACCGGGATCGGCAATGTAATTGCGTTCGCAGGTAGAGCCAATGGCGGAGATATCGCCGATATGCTCGATCATAGTTGCAAAGGCCAGCGGCATGATGGTGATGATGGCCGTCGTGGCAAGACCGCTATCGAACTGCGGTCCAAAGAGCGCAAACACGGTGTTGTCCCACACGACGGGCAAGCCAACCCAGGGGGCGGCTGCGACGCCAGAGAAGTCGACCTCGCCCAGCGCGGCCGCAACGGCATAGCTCACCACAACGCCCAGCAAAATCGGCACGATCTTGACCATGCCGCGCCCCCAAATATTGCAGCTGACGATCACGGCCACAGCGACAACGGCAACAAGCCAATTGGTCTGGCAGTTGGCGATAGCAGAGCTTGCCAAGATCAGGCCGATGGAAATGACGATGGGACCGGTCACCACCGGCGGGAAGAAGCGCATGACGCGCTTGGCGCCAAAGGCGCGGAACAGCGCTGCCAGCACCGGATAGAGCAGGCCGGCGCAGGCAACGCCCAGACAAGCGTAGGGCAAAAGCTCGGCCTCGCCGTTGGGTGCAATGGCGGCATAACCCGCGATAAAGGCAAATGACGAGCCCAGGAACGCGGGCACCTTACCGCGCGATAGAAAATGAAACAGCAGTGTGCCGATGCCGGCGAACAGAAGCGTCGTCGAAACGGAAAGGCCGGTGAGCACGGGCACGAGCACCGTGGCTCCGAACATCGCAAACATGTGTTGCAAACCCAACACAAACATGCGCGGGCGGCCGAGCGACGATGCATCGTAGATGGCATCGGTGACGGCGGGCGTCGAAGACTGGGACATGGAAGTCCTTTCGAATGGAAGGGCGATCAGGTATATCGGATAACCTGCCCGAACGATACGATCCGAACCATTGTACGCGATATGCAGTACCTCGCACGCGCCGCCACCTGCAAACGCTAGCGCTATTTCCAAACGCGCTCGGCAATACGCCCGACCAGCGCAATCTTTGCCCACTGCTCGTCCTCGGTCAGCTTATTGCCAATCTCGCAGCTGGCAAAGCCACACTGCGGAGACAGATACAGGTTCTCGAGCGGCACGTACTTTGCCGCCTCGCGGATGCGCTCGACGATAACATCCTCGTTCTCGAGCTCTGCCACCTTGGTGGTCACCAAGCCCAGCACCACCTTCTTGCCGGGGGCAACGTACTTGAGCGGCTCAAAACCACCGGCGCGGGGTGTGTCGAACTCCAGATAGAACGCATCGACGTTCTCATGTGCGAACAGGTACGGCGCGATGGGGTCGTAGCCGCCCTCAAAAGCATAGGTGGAATGATAGTTGCCGCGGCACACGTGCGTGTTGATGACCAAATCGTCAGGCTTGCCCGCGATGGCGGCATTGTTGAGCGCCACGCCCAGCTCGGACACCTTTTGCAGGTCGACCGGGCTCATGCCGGTTTTGGCGACAAAATCGGTATCGCAGTAGATGCCCCAGGTGCAGTCATCAAATTGGATGTTGCGGCAGCCCGCGGCATACAAGTCGGCGATCACCGTACGATAAGCGGCTGCAATGGCGTCGGCAAGTTCCTCATCGGTCTTATAGACAGCGCGCAGGCTCTCCTGCTGGCCGTCGCAGCGGTCGAGCGTGACTTCGGAGAACGTCTGGATCGGCGCCGGAATGGTTTGCCGTGCGACCTGGCCCTCCCCCTCAAGCGCCTTGACGAACTTAAAATGCTCGACGAACGGGTGGTTCTCGCCGCTAATGGAACCGGTAACCACGGCGGTGTCGGCCGTCGTCTCCTCGTCATGGAACATATAACCCGTGC
>CABUDS010000040.1 GCA_902490405.1 uncultured Collinsella sp.
AATTTTCCTCCCTTATTCATTTGTGGCATAAAAACACCTCCTGAAATTCCGATTTTTCAACAATACAAGCAGGAAATTTTTTATCATCTGTATTGTTTTCCTTTTTCTTATGAGTCGAACCCCAGCAAAGAAATGAAGAACCAAGACATGACCATGCTATAGCCATAGAACTTTCATTTCCACTCGTAAAGCCAATAGCTGACGCTATGAAAAACAGAACTGATGCAATGTAAAATAATCAAGCGAGCCTACAAACTCGAGCAGGAAACGGCCGTGGTCAGGCGCGACGTTGACGCGCTTTTGCGATGAGCTGGAACGGAAGCTGGCGATCGCGACCTGTATCCCTGCGTTGCTGGCGGCGGTGCTCTCACGCCAAGCGCTTGCACATTCGGATTGCTACGCAACAAATGAAACTTGTTGATGCGGGGCACGGTTCATTCAGAGTCTGCTCCCTCGCTTCACCCTCAAGAAGCTCGTCGAAGCCTATCCCACCGTGACGGATTTCCCGGTAAAGGCACTGATCATCAACAGGACAAAGAACACCAGGTAACTGACACTCAGCGGGTACGCAATGATCAGGAAGACGACCCAGCCGACATTGGTTTTACCGTCGGCACGGCGTTGCTCGCGATTGCGGCAAAGCCAAATCGTCACGCCAATGGCCACAATCAGCAACACGAGCGCCGCTGCTGCCAACCCGGCAAGCGCAAACATCACGCCAATGCTCACAGCAATAACCGGAAGCAACAACAAGCCGCAGCCGCATCCACCCGGACTATACACAGCAGTCTGTCGGCGTCGCCCCATCGTCACCCCAGCCTCAACATCTTTGAACCCTACAATGCGATAGCCTTCTGGACAGGAACGATCTTATCCAGTTCCGGTTCGATGCGCCTCTTCTCCGCCTCGAGATCAAACGCCATCTGGGCGCGCAGCCAATAACCATCTGTCAGGCCAAAGTAGCGGCAAAGGCGAAGGTCGGTGTCGGCCGTCACACGACGCCTCCCCAAGATAATCTGCCCAATGCGTTGAGCCGGAATCCCGGTCTCTTTCGCAAGGCGATATTGAGAAATGCCCATGGGAACAAGAAACTCCTCTTTGAGAAGCTCACCAGGAGTCACCGGTGACAGCAAATCGGACGCAGTCTCATCACTTGTGATAATCGACGATTTCGACATTCCAAGCCATCCCCTGTCTCCACTCAAAACAGACCCGATAGCGCTCGGTACGATGCAGTCATCGTATCGCCTTACGTTAATAACGTCAAACGTTTCTATAGACTTACATATCTATTATATCGTACGTTTGTTCGTGTTTTCTAGAACAAATAGTCCTTCACGCCTTAGTCAAGCAAAAGCAATCGTTTGTAGACATCGAGGCCCTTGAGTAGGATTTCCTCGTCAAAGAGCATGGTATCAGTGTGAAGGGCGCTCGTGGCATAGGCGGGACAGCCCTCGGCGTCGCTCGGGTTTTCTTGCCCCCCTGGCACACCCGTGCCCAGCAAGAAGAACACGCCTGGCAGATAGCGCTGATAGAAGGCGAAATCCTCGGCAATCAGCAGCGGCTCGTCCACGAGCTGTAACTCGGGCAGAGCAGGCGCGATTCGGGCAAATAGCTCGGGGTCGTTATCGACCGGCGGATAGCCCTCGGCAAAGTCGAGATCGTACGTGCAGCCCGTTGCAGCGCATGCCTCATCAAGCACGCGGCGCACGCCCTCACGCGCACGGTCGAACATGTCGTCCGTAAACACACGCAGGCTGCCGGCAACATGAGCCTCCCCCGCCACCGCGTTGCAGACGGTACCGGCCTGCAGCAGGCCAAACTTGCCGATACAGGGCTCGTCGGTGCCCAGCTCGTCCATCAGCTCGCGCTCGGCAACCAAAAACTTCGCTGCCGCCAACGCGGCATCGTGCGATTCGTTTACGGGAACGCCGTAGGTCTTGGCGATATGGATGCTTGTCCCGTGAATGTGCACGTGCGTCTCGCTCGAGCGCGCCAGCAGCGGGCCGGAACAACTCGCCAACGTGTTCGCAGGCAGATCGGGCCACACGTGAAAGCCAAAAATGCGGTCGACCCCGTAGCGCTCGAACACACCGCTTTCGCATACCGTCTTGGCACCACCGGTCGTCTCCTCGGCAGGCTGGAACACAAAGAGCACGTTGCGCCTAATGGTGCCCGGCTGCTCGCAAATCGTACGGTCGACATACGTCGCGGCGGCAAGTGCCATAGCCATGTGTCCATCGTGTCCGCAAGCGTGCATCTTTCCGGGATGCGTCGAGGCAAAGGCTGCACCCGTCGCCTCCGCGATAGGCAGCGCGTCCATATCGGCGCGAATCGCCGTGGCATGCGCGGCACCCGTGCCAGCGTCGAAGAAAGCACAAACACAGCTAGGGCAAGGATGGGTTACTTCACAGGCAAGCGAGGCGAGCACGCCCTCGATATAGGCTATGGTTTGAGGAAGATCGAAATCGAGCTCCGGAATACGATGCAGGTCGCGACGATAGCGACGAAGTTCTTGGAGCTCGGTCATAAAGGATCCTTTCATGTGGCATATCCATTCACACAATATTGTGCCGCAAGATTGCTACACCCTTATTTCCAGCATATCCTTGCATTTTTTAAACGTTATATACGAATACTCTTGTTTGGTAAAGTGCAACGTGGTAGGGTCGTTACCACTTGATAGAGGCGCGGGCACGAAGAACCGCGGGCGAGCCGGCAGGCTTTGACCCCGTGGGGAGGCGAAACCCGCCGAACTGGGTTTTTCGGGCACGAACAACCTGGTGGGCCTGCGGGAAACACCCGCAGGACTGTCTGCAGCAATGCGGGAGCGCTATCCGGACATTGGGTCCACGCTATGCGGATTCGATGCGCAGGTAGCGCCGTCTGGATAGCGAGGTTTACGGGACATGTCACTGACTCCCAACGAGGCATATGCGGCAAAGCAGCCGTTTGTGGACAAGGAGACGCTCGAGCATATCGTCGAGCAATTCTCCACGCCGTTTCATCTATACGACGAGGCGGGCATCCGCCGCAACATGCAAGAAGTGCGCGACGCCTTTGCATGGAACCCGGGCTTTAAGGAATACTTTGCCGTCAAGGCCAACCCCAACCCGGCGCTCATCTCCATTCTCAACGAATACGGCTGCGGCTGCGATTGCTCGAGCTATACCGAGCTCATGATTGCCCGCTCGCTGGGCATCACGGGACACGACATCATGTTCTCGTCTAACGACACGCCAGCTGCCGACTTTGAGCTCGCCGACAAGCTGGGCGCCATCGTCAACTTTGACGACATCAGCCACATCGAGTTCTTTGAGCGCGTCGCAGGGCCCATTCCCAAGACGGTCAGCTGCCGCTTTAATCCGGGCGGCCTGTTCCAGCTCTCCAACGGCATCATGGACAACCCGGGCGACTCCAAATATGGCATGACCACCGAGCAGCTCTTCGAGGCCTTCCGCATGCTCAAGGCCAAGGGCGCTGAGGACTTTGGCATCCACGCATTCCTTGCCAGCAACACCGTCACCAACGACTACTACCCCAAGCTTGCGCGCATCCTCTTTGAGCTTGCCGTGCGCCTGGAGCGCGAGACCGGCGCACACGTCGCCTTCATCAATCTATCCGGCGGCGTCGGCATCCCCTACCTGCCCGAGCAGCAGGCCAACGACATCCATGCCATCGGCGAGGGAGTGCACGCGGCATACGACGAGATCCTGGTTCCCGCCGGCATGGGCGATGTGGCCATCCGCACCGAGATGGGCCGCTTTATGATGGGCCCCTACGGCTGCCTGGTCACCAAGGCCATCCACGAGAAGCAAATCTACAAGGACTATATCGGTGTCGACGCAAGCGCCGTCGATCTGATCCGCCCTGCCATGTATGGTGCCTACCACCACATTACGGTGATGGGCCAGCCGGGTGGTTCCGACAAGACCGCGGCGCCTGTCACAAACACGTACGACATTACGGGCAATCTGTGCGAGAACAACGACAAGTTCGCCATCGATCGTGAGCTGCCGCATATCGACATGGGCGACCTGCTTGTGATCCACGATACCGGCGCGCATGGCTACTCCATGGGCTACAACTACAACGGACGCCTGCGCTCCGCCGAGGTGCTGCTGCGCCCCGACGGCTCGGCCGACCTCATCCGCCGCGCCGAGCGCCCGGGCGATTATTTTGCCACACTCGATGTGCTGCCGTGCGGCCGAGAGCTGCTGGCCAAGTCGCGCGCCGAAAGTGCTCGCCGTCGCGCTCAGGACGGGCGCTTGGCCGTCGCCGCCCAATGGAATAAGCGCATCCAGATCGCGGAAGCGAAGGTGAAGAACATGGATATCCGCAACCTCGAGGGCTCAATCGTCGCCCTTGTTACGCCGTTTAAAAAGGACGGCAGCGTCGACTTTGACGCACTCGAGCGCCTTATCGATTTCCACCTGCAAAACGGCACCGACGCCATCCTCACCCTGGGCACTACCGGCGAGAGCGCCACGATGACCGACGACGAGGACAACTCCGTTGTCGCCGCCGTGGTCAAGCATGTTGCAGGACGCGTCCCCGTCATCGCCGGCTCGGGCTCCAACTCCACGCAAACCATGCTCACCAAGTCGCTCACTTACCAAGGCCTGGGCGCCGACGGCCTGCTGCTCATTACCCCCTACTACAACAAGTCAAATGAAGAGGGCATCTACCAGCACTTTAAGACCGTCGCCGATGCCGTGGACATCCCTTGCATCCTCTACAACATCCCCGGCCGCTGCGGCTGCAGCATCAGCGAGCGCAACGTAGAGCGCTTGGCTGCGCACCCCAACATCATGGGCATTAAGGAAGCCTCGGGCAACGTCGCCTACGCGGCCAAGATCGCCCACCTGCTGTCCGACGACTTCCGCATGTACTCGGGCGAGGACGCCCTCACCGTGCCGCTCATGAGCCTGGGCGCCTCGGGCACTATCAGCGTGTGGGCCGATGTTCAGCCGCAGCTCGTGCACGACATGTGCCGCGCTTATCTGGACGGCGACGTGGAGCGCGCCCGCGATATCCAAATTGCCGGCCAGCCGCTCATCAACGCCCTCTTTAGTGAGGTCAACCCCATCCCCGTTAAGGAAGCGCTCGCCCAGTTGGGCATGATCGAGGCAAACTACCGTATGCCGCTGTGCCCCATGTCCAACGACACGCGAGCCGCACTTACCGATGCTCTGAAGGGAGCTGGTCTGCTTGATTAAGACCGTCATTATGGGAACGGGCCGCATGGGCTCGCTCATCCGCACCACCGCCGAGGGCGTTGTCGACGCCGCCGGTCAGCCCGTTTTTGATATCGTCGCCCAGATCGGTTTCGATTTGAGCGAGCTCGAGAACGCACCGGCTGCCGATGTGATTATCGACTTCTCAAACGTCGTGACCTTCGATGCTGTCGTCGCCTATGTCGAGCGCACGGGCGCCGCACTCGTCTCCGGCACCACGGGCTATTCGCCCGAGCAGATGGATCGCTTGCGCGAGCTGGGACAGAACGCCCGTGTCATGCACTCGGGCAATTACTCCATCGGCATCGCCGCCCTGCGCCATCTGGTTGCCCAGGCCACGCGCGAGCTGCCCGGCTTTGACTGCGAGATTGTCGAGACGCACCACAACCAAAAGGTCGACGCTCCCAGCGGTACCGCCAAGCTGCTACTCGACGTCGTGGTCGAGGCCGAGCCCGAGGCTGGCTATCATCCTGTCTACGGTCGCGAGGGCATGTGCGGCGCTCGCAATCCCAAGGAAATCGGCATGCACTCGCTGCGCGGCGGCACCGTCGCCGGCGTGCACGAGGTGAGCTTCTTTGGCCAGGACGAGGAGGTCACGCTCACGCACCGTGCCACGAGCCGCCAGATCTTTGTCAACGGCGCTCTGGCCGCCGCTCAAAAGCTCGTCGTCCGCGAACCCGGCTTCTACACGTTTGACCAGGTCATGTTTGCCTAACCAGGTATCAACCGAATCCACCCAAAGGAGAGATAGCAAATGAGCAACGCAGCCGAGATGGATGCACAGGAGATTATCAACTACATCGCCACCGCGCCCAAAAAGACGCCCGTCAAGCTGTACGTGCGCGAGAAGCCGGGCATGAAGGTCCAGTGGGGCAATGCACACGTCTACGGCGGTCGTCGCGGCAAGACCGTCTTTGGCGACTGGGATGAGCTCAAGGCCATCCTCAATGCCAATGCCGACTCCATCGACTACTACGACGTCGAGAATGACTGCCGCAACTCCGCCGTCCCCATGCTCGACCTTAAGGGCATCAACGCCCGCATTGAGCCGGGCGCGATCATCCGCGACCGCGTCGAGATCGGCGACCGCGCCGTCATCATGATGGGAGCCATCATCAACATCGGCTCCGTTATCGGCGAAGGCTCCATGATTGACATGGGCGCCGTGCTGGGCGGCCGCGCCACCGTGGGCAAGAACTGCCACATCGGCGCCGGCACCGTACTGGCAGGCGTTGTGGAGCCCGCCAGCGCCACGCCCGTCATCATCGAGGACGACGTCATGATCGGCGCCAATGCTGTGGTCCTGGAGGGCGTGCGCGTGGGCAAGGGTGCTGTCGTTGCCGCCGGCGCCGTGTGCGTCGAGGACGTCCCCGCCGGCGCCGTCGTGGCAGGTGTCCCCGCCCGCGTCATCAAGATGCGCGACGCCCAGACCGACAGCAAGACTGGCCTCGAAGAAGGCCTGCGCCAGCTTTAATGCTTACGGCGTTTTACCAAACGCCGTAAGCACTCGACGCTGTAAGCGCCCCAGAGCGGCAATCAGACGTTCAATCGTCGGGCATGACCAGAAGGTCAATGCCCTCCTCTTTCGCGTCACCTTGCTCGCTCTGGGGCGTTTTCGCTTGACCTATGCTCAACCAGTAGCGTAATTAAGCCCCAAGTAAAAAGGCAGAAGTCCCAAAGGACTTCGGCCTTTTCGTTACGGTCAATCTGCTCGAGCCGCTATCGATTCTCGATGCTGCCGATGTTCTTGAGTTCGATGGAGATGAGGCCGTTGGGTTCGTTGACAAACTCGATGTACTCGGAGTTCGAACCCATCTCGGCCGGGAAGCTGATCTCGATGCCCGTATCAGTACGAATCTTATGATTGCGCACCGCCGCGCGCTCGACCTGTTTGCGCTCCACGGGAACGCGCTCGGGAACCTTCTCCTCGGTCAGTGCCGCGCGCACACTTTCCTTGATGACCGGCTCGTCCTCAAAGACCTCATCGACGATATCCCAGGGCGGAAGCTCCTCGTCATCCTCGACCTTCTCGGCCACAGCGGCCTTAACCTTGGCGAGCGCCACGGCCGTGTTGGCGCCGTGCTCCTCGGCGACTTCCTCGACCACACGCGTCACGGTGTCGATGACCTCCTTGCCCGATACGCCCGTGTCGCACTGCAGCAGGCCATCGGGGATAAGCATGCGGTCCTCGCCGGCAATCTTGCGCTTCTTGTCCACGTAGCCGATCTCCATGGTGCTCGCGCGCACGATGGCATAGCTCGGCACCTTCTGCGAGGGGTTCGGCAGGATGGCGTAGTGGCGCGCGATATCGTTGCGCACCTCCCCCTCCTCGCGGCCCACTTCGTGCATAAAAGCCTGCTTGGAACCCAGCAGCATCACGGCAAACCAGCGGGCATCCTCATCGTCGTCAAAATCGCCCACGAGCACGTCGGTGGACTCGGCTTTCTCGGCTTTGGTGAGCTCGGATGAGATAAACTCCGCAATCTGCTGCGACAGGTCCACGAACTCGCGCTCGCCAAAGAAATAGCCCTTGAGCTCGCCGCCAAACGCAGAGTTCTCGGCAAACGTGGCGCGTTTATTGTCGGCCGAGGTACGTGCGCGGCGCAGATGCGTGATCACGAAGTTGCGCACGGTACGGCTCTCGATATCGAGCTCGCGCTGGCTCATAACGTTGACGGCAGAGTCAAAGTCCAGGATATGCAGAATCGCGTGATTGATTTTCATATACGGCATTCCGTTCTAGATCGATTTCGGCACGAACCAGTATAGCGGTCGAGCCCTCCCCGAGCGCATCGAAGATTGGTGCATCGGGGACAGGTTGCTTTGCACCAATGGCTAGCGCAGAAGCTCGGACTGCCAAGCCTCGAGCTGTTCTGCCAGACTCTTACCGGCAGCGGACATGTCGATCTGGGGTCGTTTGGGCAGTAGTGCGCACTTAAGGATTGCCACGATGGTCTGCGAGACAAAGCGTCGTGTATCCTTGTCGAAACCTTGCGCAGCCTGGAGCATCACGGGCAGGCTCTCGCGCAGATTCCCAGCGATATCCGCAAACCGCTCAGCACCCGTAGCCTCAAACACGGAGAACAATGCATCCACAAAACGCTCGCGCTCGTTAGGCGACACTGCAAGCAGCATCTCGCGAATGGAGCCATCAACGTATCGAGCACCGGCGGACAGGCGCTCACAGTACACGAAGTCGCGACCATCAACCACCCAGCTAAAGGGATTGTGCTGCAGCAGGCTGAACTCGGTGCTCTCAACGATGGCATAGTCCTCCTGTGTCTCGAACATCATGCCAAAGATCGACGACCGAGGTAGCGTCTTGTCGATTCGGCTGGATAGATCAGCGAAAGCGTTGCCGTTCAGAAACTCCTCGACGAAGCCCGGACCATCATGGGAATACGCCCGTTCGATTCGCTCACGGGCGACATCGGAGCACATCGCCGCACCGTACACCGCAAGGTTTCCACCCTTGGAATGACCTCCGCACAAAAGCGGCCCGTCAATCGTATCCGCTGCCTCGTCCACATAACGCGCCGCGGATTCCTGGGCCGGCACAGGACACCGGAACGCCATGTTAAAGTCCTCTTTCCAGCCCACAATCGTGCTGTCGGTCCCCCGGAAGGAAAGATAGCTAAACCCCGCCGGAAATCGGAACGTCATAGCCGCAAATTGCTCCGTCGTCTCGGCATCACTCACGGTACGATAGCCGCAAACACGAACGCCACGGTAGCGAGGGCTTGCCGCCACGGCCTCCAACAAGGCCCTGCTCCCCTCTGGATCCCACAGGTCGCCAATCATGTCCCGGTAGCACTCGGCACGAAGCAGCTCGCGTACGTCTAGGCCCTGCCAGTTCGTCAGATCCGCCATATCACCCGGCAAACGCAAATAGGACAGCCACGCAAAGACCAGGCTATCCACCGCGCAGAACGACCGTTCCTCAAACGGATCAAACGCCGTCTGGACATAGGTCAAAAAGTTAGGTGAATCCGACATGACTCTCCCATCAACTATGGCGCATTGGGGTAGCGTTACTTTGCACCAAAAGGCGCCCGGACCGTGTGGACCGGACGCCTTTCATTGTAGCCTGTTGCCCAAACGAGCCGAATTTAGCAGGAGAAGTCGACGCTGTCGATGATGTCCTTGAGGGCCTTGGCGGAGACGGTGAGCTCATGTTGCTCGTCATCGTTCAGCGGCACGGGGACGCGGCAGACAACGCCGTCGCGGCCAACGACGGTCGGCATGGAGATGGCAAGATCGGACAGGCCGTACTCGCCCACCATGAGCGAGGAGACGGGCAGAACGGTCTGCTCATCGCGCATGACGGCGGTGCAGATGCGCTTAACGGCCATGGCGACGCCGTAGTAGGTGGCGTGCTTCTTCTCGATGATGGTGTAGGCGGAGTTCTTGACGTCCTCGGCGATGCGCTTCTCGGCAGCCTCGTGCTCCAGGTGGCCGTGAAGCTCGCAGAAGGTGTTCAGCGGCACGCCGGCAACCTGAGCGCTGGACCAAGCGACAAACTCGGAGTCGCCGTGCTCGCCCATGACGTAGGCCTGGACATCGCGCGGGTCGACCTCGACGTGGGCGCCGAGCATCTGCTGCAGACGACCGGTGTCGAGCACGGTGCCGGAGCCGATGACATGGCCCTCGGGCAGGCCGGACATCTTGATGGCGGCATAGGTCAGAACATCGACCGGGTTGGAGACGATGAGCAGAATGCCGTCGAAGCCAGACTTCTTAATCTCGGGAATAATGGACTTGAAGATGTTGACGTTCTTGTTGACCAAGTCCAGGCGGGTCTCGCCGGGCTTCTGGGCAGCGCCAGCGGTGACGACGATCATAGCGGCGTCGGCGACATCGGAATAATCGCCGGCATAGATCTTCATGGGCTCGGCAAACGTCATGCCGTGCGCGATATCCAGGGCCTCACCCTCGGCGCGGTTCTTGTCCACGTCGATGAGGACCATCTCGGAGAACAGACCGCTCTGCATCAGCGCGAACGCCGAAGACGAACCGACGAAACCACAGCCGACAATAGCGACCTTCTTCTCGTTAACCATTACTTTCTCCCATCTCTCTCCACAAACAAGCCGCCCGGGAACGACCCAAGCGGCTTGCCGTAATCCCAATATAGCCAATCGGGACTTTGATTATGCGCCTATTCGCAGCCAAAAATCGACCGTTTACCGAAATTGTTTGCAGAATTCGTAAGATAACTGCCCGAAATCGGTTTCGAACTATTGACGCGTCTAAATGTCTTTTTAATACAGACCCGCCTCGCGAATAGCCTCGACGGCCAGAGCGATCTGATCGGGCGGCAGGACCAGCGCCATGCGCACGTGCCCCTCGCCCGAAGGCCCAAAGCTCGCACCCGGCGTCACCACAACGCCGGCCTTCTCCATGAGCTCCTCGCAAAACGCCATGGAATCGGTACGGCCGCCGGGAAGCTTGGCCCACACAAACATAGAGCCATGCGCGTTGGGACGCTCCCAGCCCAGTCCCTCAAGACCGTCGCACAGGGCATCGCGACGCTCCTGGTACTTCAGACGCTGCGCCTCGACCTCATCGCGCGGGCCGTTCAGGCAGGCGATAGCAGCCTTCTGGATCGGGAAGAACATACCAAAGTCGATCTGGCCGCGCAGCTTGGCAAAGGCAGAGACCACGTCCTCGCGGCCGACCAAAAAGCCGATACGCGCACCGGTGACGTTAAACGACTTGGAGAGCGAGAAGAACTCCACGCCCACCTCGAGCGCGCCGGGATACTGCAAGAAGCTGCCGCCCGGCTCGCCGTCGAACACGATGTCGGAATATGCGTTGTCGTGAACGATCAGCAGGTCGTGCTCGCGGGCAAAAGCGATGATCTCCTCGTAGACCTCGGGCGTGCCCACCGAGCCCACCGGGTTGGCGGGCAGCGACACGATCATGTACTTGGCACGATCGGCCACCTCGGGATCGATGCCCGCCACATAGGGCAGGTAATTATGCTCGGCGACCAACGGATAGTACTCGAGCTTGGCATCGGCAATCTTGGCGCCCGCCTCAAAGACCGGGTAGCACGGATCGGGAACCAAAATGGTGTCACCCGGATCGAGCAGGGCCAGGCCCAAATGGCCCACGCCCTCCTGCGTGCCGTTGCACGACTGCACCATAGACGGCGTAATGCCCGAAACGCCAAAGCGGCGCTCATAGTAATCGCACACGGCTTGCTTGAGTTCGGGCAGGTCGCGCAGGGCATACTTCCACATCTCGGGGTCCTGGGCCGCTTGCGTGAGCGCCTCGACCACGTGGTCGTACGGCTTAAAGTCGGGCGTGCCCACGCTCATGTTGTAAATGGTCTTGCCCTGAGCCTTCAGCGCAAGCAGTTTGTTGTTGAGCGAGGCGAAGACCTCCGCGCCAAAGCGGTCGAGACGCTGCGATGCCTGCATGGTGCCACCTTTCGATATGAAAAACGCGGCGCTCCGACAAGAGCGCCGCGCGATACGGGCCATCAGATTGCAAAAGTGTAACGCTTGCACCCGCTGTTTTGGTTCAATTTGGCAACCTTAGTCCATCGGATTGAGCGCGTCAATCTGGGCGAGCCACAGGCGCGAGCTGGCGTCACTCGGCATACGCCAATCGCCGCGCGGGCTGAGCGTGACCGAGCCCACCTTGGGGCCATCGGGCAGGCAGCTGCGCTTAAACTGCTGGGCAAAGAAGCGACGGTAGAACGTGCGTAGCCACGTGTGAATGGTCTTGACGTCGTAGACGCCCTCGAAGCTCTTGAGCGCCATGCGGTAGATCTTGCCCGGCTCAAAGCCAAAACGCAGCAGGTAGTAGAGGAAGTAGTCGTGCAGCTCGTACGGGCCCACCAGGTCCTCAGTCTTCTGCGCAATCTCGCCGTCGCCCGTGGGCGGCAGGAGCTCGGGGGACACCGGCGTATCGAGGATATCGAGCAAGACCTCGGCAATACGCCCGCCAAAGACATCGGCCGCATAGCGCACCAGATGGCGCACAAGCGTCTTGGGCACGCTCGCGTTGACGGCGTACATGCTCATGTGGTCGCCGTTATAGGTAGCCCAGCCGAGCGCCAGCTCCGACAGGTCGCCCGTGCCGATGACAAAACCGCCAGCCTGGTTGGCCAGATCCATCAGAATCTGCGTACGCTCGCGGGCCTGGCTGTTCTCGTAGGTCACGTCCTGCACGGTCGGATCGTGCTCAATGTCCTTGAAGTGCTGCTCCACAGCCGCGTGGATCGAAACCTCGCGGAAGCTCACGCCCAGGTCGCGAGCGAGCGACTCGGCATTCGACTTAGTGCGATGCGTCGTGCCAAAGCCAGGCATGGAAACCGCCGTGATACCCGTGCGCGGCAGCCCCAGCGCATCGAAGGCACGCACGGTCACAAGCAGCGCCAGCGTGGAGTCCAGACCGCCTGAAAGACCGATGACAGCCGCCTTGGTACCCGTATGGGCAAGACGGGTCTTGAGGCCCGCGGTCTGCAGGTCGAGGATGGTCTCGCAACGCTCGGCCAGGTCACCATGGTCGGCCGGCACAAAGGGCGCACGGGGGAAGACACGGTCGATGCCGAGTGCATCGTGCAGGACAGGTTCGTCTGCCAGCACGCCCTCAAACGAAAATTCAACGGTCGTGGCCTCCGGCGCATCGTCCGCGCGCGTCCACGTCGTCGAGCGACGGCGCTCGGCAACCAGGCGGTCAAGGTCAACGTCGGCGACGGCCATATCGCAGGTGAGGAGCTTCGTGGCGGCGAGCTTAGATCCGTTTTCGTAGACAAGGTTCTCGCCCGCAAAGACCATGTCGGTCGTGGACTCGCCCTCGCTCGCATCTGCATAGGCATAGGCACAGTACAGGCGCGCACTCTGATTGGAGATGAGGCTGCGGCGATAGTCTGCCTTACCGATAATCTCGTCCGAGGCCGACGGGTTGAGGATCACCGTCGCACCGGCAAGCGCCATCTCGGTCGAAGGGGGCGCCGGCACCCACAGGTCCTCGCAGACCTCAACGCCCAGCACCATGTCCTCGGCACCTTCATCACAGCAGCGGTAGACAAGCCCCGAACCCAGCGGAACCGGACCCTGACCGGCAAACTCGACCCACACAGGATCTGCGGGCGCCGGAGCAAACCAGCGGCGCTCGTAGAACTCGCCATAGTTGGGCAGATACTTCTTGGCCGTAAGACCCAAAAGCTCGCCCGCGCAGCACACGGCGGCGCAGTTGTAGATATTCTCGGCGACTGCAACGGGAAGACCGATGGAAAAGACAATCGGCAGCTCGCGGGTTTCATCGAGAATATGTGCCAGTGCGGTCTCGCAGGCATGCAGCAATGTACGGTTATGGAACAGATCAGCCGCGGTATAGCCGGTCAGGTTAAGCTCGGGCAGCACCAGCGCGCGGACGCCGCGCTCGGTAGCCTCGCGAACAGCCGCCAGCGCAACCTCGGTATTGCCCTCGACATCGGCCACGCGAATCCGCGGCGACGCCGCCGCCACACGCAAAAAGCCGTCGTTCTTATTAGCCGAAACGCAGCATTGCCTTGTTGATCTGGACACTGGAGGCCCCTTCTACCCTGAGATTCAGTCTAACGGACGTTCACATATCTCTAACTAGCCAAAGCAACCTCCCAGTTTACTGAGACGCCAACCTGTGCTAAGAGCATGTATTCCAAAAATATCTTTAATTAAAAAAGGAGAAATCGATAATCGACTTCTCCTTTAAGCGAGGCAAGTAAATTCCGAAACTAATGGCAGAATTTATCCATGTAGTCCTCAAAGTCGAACACTTCTACCACGACGCCCTCTTCCTGAGACTCTTTCAGTTGCTCCAAGAGATCTTTGTTAATAACGTCCATGCAGAAACCTCCTCTATCTAATCAATTGTAGTATATCTGCTTTCATGCAATTATCAACCAACTTGTTTAATTGCTCCTCGTTTGCCGATAGTCCCTCTTTTTTCAAAATGTCGCGCAGCTCGTTCTTAGTAATCGGCTTTTCAAACAACGAAAGCAAAGCGAACGAATAATCATTAACCGCACACATTCTATGGGTGGCACAACTCAGCAGTACTCTTAACCCCTCTTTTGAGCGTCCGACTTCTTTAACAAACGAACTTTTAACCAATTGAAAACCATTATCGTGCATTACATAATCGACATCGATATTTGTATTCAGCAATCCATAATGCAACAGTTCTTCTATCGCCCTTGTCAGCTCGAGGTCGCCCTGATCAAGAATAAGAGAAATGCTACAATCGGCCTCCAATAAACGGGCCAACTTAAGGTATACCAACTGGGAAACAGCATAGACATGATGGTATTCAGAATTATAGAAGTAGGCAAATGGCTCAACGAGCACGACAGAGGTCTTGGAATCCAGCCAGATTCGATCAGCTGGATTTAGACTAGTTAGCCGTCGCTTTACTTTGGTCAAATGTCCCTTATACCTGACAGCGTGAATAGAATCTAGGATCCAGGTCACCTCTGAAATATGAAGCCGCTGGGGCAAGTCAATTGTGTCACTACCGTTTATGACCTCTTGCATATAAAAATCAAT
>CABUDS010000041.1 GCA_902490405.1 uncultured Collinsella sp.
GGACTTGCAGCGACGGACCTCGGGACGCTCTTACACCACGTCTGCGCGCGCCACCAGTTTCAAGTCGAGTTTTGCCGATTTCGACCAAGAAACGCTGCTACTAAAAAGGTGACAGTACTCATATTTGCCCTTTTTTGGCCACAAGCCCTAAAACAAGCCTCGCCAGGGTCGGGAAACGGGCCAAATGCCGGCCTCGAGGCTTATTCCACGGTGCCGTAGACGGCGCCCCAGCCGTGGGCGGCCAAGGCGGAGTTGAGCTGGTCGCAAAGTGACTGGCGGTCGTAGTAGCCGGGCGGCAAAAGGTTCACGATCTCCATGAGGTCGGGCGCCAGGTCCAAGATTTCGGCCTGTACGATCAGATCCAGGCGGTCGATGGCGTGGCGGTCGTAAAACAGTCCGTCGACCAGGCGCTGCAAGTCGCCGAATTCCTCGGCCTGAAACGATCCGTACTCCATAGTGCCTCCTTGGGCGCCCCACGCCGGCATGCGCGGCGATTCGTAATTGATTGCGATGAACTTAATCTATCACGGCTTCATAACGTTGCGACGATGGCGGTCTATACTTAGACGAACTGCAACGTACCGCTTCGCGAAAGGTCGCACCCCATGCAGACGATCTACCAGAAGATGGAAACCACCGAACTCGATGCCGCCATCGAGGCGCTCAAAGCCGAGGTCGCCGAGGTCAAGGCCAAGGGCCTGGCGCTCGATATGGCCCGCGGCAAGCCGTCGCCCTCCCAGGTGGACATCTCTCGACCCATGCTCGATATCCTCAATGCCGATGCCGATCTGCACGACGGCAACGTCGACTGCTCCAACTACGGCTGCTTTGAGGGCATTCCCTCGGCACGCAAGCTGGCGGGGGAGTTCCTGGGCTGCCCCGCCGAGCAGACGCTTGTGCTGGGTTCGTCGAGCCTTTTGATCGAGCATGACATCGCCGGCATGTTCTGGCGTTGTGGCTCGTGCGGCAGCGAGCCCTGGGACGCCTACGAGGCCGCGCACGACGGCAAGAAGGTCAAGTTCCTGTGCCCCGTTCCCGGCTACGATCGCCACTTTGGCATCACCGCCGACTTGGGTATCGAGAACGTCCCCGTCGCGATGACCGACAACGGCCCCGACATGGACGAGGTCGAGCGCCTCGTTGCCGCCGACGATTCCATCAAGGGTATCTGGTGCGTGCCCAAGTATTCCAACCCCACGGGCATCACCTTTAGCGAGGACACCGTGCGCCGCCTGGTTGAGATGCCCACGGCCGCGCCCGATTTCCGCATCTTCTGGGACAACGCCTACTGCGTGCACGACCTGTACGACGAGACCGACGAGCTCGCAAACATCTTTGACCTCGCTCGCGCGGCGGGCACCGAGGATCGCGTGGTGGCCTTTGCCTCGACGTCCAAGATCACCTTCCCGGGCGCCGGCATCGGCTTTATCGGTGCGAGCCCCGCGGTTATCGCCGAGTTCTCCAAGCGCCTGAAGGCCGGTCTTATTAGCGCCGATAAGCTCAACCAGCTGCGTCACGTGCGCTTCCTTCCCACCATCGAGGCGGTCAAGGAGCACATGAAAAAGCATGCCGAGTTCCTGCGCCCGCGCTTTGAGGCCGTTGAGCGTAAACTCACCGAGGGCTTGGGTAACACGGGTTGCGCCACTTGGACTCATCCCCATGGCGGCTACTTTGTGAGTTTCGATGGCCCCGAGGGCTCGGCCCAGAAGGTCGCCGCGCTTTGTGCCGACCTGGGCGTCAAGCTCACGCCGGCTGGTGCCACCTGGCCTTATGGCAAGGATCCGCGCGACACCAACATCCGCATCGCGCCGAGCTATCCCACGGTCGAGGACCTGGAGGCTGCGCTCGATGTGCTGGTGCTGGCTGTCAAGCTCGTCGCTGCCGAGCTTGCGCGTGCCGAGCGCGCCTAACGCGTAGGGCCCCGCAAGTCCGCGCCTAGTACTATCCGCACTTTCGATACGTAAAGGAGCGTATACATGGATTTGGGTATTTCCACCAACCCCACGCCAGAGCTCTACACCATTAAGGTGACCGGTGAGATCGATATCTCTAACGCCGATAGCCTGCGCAATGCCATCGACCTGGCGCTCGAGCAGCCCACTGAGGCCGTTGAGCTCGATTTTGCCCAGGTGAGCTACATCGATTCGACGGGCATTGGCGTGCTTGTGGGCGCCGCACACCACGCAGCTGATCATGGTAAGCGTTTTAGCTGCGTCAACGTGCAGCCCCCGGTGATGCGCGTGGTTCAGCTGTTGGGCGTCGACCAGGAGATTTCGATCACCGCTGCATAATCTTTGCCCCCAAAAGGGCGTGCCGTTTGGCATATGTTTGTGATGCGCTCGGACGTTTTGGCGTCCGGGCGCTATACTTGACCGAATGAATAGACGAGTTCCGGCCGAATGGCGCGGTGCGGGCTCGAATCACATCGAGCCTTGGAGGTATGTGTGTTTGGTATTGGAGAAGGTGAGCTCGCGATCATCGTGGTCTTCGGCTTTTTGCTGTTTGGCCCGGATAAGCTCCCGCAGATGGGCCGCACGATCGGCCGTGCCATCCGTCAGTTCCGCGAGACGCAGGAAAAGATGACGGCCGTTGTTCAGTCCGAGATTATCGATCCGGTGAGCGAGGCCGCGTCGGCCCCGGTCAAGCCCAAGAAGACTGCTGCGACCGACGACGATTCCGATGTGGACGAGGATGCCGCCGAGACGGCAGCGCCCGCCAAGAAGGAGACCTTTGCCGAGCGTCGCGCCCGTCTTGCTGCCGAGAAGGCCGCAAGCGAGGGTGCTGCTGAGGGCGAAGGCGCTGTTGATGAGGCCGAGGGTACAGAGCCTGCTGCTGCCGTCGAGCCCGAGCCTGCTGCAGAGCCCGAGCCCGAGCCGGCAGAGCCCACGACGGCTGACCTCTACGCCCGTCGTCCCCGCAAGCGCAAGGCCGTCGTCGACCAGCTCGCTCGCGAGCTCGAGGTCGAGGACGATGCCGAGGCTGCTGCCGCCGACGCCCCGAAGGGAGGCGATGAGTAATGCCGATCGGACCTGCGCGCATGCCGCTCTTCGATCACCTGGGAGAGCTCCGTCGCCGCCTGACCATCGTGGTCGTTTCGGTGTTTGCCGCCGCCATCGTGCTGTATTTCGCCACGCCCGTGGTGCTCGACATCCTGGAAGACCCCATCCGCTCCTTTGTGCCGGACGGTAAGTTCTACATCACCACCACGCTCGGCGGCTTTGGACTGCGCTTCTCGCTGGCCATCAAGATGGCCGTGGTCATGTGCACGCCCATGATCATCTGGCAGATTCTGGCATTTTTCCTGCCGGCACTGCGTCCCAACGAGCGCAAATGGGTCGTGCCCACGGTGCTCGCCTCGACGGTGCTGTTCTTCCTGGGTGCCATCTTCTGCTACTTCATCATTATCCCGGCAGGCTTTGAGTGGCTCATCGGCGAGACCTCGGCCGTCGCCACGGCGCTGCCCGATCTGGAGAACTACGTCAACATGGAGCTGCTCTTTATGATCGGCTTTGGTGTGGCGTTTGAGCTGCCGCTCATCATCTTCTACCTGTCCGTCTTCCACATCGTGTCCTACGCTGCTTTCCGCAGTGCCTGGCGTTATGTATACGTTGGCCTGCTTGTGGGCTCGGCTGTGATTACGCCCGACGGCTCGCCCGTTACGCTGGGCCTCATGTATGGCGCCCTGCTCTCGCTCTACGAGATTTCGCTCGCCATCGCCCGCGTGGTCATTACCGCGCGCGAGGGCAAGGAGGGCTTGTTTGTGAGCCGTCTGGACCTGTTCTCGGACGATGAGGACGACGAGGAGTAAATCGGTATGCACGAGGTTGGCATTGTCAACGGCATACTCGATACAGTGATTCGCGCGGCGCGTGGGGCGGGGGCCTCGCGCGCCGTTTTGGTAACGCTGCGTATCGGGGATATGACCGAAGTTGTGCGCGAGGCGCTTGACTTTGCATGGGAGACGTTTCGCGACGAGGACCCGCTCACGCGCGGCTGCGAGCTTGCCGTGGAGGAAGTCCATCCACAAAGCGAGTGCCTGGACTGCGGCGAGGTCTTCGACCACGACCGCTTTCATTGTCGCTGTCCTCAGTGTGGCGGCGCCAACGTGCGCCTGCTGCACGGCCGCGAGCTCGATATCGCGAGTATCGAAATCGAAACCCCCGACGATTAGCCCGCTAGCCATCTGGTGATGGGGTATAAAGGGGCCAAAGTAAGGAGTGCCGAGTATGGCTGAGAAAACGATTGATATCGCGTCGCCGATCCTGTCGCGCAACGAGCGCCTGGCAGATCAGCTGCGTCAGCGATTTAATGAGGCAGGCACCTATGTGATCAATGTGCTGTCGAGCCCCGGTTCGGGCAAGACCACCACGATTCTGGGCACCAACGAGCGCCTGCGTGACAAAGCCGGCCTGCGCTGTGCCGTCATCGAGGGCGATATCGCCTCGGATGTCGACGCCATTACCATGAAGGAAGCCGGCATGCCCGCCATCCAGATCAACACGGGTGGCCTGTGCCACCTCGAGGGCAACATGATCATGGAGGCTGTCGACGCCTTCGACCAGGCCGTCGGTCTGGAAAACATCGACGTCATCTTTATCGAAAATGTGGGCAACCTGGTCTGCCCGGTCGACTTTGACCTGGGCGAGAACCTGTCCATTATGATCCTCTCGGTGCCCGAGGGCGACGACAAGCCTATCAAGTATCCGGGTATCTTCCAGCACGCCGGCGCGCAGTTGCTCAACAAGGTCGACGTGGCTCCGGCTTTCGATTTTGACATGGATAGGTATACTAAGACACTCGATGACCTCAATCCGCAGGCGCCGCGGTTTGCCGTGAGCGCGCGCAAGGGCGAGGGCATGGATGCCTGGTGCGATTGGCTCATCGGGCAGATTGAGCAAGCAAGGGCGTAAGTCGGCCGCCATACGGGCGGGCGTAGCCGCAGAGATACGAGATAGGAGCCTCTTTTGAAGCTCATCATCGCCGAGAAAAACGACGCCGCGCGTCAGATCGCTGAGCGGCTGTCCACGGGTAAGCCCAAAAAGGACAAGGTGTACAACACCGCCATCTACCGTTTTGAGTGGAAGGGCGAGGAGTGCGTGACCATCGGCCTTGCCGGCCACATCCTGGCGCCCGATTTTTGCGACAGCGTGCTGTTCGATAAAAAGCTGGGCTGGTATTCGGTTACCGAGGACGGCGAGATGCTGCCGGCCGACATGCCCGATGGCCTGGCTCGTCCGCCCTACGACACCAAGCGCAAGCCGTTTCTTGCCGACGGTATCTCCATCAAGGGTTGGAAGCTTGAGAGCCTGCCTTATCTCACCTGGGCGCCCGTCATTAAGCTGCCGGCCGAGAAAGAGCTCATTCGCTCGCTCAAGAACCTCGCCAAAAAGTCCGACAGCGTCATCATCGCCACGGACTTCGATCGCGAGGGCGAGCTGATCGGTTCGGACGCTCTCAACAAGGTGCGCGAGGTTGCGCCCGACTTGCCGGTTGCCCGCGCCCAGTATTCTTCGTTTACCAAGGCCGAGATCACGCAGGCCTTCGATAACCTTGTCTCGCTCGACCAGAACCTGGCCGACGCCGGCGAGAGCCGTCAGCACATCGACCTCATTTGGGGTGCGGTGCTCACGCGCTACCTGACGCTCGCCAAGTTTGGCGGCTTTGGTAACGTGCGCTCTGCCGGCCGCGTGCAGACGCCGACACTCGCCCTGGTGGTCGAGCGCGAGCGCGAGCGCATGGCGTTTGTGCCCGAGGACTATTGGCAGATTCGCGGCATGGGTGCCGCTCAGGGTGCTGCCGAGGACGACCGCTTTAAGATCGCGCACAAGACGGCGCGTTTTACCGACAAAGATGCTGCTGAGACGGCGTATGGTCACGTCGACGGCGCCAAGACGGCAACCGTTGCCGCGGTGACCAAGCGTTCGCGTAAGCAGCAGCCGCCCACGCCGTTTGCGACGACCTCGCTGCAGGCTGCCGCCGCGGCCGAGGGCATCTCGCCTGCACGTACCATGCGCATCGCCGAGTCCCTCTACATGGCGGGCCTCATCAGCTATCCGCGTGTCGACAACACCGTGTACCCTGCGACGCTCGATCTGGGCGCCGTGGTGAGCGACCTGGCAAAGATCAACCCGGCGCTGGCGCCCGTGTGCAAAAAGGTACTCGCCGGCCCCATGAAGCCCACGCGCGGCAAAGTCGAGACCACCGACCACCCGCCCATCTACCCCACGGGCGAAGGCGATCCGTCCACGCTCGATGGCGGCCAGCGCAAGCTCTACGACCTCATCGCTCGTCGCTTCCTGGCGACGCTCATGGGTCCCGCGACTATCGAGAACACCAAGCTCGAGCTCGATGTGAACGGTGAGCCGTTCGTGGCTTCGGGCGACGTGCTCGTGACCCCGGGTTTCCGCGAGGCGTACCCGTACGGACTCAAGCGCGACGAGCAGATGCCTCCGCTGGAGCAGGGCGACACGGTCGACGTGTTCGACATTAAGCTCGAGGCCAAGCAGACCGAGCCGCCCGCGCGCTACAGCCAGGGCAAGCTCGTGCAGGAGATGGAAAAGCGCGGCCTGGGCACCAAGTCCACGCGCGCGAGCATCATCGAGCGCCTGTACGCCGTGCGCTACCTCAAAAACGATCCCGTGGAGCCGAGCCAGCTGGGCATCGCCATCATCGACGCGCTGACGCAGTTTGCCCCGCGCATCACGAGCCCCGATATGACCAGCGAGCTCGACGGCGACATGACCCGTGTGGAGCGCGGCGAGGACACCGAAGAGCATGTCGTGACGCACTCGCGCGCGCTGCTGGCCGGCGTGCTCGACGAGCTGCTCAAGCACACGCAGGAGCTGGGCGACGCCATCAGCGACGCCGTCACGGCCGATGCGCGCGTGGGCGCCTGCCCCAAGTGCGGCAAGGACCTGGTTATGAAGACGAGCGCCAAGACCCGCGGCAGCTTTATCGGCTGCATGGGCTGGCCCGACTGCGACGTGACCTATCCGGTGCCGAGCGGCGTCAAGGTGAGCCCGCTCGAGGGCGAGGCCGCCGTGTGCCCCGAATGCGGTGCGCCGCGCATTAAGTGTCAGCCGTTCCGCCAGAAGGCTTTCGAGATCTGCGTGAACCCGACGTGCCCCACCAACTACGAGCCCGACCTTAAGGTGGGCGAGTGCAAGGTGTGTGCCGAGGCCGGACGCCATGGCGACCTGATCGCGCACAAGAGCGAGAAGAGCGGCAAGCGCTTTATCCGCTGCACCAACTACGATGACTGCGGCGTGAGCTATCCGCTGCCGGCGCGTGGCAAGCTCGAGGCGACGGGCGAGACCTGTCCCGAGTGCGGCGCCCCCATCGTGGTGGTCAACACGGCGCGCGGTCCGTGGCGTATCTGCGTCAACATGGACTGCCCGACCAAGGAGAAGAAGCCCGCCCGCGGTCGCAAGACCACAACCAAGGCGAGCACGGCAAAGAAGACGACGGCGGCCAAGAAGACGACGGCTAAGAAAGCCACTGCCGCCAAGAAGACGACCGCGAAGAAGTCGACTGCCAAGAAAACAGCCGCCGACAAGTAACGGTGCAGTCGAAACATTGCCCAAAAAAACGAGCGAGGACCCCGCGATCCTCGCTCGTTTTTTTGACCGGCAGTTAGGGATGTTCTTTTTCTGCCGGCAGTTTAGGAACGTCCCTAACTGCCGGCTCGGGAACGACAAAGCGCTAGTTCACCTCGACAGGCTTAGCGCCGGGATAGCGCTCCTCAAAGTCTAGGCGGTACTTATTGTCATTGGTGCCCGCCACGTTGTCGCGCGACAGCGGCGCCACGATCTCATTCTTGTGGTCCGCAGGATTGGCGTATTTCAGGCTGATCTCCCAGGCATCACAGATTGCGTCGATGCGGTGATCTAGGTCGTCGTACAGGGCAACGATGTCCTTCCAGGAGCTGTAGTTCTTGGAGCTCGCAGGGACGTCCAGGTCCTCGACGATGTCGTAATACTGCTCGATGGTGTCCTCCGTGCGCTCGGCGACGTCGGCGAGATTTTGACGGGTGGTTCGATCCTCTTCCAGATAGTTGCCGTTGAAGTTCTGCGCGCAGCCACGGACCTGGCTGTCGAGATCTTCGAGCAGGTCGTAGTATTCGCTCAGTCGGCGGTAGAGGTTCTGCTCAGAGAGCGTTGCTTCGCCGCCATCCTCGTCGTCATCGTCATCACCGTCGTACAGGCTGTTGGGATCGCCGAGAGACTTTAGGTCATCGTCGTCGACGTCATGGTGCAGCTTAGCTACCTCGGCAGTCGTTTGCGTGGCGGCGTTGTCGAACGGTCTGATTGCAAAGAAGATGACCAGGGCGATGATGATCGCCACCAGCACAACGATAACGGCGATAAGCGGCCCGGTGCCGCTCTTTTTGGGAGTGGGGGTCTGTGGCGAAACGGGCGCGTATGCGGGAGCCGGCTGCTGTTGGGGCGAGCCGCTCGCGACGGGTATGCGCTGCGTGGTCTCGACGGCCTCGGTCCTTGCGGCGGGGTCGGGGCTATAGGCGAGGGGGTCGTCCGCCTTGGCTTGCGGCGTATCAAGGGAGTCGGTCTGCTCAAAAGCGGGCTGGCTATCGCTCGCGGCTGTTTGCTCAACGGGTGCACCGCACGAGGTGCAGAACTTGGCATCATCTGCAAGAAGCTTGCCGCACGAGGCGCAATACCGAGACATTGCCACTCCTTTCGCCACATTTCAAATCAATACGACGATTATACCCAGCGCACAAAAAAGCCGGCAGTTAGGGACGTTCCTTTTCGGCCGGCACTTTAAGAATGTCCCCAATGACCCAATGACTAGGTCCGATTTGGGGTGCGCCGGACGCTGGGGTATCATGGCTTGGTTGCTATAACTTGCATTTTCGCGCCTTGTAGGAAGGGGCTGCGCCCATGGCTTTTGAGCCCGCTCAACATAGCTTTATCACGCTCGAGGGCGTCGACGGCGCCGGCAAGTCCACGCAGGCGCGTTTGCTGGCCCGCGCGCTCGACCTCGCTGGCTATCAGGTCGTAACTCTGCGCGAGCCGGGCGGCACCGCCATCAGCGAAAAGATTCGCGCCCTGCTGCTCGACCCCGCCAATACGGCGATGGGCGACACCTGCGAGCTGCTGCTCTACGAGGCCGCACGCGCTCAGCTGGTGCACGAGGTCATTACGCCCGCCCTCGCTGCCGGCAAGGTGGTCCTGTGCGACCGTTTCTACGATTCCACGACCTGCTATCAGGCGTTTGCCGATGGCCTCGACCGTCAGATGGTACGCGATGCCAACAACCTGGCTGTCGCCGGTACGCATCCGGCGCTCACGCTCGTCTATCACGTCACGCCCGAGCAGGCGGCGCTGCGCATGGCGGCCCGCGGTGCGGCCGATCGCATGGAGGCCAAGGGCATGGCCTTCCAGGAGCGCGTCTACCAGGGATTTTGTGCCATTGCTGCCGAGGAGCCAGACCGCGTAAAGCTCATCGACGCCGCCGCGTCGATTGCAGACGTCTTCGCGCAGACGGTCGAGCAGGTTCGCGCGTATGGCCTCGATGTTCCCCAAGATGCCGTCGCCGCCGCGCTTGCCCAGGAGGCTGAGTAACATGGCCCCCGCTCAGGCAAGCCTGCTGGCCAAGCTCGACACCCAAGAGCGCGTGCGCGACTTTTTGACCAACGCCATCGCAAGCGGCCGCGCATCGCACGCCTATCTGTTCTTGGGAGCGCCCGGCGCGGGCAAGCTCGACGCCGCGTGGGCGCTCGCCCAAGCCTTCCTGTGCGAGCAGGATGGCTGCGGCGCATGCGACAGCTGCGTGCGCGTCGCGCGCCATACGCATCCCGACGTGCACTATTACACGCCCGAGAGCGCCACGGGCTACCTCATTGCCCAGACCCGCGAGCTGCTCGACGACGTGCCGCTGGCGCCCATCCGCGCCAAGGCCAAGGTCTACATCATCGACCGTGCCGAGCAGCTGCGTGCCAACACCGCCAACGCACTGCTCAAAACGCTCGAGGAGCCGCCCGAGGGCGTTATGTTTATCTTGCTGGGCACCTCGGCAGACGTGATGTTGCCCACTATCGTGAGCCGCTGCCAGTGCGTGCCGTTTCGGCTGGTGTCGCCCGCTGTGGCCGCGCAGGCCGTGAGCCGTGCCACCGGCCAGGACCTCGCGCGTTGCCGTATGGCCGTTGCCGTGGCGGGAAGCCCCACGCGTGGCATCGAGTTCCTCAAGAGCGCCGAGCGCCAGGACGCCCGTCGTCAGATGGTTCGCGCCATCGATTCACTCATCGCTGCCGATGAGGCCGATGTGCTCAGTCGCGCCAAGTCACTCATCGTCGCCGTTAAGGCGCCGCTCGCCGAGGTCAAGTCCACGCAGGAAAAGGTGCTCGAGCAAAACGCCGACTACCTGTCGCGTGGAGCATTGAAGCAGCTTGAGGACCGCAACAAGCGCGAACTCAACGCGCGCGAGCGTTCGGGTATCATGGAAGCGCTGGCGAGCGCGCGGACGCTCATGCGCGACGTGCTGCTGACACTTCAGGACGAGGCAGCCGACGTGGTGAACGAGGATGTGCGCGACACGATCGGTCGGCTTGCCGCCGCGACCAATGTTGCGGGTGCCACCCAGGCGCTCGAGGCGGTCGCAACCGCCGAGCACAACATCGCCAGAAACGTTACTCCCCAGCTGGCCATCGAGGTCATGCTGTTCGATATCAGGAAGGCACTGAAATGCCGTTAGTCGTACCCGTTAAGTTTACCTACGCCTCGCGCGACCTGTGGTTCGACCCACAGGATCTGGATATCCTCGAGGCCGATTATGCCATCTGCTCCACCGAGCGCGGAACCGAGATCGGCCTGGTCACGGCCGATCCCTTCGAGGTGCCGCTCGACGAAATCGGCCAGCCACTCAAGCCCGTGCTGCGCGTGGCGAGCGACATCGACCTGCAGCTTGCCGATGATCTGGCCATCCAGGGCGACGAGGCCATGGTCGATTTCCGTCGCCTGGTCAAGGAGCTCGACCTCGAGATGAAGCCGGTCGGCGTCGAGTACTTGTTTGGCGGCGAGAAGGCCGTGTTCTACTTTGCGGCCGAGGAGCGCGTCGATTTTCGTCAGCTCGTCAAGGACCTGTCCTCGACGCTGCACATTCGCGTTGACATGCGCCAGATCGGCGTGCGCGACGAGACCCGCCTGGTGGGCGGCTATGCCCAGTGCGGCCAGGAGCTCTGCTGCACGCGCTTTGGCGGACAGTTTGAGCCCGTCTCGATTCGCATGGCAAAAGAGCAGGATTTACCGCTTAACTCGTCCAAGATCAGCGGTGTATGCGGCCGTCTAATGTGCTGCCTGCGCTACGAGTTCGAGGCGTATAAGGACTTTAAGAGCCGCGCACCCAAAAAGAAGACGCTTATCGATACGCCGCTTGGCAAGGCACGTATCCAAGAATATGACACGCCGCGCGAGCAGCTGGTGCTGCGCCTGGAGAACGGCAAGGTCTTTAAGGTCAACCTGGCCGATATGACCTGCTCTGAGGGCTGCAAAAAGAAGGCCGCCGAGCAGGGCTGCAACTGCCGCCCCGACTGTGTGACGCGCGATGTGCTCGAGCGTATCGAGTCGCCCGAGATGCGCCTGGCGCTTATGGAGCTCGACCGCGAGAACGGCGTCGACGTGGGCGATGGCCTGTCGAGCGCCGACCGTCTGGCCGGTACATCGATGCCCAAGCGCCGTCGTCGCGATGTTGAATCCGATGCTCGCGCCGGTCAGAGCCAGGGCGAGGGTCGTGGCCGCGGAAAGGGCCGCGGCAAGGCCGAGGCGCTCGAGGCCGAGGAGGCTGCCGGTGGACGTCGCCGCCGCAAGCGCTCGGGTTCGGGCGATGCCGGCGAGGCCGCTCCCGCAGGCAAGAACTCCTCCCGCGAGCGCGAGGCTCAGCAGCCTCAGCAGCAAAACCGCGGCGGTGGTATGAATCCCACGCGCCGTCGCCGCCGCCATTTGTCGAGCGAGGAGCGCGAGGACGCCTTCCGCGCCGCAGCCGCTCGCGAAGCCGGTGTCGCCCCCAAGGGTGGTTCGGGTTCCGATACGCCTGCCGACAAGGGTGGCAAGCAGCGCAACGATGACGAGCGCGCCCCGCGTCCGCGTCGCCGCCATTCCTCGGGCACGCAGCAAAAGCCCTCGGTGCCCTCCGTGGCCGATCAGGTCTCGGATGGCGAGGTCAAGGTCACACGTCGTCGCCCTGGAGATGGCGGAGGGGCGGCTGCCAAGGCTGCGCGCGGCGCCGCTCGCGACGAACGCGAGTCGCGCGAAGATCGTGGTGGCGAGGGTTCGGCCGACCAGGGCCAGAAGCGCCGTCGCCGTCGTCGTTCCCGCAAGCCGCGTCAAGATGGTGGCGAGGGTTCGACCCCGTCTTCGTCTGCACCACAACCGCCTACCGGCGAATAGCGCCCGCAAACGGATTTAACCTGCCTGACCCCAAACGCGTCGGGGTACCATAGCACTGAATCAACAACCCTCCCTGCGACCGAACGTAGGGAGGGTTGTGTCGTGAAGAGATATTTGAATGTGTTGGGATGCCTGCAAGGTGCCGGCATCCTGCCGTTTGCGGACGAATTGCTACCGTTTGCCGAGCTGGCGGCGCACGAGGCGCTTGAGGCGTTGTCGCCTACGCGATGCGCCGGCTGCGAGCGCTCCGGCGCGCTTATTTGCCAAGACTGCTTGGCGGCGCTTGCGCTCATCGACCCGCGGCATAGCTGCACTCGATGCGGCGCCCCGTTTGGAGACTTGCTGTGCACCGAGTGCTCGGTCGAGGGTTCGTCCTCGGCGATGGCCGAAGCACTCGACCGGTGCCTGGCATGTGCCGTTTACGCGCATCCGCTGCCGCGGATCATTAAAGCGTACAAAGACGCGGGCGAGCGACGCCTGGCGCCGTATCTGGCAGAGCTGCTATACGACACCGCCTTACATGCCCAGGTCGCGGCGCCCGAACGCTTAGGCGGTGTGTTGTCCGGCGCCGATGCGGTGGTGTTTGTGCCCGCGACTGCGGCGGCGTTTCGGCGACGCGGCTTCGATCATATGGAGGCCATCGCGCGCCCATTTTGCGAGCTGTCGGGTGTTCCGTTGCTCGACGCCCTCGTTAAATACGGCCATGGCGACCAGCGTGAACTCGGTCGTGAAGAACGCCGTGAACGCGCACGAGGCATGTACGAGACCGTTGAGGACGTGCGGGGCCGCCGCCTGCTGCTTATCGACGACGTTATCACCACGGGTGCGACGATGGCAGCGGCCTCGGCGGAACTCAAGCGCGCCGGTGCCGCGGCCGTTGATGGCCTCGCTATCGCACGCGTTTGGTAGGGGTGATTCATGTGGCGGTAACAATCAGGCAGTGCAACAAACCGACAAAAGAGCAGTTAGCGGCTTCCGTGATCCTGACGGGCGCCTCGGCGTTGCGTATGATTCGAGCCGAGCGCCGGCAGATGGGCTACATCGGCTGGAAGGACCTTGAGCCCGATGAGGAGCGCCGCGTGCTGTGTACGTCATCGCCTTCGACCGAGGATATCTATCTTCCCGACCTGGTGCGAATTGGAGCCAAAAGCGGCGAGGTGCAAGAAGATCTGTGTTTGCTGGTGAGATCTGCGGCGCAGCGCCGCCGCATGCCTGGCGTGGGCTGGTCCGTGTGTTCCGGGTTGCCTGCCGGCTCGATTCTAGAGGTGGAACCGGGGGTGTACAGCCTATCTCCCGAGGCCCTTTGTGTTGCCGTCGCCCGCGAGGTCGGCTGTATCCAGGCGTTTGCCCTGGCCCAGGAACTGTGTTCCAAGATTTCACTGAGCGATCGCGGGAAGTATCTGCCTCCCTACAGCTCACCCACCGTGAACAGGCTTGCAAAGGATAAGGATCAACCGCCAGATGTGGGCTACTTTGAAGTCGAGCCGGTGCTGACGCCCGATCGCCTGGCAGGCTACCTTGCGACATGCAAGGGGAATGTGGCCAAACAGCTGCTGCGCCTGTGTCCCTACCTGTCAGAAAACCTGCGCTCGCCCATGGAGTGCATCATGCTCGCTCTGTTTTCGCTTCCGTTTTCCTATGGTGGGTTTGCCTGCGGTCCTTTTAAGACCGACTACAAGATCGAGTTCGATGACCGCGCGCAGGCAATCTCAGGGATGCCGCATGCAATTTGCGATGCGTATCAGGAAACAGCCCGGTTTGACCTTGAATACAACGGTGAGCTGGGCCATTCCTCCCGGAAGGGACGTATCCATGATGAAAAACGCAACACGGGCTTGATTACTATGGGAATCGAGGTCGCGACGGTCAACAACGAAATGCTCTGCGACATGGAAGCGATGGAAGCGCTCGCATGGCGCATGCACCAGCGTATGCGAAAGCGGTACCGGAATCGTGTCGATGCCCGCAGGAAGAAGCAAGAGGCGTTGCTTAACACGCTGCGGGCGTGTTTTGGGCTTAAGCCGGTCTAATTCGCGACGAAAATAGGGGGTTAATCATATACCCTGGCCAAAAAATGGCAAATATGAGTACTGTCACTAAATCAGTAACAGCAAAATCAGGGAATTTAAGACTCGGAGGTGGCGTAAAGTAAGAAGATAATAAACAAATGCAGAATAACTAAGTATCAGGTTGGTAGCGCGCAGAGATGTGGTGTAAGAGGCGGGGAATGCCCCGCCTCCGCCCTTT
>CABUDS010000042.1 GCA_902490405.1 uncultured Collinsella sp.
GATGCGCTTCATGTGCTGACGGTAGTCCTCTTCCTCTTCGACGCCCTCGCCGTCCGGATCGATGTCGGCGTTGCGGGTGACGCGGATGAGCGCGCGGTCGAGCGGTTTATAGGAGCCAAAGCAACTGTCCAGGCAGGCGAGGATGACGTCCTCGAGCAGAATGTAGGAGTAGGTGCCGGTGGGCGAGGGGATCTCGACCACGCGGTTCATCGAGGCGGGAATTTCGATCAGGCCCAGCAGACTTTCCTCGTCGGTGACGCCGTCCAAGCCGCAGGCCAGGTAGAGCGCGCCGTTGCGCAGGTTGGGGAAGGGGTGGCGCGGGTCGATCACCAGCGGCGAGATGACCGGCGACACGTAGGCCTGGAAGTAGCGGGTGACAAAGGTGCGCTCCTCGGGCGTAAGCGAATCGATGCGAGCGCGGTGAACGCCCAGGGCGTTGAGTTTGCCCTCGATGTTCTTAAAAATGGACTCCCAGCGGGTAAGGAGCCCGGGCAGCTCTGCCATGACGGCATCGACCTGTTCGGAGGCGGTCATATTGCTCTTGTTGTCGACAGGTTGCTTTTTGAGCTCGGCCAGGTCGGACAGGCCACCCACGCGCACCATGAGGAACTCATCGAGGTTTGACTCGAAGATCGAGACGAACTTAAGGCGCTCGAACAAAGGAACGGTCTCGTCGAATGCCTCGTCAAGCACGCGGTTATCAAAGCACAGCCAGCTGAGCTCTCGGTTCTGCGTGTACGAGAAGTCGCGCGGCGGTTTGCGCAGCTTTGCGGCGGCTTGCCTTTTTTCGATTTTGCTCGGCATATTCATCTGTCCGTTCAGTCCCCGCAGGGGACGGTAGCCTAACACTATTCTCTATTGTCTCAATTTAGTCGACCTATGGCACGGACGCATTGTGCGAACGGTATCTTTACCTACTTCTAACGCTGACGAGCCGAAGTACTAACGCCCGGTGCTTTGAGTAAGCGATCTATATCCTCACACAACTGGTGAGAATGTATGAATAAGAATGATAGCAAGCTGAATATAATCGAATGTAGGTCGAATCGAGGACAGGCGTCATATATATGCAGAAAACCGTTTTCGCTATGCAATTTTGAATCATGGATAACTTTGAGTGTTTCGTCTTGAATTACTAGAAAAAAATAACGTTTACCTAGGAAAATCTGCTTTACGAAACTGAAGTGCATCATGGGGGAATCATATGCGATATACCGTTCATCGCACTTTGCTGACCGTTCGGGGGCGAGGTGGAATTGCGGGTGGTTTTTGGATATAACTAGAGCTGTCAGCAAGCAGCGTCCCATACGGAGGGGCGCTGATACATTCGGCCAGTAAGGCCCGAAAGAAAGGTAGGAGGCCATGACGAAAGGTCTGCACGTGCCTTCCGAGATCGGCAAGCTCAGGAAGGTCTGCCTGCACCGTCCCGGCGACGAGCTCCTCAACCTGCCGCCCGACGAGCTCGAGCGACTCCTGTTCGACGACGTCCCGTTCCTGGAGGTCGCGCAGCAGGAGCACGACACCTTCGCCCAGATCCTGAGGGACCAGGGCGTGGAGGTGCTCTACCTCGAGAACCTCGTCGCCGAGGTGTTCGACCAGGTCCCCGGCGCCCGCGCCGAGTTCACCGACCAGTACATCGCCGAGGCCGGCATCCGCGGCCAGCACATGCCGCAGATCGTCCGCGAGAAGCTGGACTCCATCGAGGACAACCTCGAGTTCGTCAAGAAGACCATGGCCGGCATGACCAAGGCCGAGATCGACATGCCCCTCACGGCGTCCACGACCCTCGACTCCCTGGTCAACTCCGAGTCCGAGTCCGACCTGATCATCGACCCGATGCCCAACCTCTACTTCACCCGCGACCCGTTCGCGGTCGTCGGCGAGGGCGTCAACCTCAACCGCATGTACTCGGTCACCCGCAACCGCGAGACCCTGTACGGCAAGTACGTCTTCAAGTACCACCCCGACTACAAGGACGTCTCCCTGTACTTCCGCCGCGACTGCCAGTTCCACACCGAGGGCGGCGACGTGCTGAACATCAACGAGAAGACCCTCGCCGTCGGCATCTCCCAGCGCACCCAGGCGGCCGCCATCGACGTCATGGCCCAGAACATCTTCTGGAACTCCGACTCCAAGGTCGAGCGCATCCTGGCCTTCGACATCCCCGTCTCGCGCGCCTTCATGCACCTCGACACGGTCTTCACCCAGATCGACGTCGATAAGTTCACGATCCACCCCGCCATCATGGGCACCCTGCGCGTCTACGAGCTGACCGCCGGCAAGAACCCGGGCGACGTGAACATCCGCCTGATCGAGGACACCCTCGAGCACGTCCTGGAGGACGCCACCGGCGTCGACCAGGTCAAGCTGATCCCCTGCGGCGGCGGCGACCCGATCGCGGCCTCCCGCGAGCAGTGGAACGACGGCTCCAACACCCTGTGCGTCGAGCCCGGCAAGATCTGCGTCTACGCCCGCAACACCGTCACCAACGACGTGCTGTACAAGGAGGGGCTGGACCTTCTCGTCGTGCCCTCCGCCGAGCTCTCCCGCGGCCGCGGCGGCCCGCGCTGCATGAGCATGCCCTTCTGGCGCGAGGACCTCTAAGGTCTTCAAAGGCCCGTACAGGTCTTACTACAAACATCTAGCTGCCATTAGATGTCTCCCATTGGGGCGGTGCGGGTTTTCGCGCCGCCCCAATCTTGTATGAGGAACGTCAACACGGTTGGATGACTGCTTTTGTAAGGAGCTTGGCCATGGACATTAAGACGATTGGCGTTGAGGAATGGCTCAACGTTTGGGAGAAGAGCGCCACGTGGGACATCGCCCAGTCGACGATCTCGTCGCTCACCATGGGCGAGCTGCGCGCGCTCGATGAGCAGGACGGCGCCACGTTCTACGAGCGCCTGGACCGCGAGAAGATGAACTACGGCTGGATCGAGGGCTCGCCCGACTTTAAGGCGGAGGTCGCCAAACTGTATCGTCGCGAGGTCAATCCCGATCACATTCTGCAGACCAACGGTTGCACGGGTGCCAACCTCAACGCCATCATGGCTGTTGTCGAGCCCGGCGACCATGTGATTGCCGAGTGGCCCACCTATGCGCCGCTCTACGAGATTCCGCGCACGCTGGGCGCCGAGGTCGAGTACTGGGAGCTTCGCGAGGAGCTCGGCTGGAAGCCCGATATCGAGGAGCTCAAGCACCTCGTTCGTCCCAACACCAAGCTCATCTGCATCAACAACGCGTCGAACCCCATCGGTACCGTGCTCGATGCCGATACGCTCGGCCAGATTGCCGAGATCGCCCGCTCGATTGGCGCCTATGTGCTGTGCGACGAGGTGTACCTTCCGCTTGAAAACACCGAGGCGTTTATGTCGATGGCCGATGTGTACGAGAAGGCCATTGTCACCAACTCGGTGTCCAAGACCTATTCGACGCCTGCGGCTCGCGTGGGCTGGGTCGTGGCCGACGAAGAGGTCTCCAACCGCATCCGCACCTATCGCGATTACACCATGATCTGCGGCGGTGTGTTCAACGACGTCCTGGCAACCTATGTGCTCGAGCACAAGGACAAGATCCTCGAGCGCAACCGCAAAATCGTGTTTGGCAACCGCGATATCGCGCAGGCTTGGATCGATACGCAGCACCGCGTTTCCTGGACGGCGCCGCAGGGCGTATCCACCTCGTTTATCCAGCTGGATATCCCCGAGGACGACGAGGGGTTCTGCAAGCGCTTGCTGGCCGAAAGGGGAGTGCTGTTGGTTCCCGGCAGCCGCTTTGAGCTTCCCTGCGGCGCACGCCTGGGTTACTGCGCGAGCGAGGACGTTCTGCGCGAGGGCTTAAGGCTTTTGGGCGAGGCGCTGGCGGAGTTCGATCGCTAGGATTCCGACGGCTCTCAAAGCCGCTCAAATCTGTCTACGATTATCGATAACAGACCCGTTTTCCACGAGGGAAGCGGGTCCGTTTTTCTATACCGAGAAGTCAAGTTGTTACAAATGGGGCCGTAAAGCAAGCCGGTATTCGCTGGGCCTTATACTGAGCTTCCGGTGAACGGTATCAAGCGTCTGGTAAACGGTAATTCGTTTACCAGAAATGAATAGGACAAACTTTTTTCTGAATAAAAATGAAAATGGTTGAGACGCGGTACGAATCGCTAATTCTATTCATAGCTCTATTGGAAATATGCAATTTGAGGGTGGTTTAATAAAGTTTAGTTCCATTTGATTATTGGATTGAATACGCGTTTAAGCACGTAAATACACTTTATTAAATCGAAGTGTGCCATGCGTGAAGTATATGTGTATGCCGTTCACCCCTCATATAAAACCGTTCGGGGGCGAGGTGGAAGTATGAACTGAATTTGGATATAAATATGTCGTCAGCAATAACGCCTCACACGGAGGGGCGCTAACGAATCGGCCCTGACAGGGGCCCGAAAGAAAGGTAGGAGGCCATGACGAAAGGTCTGCACGTGCCTTCCGAGATCGGCAAGCTCAGGAAGGTCTGCCTGCACCGTCCCGGCGACGAGCTCCTCAACCTGCCGCCCGACGAGCTCGAGCGACTCCTGTTCGACGACGTCCCGTTCCTGGAGGTCGCGCAGCAGGAGCACGACACCTTCGCCCAGATCCTGAGGGACCAGGGCGTGGAGGTGCTCTACCTCGAGAACCTCGTCGCCGAGGTGTTCGACCAGGTCCCCGGCGCCCGCGCCGAGTTCACCGACCAGTACATCGCCGAGGCCGGCATCCGCGGCCAGCACATGCCGCAGATCGTCCGCGAGAAGCTGGACTCCATCGAGGACAACCTCGAGTTCGTCAAGAAGACCATGGCCGGCATGACCAAGGCCGAGATCGACATGCCCCTCACGGCGTCCACGACCCTCGACTCCCTGGTCAACTCCGAGTCCGAGTCCGACCTGATCATCGACCCGATGCCCAACCTCTACTTCACCCGCGACCCGTTCGCGGTCGTCGGCGAGGGCGTCAACCTCAACCGCATGTACTCGGTCACCCGCAACCGCGAGACCCTGTACGGCAAGTACGTCTTCAAGTACCACCCCGACTACAAGGACGTCTCCCTGTACTTCCGCCGCGACTGCCAGTTCCACACCGAGGGCGGCGACGTGCTGAACATCAACGAGAAGACCCTCGCCGTCGGCATCTCCCAGCGCACCCAGGCGGCCGCCATCGACGTCATGGCCCAGAACATCTTCTGGAACTCCGACTCCAAGGTCGAGCGCATCCTGGCCTTCGACATCCCCGTCTCGCGCGCCTTCATGCACCTCGACACGGTCTTCACCCAGATCGACGTCGATAAGTTCACGATCCACCCCGCCATCATGGGCACCCTGCGCGTCTACGAGCTGACCGCCGGCAAGAACCCGGGCGACGTGAACATCCGCCTGATCGAGGACACCCTCGAGCACGTCCTGGAGGACGCCACCGGCGTCGACCAGGTCAAGCTGATCCCCTGCGGCGGCGGCGACCCGATCGCGGCCTCCCGCGAGCAGTGGAACGACGGCTCCAACACCCTGTGCGTCGAGCCCGGCAAGATCTGCGTCTACGCCCGCAACACCGTCACCAACGACGTGCTGTACAAGGAGGGGCTGGACCTTCTCGTCGTGCCCTCCGCCGAGCTCTCCCGCGGCCGCGGCGGCCCGCGCTGCATGAGCATGCCCTTCTGGCGCGAGGACCTCTAAGTCTTTCAGTTTCCGGTGCGGTCTCCCTACAACCGCACCGGTTTCGCCCGTCAAACGGGCGCTATTACGTAAGTAATTAAGGAATTCATTTCTTCGAAAGGAAACGAACCATGGGTGTTAACCTCTCCGGCCGTAGCTTCCTCAAGCTCCTCGACCTCACCACCGAGGAGATTGAGTACCTGCTCAAGCTCTCCAAGAACTTCAAGGATATGAAGCGCGCTGGCGTTCCTCACCGCTATCTCGAGGGCAAGAACATCGTTCTGCTCTTCCAGAAGACCTCCACTCGTACCCGCTGCGCCTTCGAGGTCGGCGGCATGGATCTGGGCATGGGCGTCACCTACCTCGATCCCGGTTCGTCGCAGATGGGCAAGAAGGAGTCCATCGAGGACACTGCCCGCGTTCTCGGCCGTATGTATGACGGCATCGAGTTCCGCGGCTTTGCCCAGGACGACGTCGAGGAGCTCGCTGCTAAGTCCGGCGTGCCCGTGTGGAACGGCCTGACCACCGAGTGGCACCCCACCCAGATGCTCGCCGACATCCTGACCGTCCAGGAGAACTTCAACTACGACATCAAGGGCAAGACCCTCGTCTTCATGGGCGACTGCAAGAACAACGTCGCTCGCTCCCTCATGGTTGTCTGCTCCAAGCTCGGCATGAACTTCGTGGCCTGCGGCCCCGAGGAGTGCATGCCCGCTGACGACGTCATCGAGGCCTGCAAGCCCATCGCCGAGGCCAACGGCTGCACCATCAAGCTGACCACCGACGTCAAGGACGGCGTCACCGGTGCCGACGTCATCTACACCGACGTGTGGGTCTCCATGGGCGAGCCCGACGAGGTCTGGGCCGAGCGCATCGCTCAGCTCACCCCGTATCGTGTTACCTCCGAGGTCATGGCTATGGCCAACCCGGGTGCCATCTTCCTGCACTGCCTGCCCAGCTTCCACGACACCAACACTACCATTGGTGCCGAGAAGTGCGAGCAGTTCGGCATCACCGAGCAGGAGGTCACCGACGAGGTCTTCGAGAGCCCCGCTTCCAAGGTCTTCGACGAGGCCGAGAACCGCATGCACACCATCAAGGCTGTCATGTACGCTACGCTCAAGTAAGAGCATCTAGCATCTCGCTCGGGGTGCATTGCTGCGCACCCCGAGCGCTTTTGTCTGGTAAAAATCTCGCACCGAGCGACATGCACGGCACGGAAGAGCCGCTTTGCGCGAGATCAGTAAATGATTTATGAAGGGGGGATGAGAACTATGACTGAGACCGCTAAGAAAAAGCGCGGTATGCCTTCATCGTTCACCATTCTTCTTGCTCTGCTGGCAATTGTCGCGGTTGTTACCGTTATCGTCTCCGGTACGTCCGGTGGCGCGGTTACCGCTGCTCGCCTGAGCGATTTCTGCACCGCCCCGGTCAAGGGCTTCGCTGACGCTCTGCCCGTCTGCCTCTTCGTTATGATCCTCGGCGGCTTCCTCGGCATGATGACCGAGACCGGCGCCCTGGACAACGGCATTGCCGTTCTGGTGCAGAAGCTTAAGGGCAACGAGATCATGCTCGTTCCCGTGCTGATGCTTATCTTCTCCCTCGGTGGTACCACCTATGGTATGTGCGAGGAGACCGTTCCCTTCTACGCCCTGCTCGCCGCTACCATGATGGCCGCTGGCTTCGACCCCATGGTCGGCGCTGCTACCGTCCTGCTCGGCGCTGGCTGCGGCTGCCTGGGCTCCACGGTTAACCCGTTCGCCGTCGGCGCTGCCGTCGACGCTCTGACCGGCGTTGGCATTGAGGTCAACCAGTCCATCATCATCGGCCTCGGTGCCGTCCTGTGGATCGTTACCACTGCCATGTCCATCTTCTTCGTCATGAGCTATGCCAAGAAGGTCAAGGCTGACAAGGGTTCCACCATCCTTTCGATGCAGGAGCTCAAGGACGCCGAAGAGGCTCACGGCAAGGCTGCTTCCGAGGTTAACAAGGAGGTCAAGCTCACCGGTCGTCAGAAGGGTGTTCTGATCGCCTTTGCCTTCACCTTCGTCGTCATGATCGTCGGCTTCATCCCGCTGGCCGACCTCAACGAGGGCGTCGCCAACTTCTTCGATGCTGGCGCTGTCTATGACGCCGACGGTAACGCCATCGTTCAGGGCTGGTCTGCCCTGATCACCGGCCTGCCCATTGGCCAGTGGTACTTCGACGAGGCTTCCACCTGGTTCTTCCTCATGGCTATCTTAATCGGTATCATCGGTGGCCTGTCCGAGAAGCAGATCGTCAACACCTTCATCACCGGCGCTGCCGACATGATGTCCGTTGTCCTCGTCATCGCTCTCGCCCGTGGTATCTCCGTCCTCATGGCTAGCACCGGCCTCGACGTCTACGTCCTCGACGCTGCCGCCAATGCTCTGGCTGGCCTGTCCGGCGTGATCTTCGCTCCCATGAGCTTCCTGGTCTACTTCGGCCTGTCCTTCCTGATCCCCTCGACCTCCGGTATGGCTACTGTCTCCATGCCCATCATGGGACCGCTGGCTGTTAAGCTCGGCTTCTCGCCCGAGGTCATGGTCATGATCTTCTCCGCCGCCATCGGTGTCGTGAACCTGTTCACCCCGACCTCCGGCGCCATCATGGGCGGTCTTGCCCTGGCCAAGATCGAGTGGACGACCTGGCTCAAGTTTGCCCTTAAGCTCATCGTCGCTCTCTCCGTCGTCTGCGCCATCATCCTGACCGTCGCTTGCGTGATGCTCTAAGTACCCAACGGGTACCCCACGGAAACCTTGACGATCCTGTAGAGGATCATCTGGTCATCGTCTGTCCGGTGGGGTCAACCCACCGGTAGACTCCTACCTTTAGCCCCCTCCCGTTCCGTGCGCGGGAGGGGGCGCACTTATGTTGCGCGGTTCTACGAACCGCGCAACTAGTCGACGCTGCGCGCCGCCCAGAACGACAATTTGTCATTCAAAAGGCAAGGCATGACCAAAAGGTCTATGCCTTGCCTTTTTCATGCCAACTTGTACGTCCTGGACGGCGCTCGCTGACTTATGCTCAACCTGCGACGCTGTTATTGTTGGTGCAGGGGAACAGCTTGCCCGCTCTGGTGCCCGTTCGTTGACTTTGGCTCTGCCAGTGACGTTTCCATTGTTGGTGCGGAGTGACTTGGTTCCTGCTTCAAATTAGCTATTCCGGGTCCCCAGTGGTTGTAGTGGGCGTGTTTGGTTGGTGCCTGTTGGTGGCCTGGGCTCCGGGGAGGGTCTGCTCCGTTATAATCGCCTAGAACATTAAATGGAAACGGGACGGGAGCCATACATGCGCCAGGGTTTCGACAACGCGAAGTATATCGAGCTGCAGGCCGCTCATATTAAGGAGCGCATCTCGCAGTTTGGCGGCAAGCTGTATTTGGAGTTTGGCGGCAAGCTGTTTGACGACTATCACGCGAGTCGCGTGCTGCCGGGTTTTGAGCCTGACAGCAAGTTTCGCATGCTCAAGAGCATTGCCGACGACGTCGAGGTCATCATTGCTATTAACGCGAACCACATCGAGAAGAACAAGGCTCGCGGTGACCTGGGCATTACCTATGACGAGGACGTTTTGCGCCTGGTCGACTTGTTCCGCGGCAACGGTTTCGCTGTCGCGGCGGTGGTCATCACCCAGTACGCCGGCCAGCCCGCCGCCGATGTGTTCCGCAATCGCCTGAACGCGCTCGGCATTCCCGCCAAGCTGCACTATCCCATCGAGGGCTATCCGCACGACGTCGACCTGATCGTGTCCGACGACGGCTATGGCAAGAACGAGTTTGTCGAGACCACCCGTCCGCTCGTCGTGGTCACCGCTCCCGGCCCCGGCTCGGGCAAGCTCGCCACCTGCCTGTCTCAGCTCTATCACGAGCACAAGCACGGCACCGCCGCCGGCTACGCCAAGTTCGAGACGTTCCCGGTCTGGAATCTGCCCCTCACGCATCCGGTCAACATCGCCTATGAGGCCGCCACGGCCGACCTCGACGACGCCAATATCATCGACTCCTTCCACTTGGAGGCCTATAACAAGACCACGGTCAACTACAACCGCGACGTCGAGGCCTTCCCGGTGGTCCGTGCCCTGATGGAAAAGATCCTGGGCAAGAGCCCCTACCAGAGCCCCACCGACATGGGTGTTAATATGGTCGGCTTTGCCATCACCGATGACGATGCCTGTCGCGACGCTTCCAAGATGGAGATTGTCCGCCGCTACTTTACCGCGGTCGAAAATGTGCGCCGCACCGGCGTGGGCGATGAGCAGGTTGATCGTCTCAAGCTCATTATGAAGAAGGCCGGTATCGACAAGAATTACTCGCCGGCACGCTCGGCCGCCCTTACCAGGGAGCAGCTGACGGGTGGCCCTGTAGGCGCCATGGTCATGCCCGACGGCTCCGTGGTGACCGGTAAGACTTCCACGCGCCTGGGCGCCGCGAGCTCGCTCATCATGAACGCGCTTAAGCATGTCTCGGGCGTTGATCTTGAGCTCGAGGTCATTAGTGATGAGGCGATTGAGCCTATCAGCAAGCTCAAGACGCATTTCCTGGGTAGCAAGAACCCGCGCCTGCACACCGACGAGACGCTTATGGCGCTCTCGATCACCTCGGCAACGAGCGAGACGGCGGCCCGCGTCCTTTCGGGCCTGGAGCAGCTGCGCGGCTGCGATGCCTTCTTTAGCGTGATCATCTCGCCGACGGACGAGACGGTGTTGCGCAAGCTGGGCATCAACGTGTGCTGCGAGCCCAAGTTCGAGCGCCGCGGTTTCTTCCACCGCTAAGCCTGGATCAATTGGTCTGAAAGGGGCGCATCGGGTATGCATTCGGTGCGCCCCTTTTATCAACAAAGCTACCGTTTAACCTAAAATTAGCCCGTTTACCTGCCTATAAGCGATTTGGACGGTATACAATAACCCTAATTGTTTCATCCTTTTGCGGGGATGCCGCATGATGGGTGTTGCCGGCCATCATGGGGTGTGCCGGTCGCGCGCGGTGCAAGTGATGCCCGTGCTCGGTTTGAGGAGGCTGCCATGGCTGGCAAGGGTCGTGCGAGTGTCAACGATATGAAGCGTGTCGAGGTGCAGGTGCTGATGGAGATCGCACAGCAGTCCGAAGACAACGGCGGATTTTATGGCTTTTCGCGCAAGACGCTTGCCGAGCGTGTGGGGGTGTCCCCGTATCGCGCCCGCGCGGCAATTGAACGCCTGGAATCCGAAGACATCATTGAGGTCGTTTCGCGCTACAGCGACGACGGCGGCCAGCTCGCAAATGGTATTTGTCTCACGGAGCGTGGCGAGTGGTATCTAGAGGGCATCCGTGCCGGTATGCTCGCGCAGGACTTAATCAAGGACGAATTCGCCGATCGATAACAGCGCGCATCCATAGTGGAAACGACGCCGCCTGGGCAACCGGACGGCGTTTTGTTTCGAGATGGAGAAATGCGATTGCGCGTAAGAAAAATTGCGTGCGGCGCGCGTCGCGAGTATTACAATGAAGACCCGTAAGATGTGTATGGACAACTTCTACGGGAAGCGCAGGTAACTCAATATGACCAAGCATGTGTTTGTGACCGGCGGCGTGGTTTCGTCTCTGGGCAAGGGTATTACCGCGGCCTCGCTGGGCCGTCTACTCAAGTCGCGTGGCTACAAAGTAACGATGCAAAAGGCCGACCCGTATCTGAACGTCGACCCCGGCACCATGAGCCCGTTCCAGCATGGCGAGGTCTTTGTGACCGAGGACGGCTACGAGTCCGATCTGGACCTGGGCCACTACGAGCGCTTTATTGACGAGAACCTGACCCGCGATTCCAACTTTACGACTGGTGCCATCTATAAGAGCCTGATCGCCCGTGAACGTCGCGGTGACTTTTTGGGCGGCACCGTGCAGGTGATTCCGCACGTCACGAACGCCATTAAGGATAAGTTCCGTCGTATTGAGGAGCAGACCGGCTCCGACGTGGTCATCACTGAGCTGGGCGGCACCATCGGCGACATCGAGTCGCAGCCGTTTGTCGAGGCCATTCGCCAGTATCGCAAGGAGGCTGGCCCCGAGAACGTCTGCTACATCCACGTGTCGCTCGTTCCCTATATCGCCGCCGCCCACGAGGTCAAGACCAAGCCGACGCAGCACTCCGTCAAGGAGCTCCGCAGCTTTGGTATCCAGCCCGATATTATCGTTCTGCGCTCCGACCACCATATCGACGATGCCATCCGCGGCAAGATCGCAAGCTTCTGCGACGTCGACACCGACTGTGTCTTTACCAACGAGGACTGCGCGAGCATCTACGATGTTCCGCAGTTGCTTGCCGAGCAGGACTTTGACCTGCGCATTTGCGAGCGCCTGGGTCTGGACCCGCGTGAGCGCGACATGAGCGAGTGGAACGAGTTCCTGCGCAAGCAGAATCACGCCAACCATCACGCCGACAAGGTGAAGATCGCCGTCGTGGGCAAGTATACGCAGCTGCCCGATGCCTACCTGTCGGTTATCGAGGCCCTGCACCACGCGGGCGTGTTCTACGATCGCCACGTTGACGTGCAGCTGGTCGATGGCGAGAGCCTCGACGAGCAGAACGTCTCCGAGGTCCTGGGCGACGCCTCGGGCATCCTGGTCCCCGGCGGCTTTGGCAAGCGCGCCCTGGAGGGCAAGATCCTCGCGGCCGAGTTTGCCCGTGAGCATAAGATTCCGTATCTGGGCATTTGCCTGGGTATGCAGGTGGCCGTGTGCGAGTTCGCCCGCAACGTGGTCGGCCTTGCCGGCGCCAGTTCCTCCGAGTTCGATCCGGACGGCCCGTATAGTGTTATCGATCTGATGAGCTCGCAGGAGGACGTGACCGAGAAAGGCGGCACCATGCGTCTGGGTGCCTATCCGTGCAAGCTCGCCGCCGATACCCTCGCGCGCGAGGCCTATGGCGAGGAGCTCGTCTACGAGCGTCACCGTCACCGTTTTGAGTTCAACAACGCCTTCCGTGACCAGCTCGAGGACGCCGGTCTGGTTATCTCGGGCCTTTCGCCCGACGAGCGTCTGGTCGAGATGGTCGAGCTGCCGCGCGACGTACATCCGTGGTATGTGGCCACCCAGGCTCATCCCGAGTTCAAGAGCCGTCCGACCAACCCGCAGCCGCTGTTCCGCGAGTTCGTGCGCGCCTCGATCGGCCAGCACGAGGGTGTCGACCGTCTGCAGGTGACGCCCAAGAACCTCGCTACGGACTAAGGGTGCCGGCCAACCAAGAACATACCGAAGCTACTCCCTCGTCGCTCGCAGTGGCGGCGGGGGAGTATCTCGATTATCTCACGATCGAGCGGGGCTTGGCTCGCAACACGATTGCGGCCTATCGTCGTGACCTGACGACGTACTGCGCCTATCTGGAGCGGGCTGACATTGCGTCTTTTGAAGATGTGAGCCGTCAGGTCGTGGAGGGCTTTGTTGCCGATCGCCGCGACGGAGGCTATTCCGACGCCTCGGTGGAGCGCGCGCTTGCTGCCGTGAAGGGTCTGCATGCCTTTTTGGTGCGCGATGGGGCCGTGGCCCAAAACCCGACGGCGGCGTTGCGCCTGCCCAAAAAGGCAGATCGCCTGCCGGAATACCTTTCGGTGGAGGATGTCTCGGCACTGCTCGATCAAGATTTTCCCGAGGGCGAGATGGGACTGCGCGATCATGCCATCTTGGAAGTGCTTTACGGTTGCGGCTTGCGCGTGAGTGAGCTGGTTGGGCTCGATGTGGGCGATATCCATATCGATGACGGGTTTGTCCTGGTGCGCGGTAAGGGCTCCAAGGAGCGTCTGGCCCCGTTGGTGGGAAGCGCGGCGCGTGCCCTGACACACTATATAGGTGACGGGCGCACTCTCCTGGCCGCCCATGCTCACGGGACGGAGACCTCTGCGGTCTTTTTAAATAAGAACGGACGTCGCCTGTCGCGCCAGGCCGTGCATGCGATATGCGAGCGGTATGGGCGCCAGGTGGGGCTGGTGGGGCTCCACCCCCACACCCTGCGCCACTCCTTTGCCACCCACATGCTCGCGGGCGGTGCCGACCTGCGTGTGCTGCAGGAGATTTTGGGCCATGCCGATATTTCGACCACGCAGGTCTACACGCATGTCGACCGCACGCAACTGACCGAGGTCTATCTGGCGGCGCATCCACTGGCACATCGCTAGCACCTCGCTGACCTGCATATTTATAAATATTAAAGGGGACGGGCCCCGGATTGCCGAGACGTACTTTTGCGCGCATGGGCAATCTGGGGCCCGCCCCATTTTTCGCCAGACACCGACGCGGTGGTGGGCCGTGTGTGCTGTGAACGGCGTGTAAAGGGACGTAAAAATCGCCTCAAGGTCAACTTGAAGGTTGAGGTTCGCGGGCGTGGTTCTACAGGTGGCATCCCGCCTTTGCTGCAAACACAACATATTGTGTTTTCGAACATATGCTCGGGGGCGTTTTGCAACATATTGGGGGTGGAGTGGTGGGGCGGGGTGGGGGAAGGGGTGGGGAAAAGTGTTGAAAAATGGGGCGGTTCCCCATATTATTGATGACGTCGACAGGCGGGGTGGTTCCCCGCGTACGTGCCATCTGAGTAACCGAGGGGAGGGCGCACATGGGAATGACGGGTGCATACGAGCGCAATCTCGATGCAAAAGGTCGTCTATCCCTGCCTGCACCCCTTCGTGAGGAGCTTGGAGAGCACGTTCGCGTGTTTAAAGCCCTGGATG
>CABUDS010000043.1 GCA_902490405.1 uncultured Collinsella sp.
CGAGCGGGGGCTCCTATCTTTTTAGTGCCCTCGGATTGGGTCATAGTGTCTGTCGTTGTCAAAACATCGACGTTGTGGCAGATGCCAACGACTACCCCTTTAAGTTGCGGTGGAATAGGGACTAAATGGGAGCCTCAGAGGCCAAAAGAGTCCTTATTCCACCGCAACTTCATGGGGGTGTGTGACAATGCCCGTCGGAAAACATCTGCTGTCTTCGGGGGTCTATCTATGCTGTACGAGTTTTGTGCCGAGAACTTTGAGCGGGTGCCGGCGGCCATTAAGGCCGGTGCGAGTCGTATTGAGCTGTGCGACAACCTTGCCGTTGGCGGCACCACACCTTCCGCCGGCGTTATCAGCGCTACGGTCAGCTACGCTCACGAGCACGATGCGCGGGTGATGTGCATGATTCGTCCGCGTGGTGGCGACTTTCATTACAACCAGGATGAGCTGCGCATGATGGAGATGGACCTGGGCCTTGCTGTGAGCGCCGGCGTTGACGGCCTGGTCTTTGGCTGCTGCAAGCCCTGTGCCGGCGGCTGGGCGCTCGACGAGCTCACTCTCGGCGCCCTCGTTATGGCTACGGGCTGCGCGACCGAGGAGTGCAAGCGCGAGTCCCTTGACATCACCTTCCACATGGCATTTGACCAGCTCTCGCCCGAGGCTCAGCTCGATGCGATTGATACACTTGCCGACTGCGGCGTTACGCGCATCCTGACGCATGGCGGCGCGGCCGGTACGTCGATCGAGGATAATTTCGATCACCTGGCTCGTTTAATCGAGTATGCGGGCGATCGGTTGACCATCCTTCCCGGCGGCGGTATCACCACGGCCAACCGCGAAACCGTGGCTGCGGCACTGGGCGTCTCCGAGCTCCATGGCACCAAGATCGTGCCGCTGGAGGTGTAACCTGTGGCACTGGTATTTGACGTTCAGCAGGCGAGCGGCAAGCCCGACGATAATCGTCGCCCGGGCACCGCGTGTCCCTTTTGCGACACGGAGGGGCTCGCCAACATCATCCAGCGCGATGGTGACTGCATTTGGCTCGAGAACAAGTTCAAAACCCTGCGCGCCACCCGTCAAACCGTGTTGATTGAATCGGCAGATCACGATGCCGACTTGGTGACCTATGCGCCAGACGAGCTGCATCATGTGATGCGGTTTGCCCTGGGCTGTTGGCAGCAGATGATCGATTCCCAACAGTACCGCAGTGTGCTCATGTACAAGAACAAAGGCCCGCTTTCGGGCGGCAGTCTCGTCCATCCACACATGCAGATTGTGGGCTTGGAGCAGGAAGACGGCTATGCTTCGCTGACTTCCGCCAATTTCGAAGGCATCAATGTTTGGCAACAGGGGAGAATCTCGGTCAACATCTCAACCGAACCGATTATGGGATTCTTTGAGGTTAACGTCTCGGCTCCACAGGGAATCGCCGCCAGCGACGACGCCCGCGACCAAGCCGAAGCGGACCTGTTTGCCGACGCGATTCAGGTGGCCCTGCGCTATATCCTGCACGAGCACCACGGCGGCCGCGCGGAGTCGTACAACTTGTTCTTCTACCACATGGACGGCCGGACCATTGCCAAGGTGTTGCCGCGTTGGGTGGTTTCGCCCTACTTTGTCGGTTATCGTTTGGCCCAGGTCAATGCCGAGACCACGCTCGGTATCGATGCAGAGCGCCTGCGTGCGCATCTGGAAACGCTCGCATAGCGAGGCGAACGCCTGCGAAAAGTGTGCTGCCTAGCGTGCCATGGCGTCGCGGCCGGCCTCGACGCGCTTGCGCTGGGCGGCGCGCTCCTCGCCGGTTAGACGCTCAAAGAGATGCCCGATAAACGAGGCAAGTACCTGCTGAAACAGCGTTCCGCACATGACGGGAAACACGACCTCGCCGGGAAAATACTGCGTGGCGATGACGGCGCCCGAAGAGATATTGCGCATGCCGCAGGTAAAGCACATGGTGGTCGTCTCGCTATACGGCAGGTGCAACGCGCGGGCGACCAGAATGCCGACGACAAAGCCGCTGATGGCGAAGGTCAAAATAAAGAGGGCGACTTCCAGGCGCACCGCATTCATGTGCAGCACGTACTCGCTCATGGCGGTGGAGTTGGAGGCGATGACACCCATCATCATGAACTTGCAGGCGGGCGAAAGCGCGGGGGAGAGTTTCTCGTGTCCCCATCCGCGCGTGAACTCGTTGATCACGATGCCGAGCACGGCGGGGATGGCGATCATAAAGGCCATGTTCTGCATCATGCCCGGAACATCGATTGCAACGGTGGCACCCAGCAGGAGCTTAAGCGTGAGCGGAATCGTGACGGGCGAGATGACCGAGGACGTCAGGATGATGGTGAGCGCGAGCGGGCCGTTGCCGCCGAACATGCTGATCCACATAAAGGCGGTGACTGCCACGGGTACGCTGTACTCGAGCACGATGCCGCAGACAAGGTTTGGGTTGGAACCAAAGAACAGTGAGCCCATGGCATACGCCGCGATGGGGATGAGCACGGCCGAGACAAATAACGCCAAAATCAGATGCAGGGGACGGCGGAACACCTCGGCCACCTGGTGAAAGGTGTTGCTGAGCGCACCTTGGAACGTCATAAAGGCAAACAGGGCGGGAACGATTGGCTTGAGCACGCCGATCTGCTGGGGAAAGAGCACGCCGAGCGTCACGCAAATCGGAACGATGACCTGCATGTGCCCCGCGAGAAACTTGCCCAGTCCAACCCATTGCTTCATATGCTCTTGTGACTCCCTTTGCTCGTGAATCCGTTTTGAATGGATATGCTAGACGCTCGCATGCGTCCGTGCGTCAGAAACGCTCGAATATTTCGAGGCTATTACCGCCCTCGTTTATCGAAACCGCGGCGTGCTGGACGTTGTGCGTCCGTGCCGCACGGTATAATAAATCCGTTCAACAGATCTGCCTGCCGAAGCGGGCATACACAGAGGACTCATCGCTATGAACCGTGAGAGGTATCGCGGCGACCTGCCCCTATCGGGGGTGGGCGCCTATGTCATCGCTTAAGACGACGCATCGCTGGGCGGTCGCTCGGCAAAACCCCGAGCTCGAAAAGGAGTTTTCGGCTGGCCTGGGCATACCCGGGCTGGTGGCGCGCATTATGGTTGCGCGCGGCATTACATCCATCGAAGAAGGCCAGCTGTTTTTGACGCCTTCGCTCGATCGCGACTGGGCCGACCCGCTCGTTATTCCGGGCATGGCGGTCGTCGCCGACCGCGTTGAGCGCGCTATTCGCAGCCACGAGCACATTGCGGTCTTTGGCGATTTTGATGTTGACGGTATTACGTCGACCTGCCTGTTGACCGAGGCATTGCGCACGTTTGGCGCCGATGTCACGCCGTTTATTCCGCATCGCTTTGACGAGGGCTACGGCCTGTCGCGTGCGGCGCTCGACCGCGTCAACGAGCTCGCCCAACCCAACCTGATTGTGACCGTCGATAACGGTATTGCCGCCAAGGAAGAGGTTTCCTATCTGGAGAGCCTGGGGATCGATTTGGTGGTCACGGACCATCACGAGCCCTCCGACCAGGTGCCGCAGGGCGTGCCCCTGACCGACCCCAAGCTCGAGGACGAGGGTCCCTCGCGCGAGCTTGCCGGTGCCGGCGTGGCGCTCAAGCTGGTGCAGGTCCTGGGCGAGCGTTTGGGCAAGCCGTCGTATTGGCGTTCGCTGATAGAGGTCGCAGCGCTGGGCACCGTGTCCGACATGATGCCGCTCACGCCCGAGAATCGCGCACTGGTCGCCGAGGGCATCCAGCAGATGCGCGTGACGGCCCGCCCCGGCTATATCGCGCTTGCCGCACTTGCCAAGGCCGACCTTTCTACCATTACGGCCGACGGCCTGTCGTTTTCGCTCATCCCTCGTCTGAATGCTGCCGGCCGCATGGCTGATCCCAAGCTGGCGCTCGACCTGCTGCTTGCCCGCGACCCCATCGAAGCGAGCGCTCTTGCCGCCGAGCTCGAGGAAATCAATCGCCAACGCCGCGAGATCGAGGCCGAGCTTACGCGCGATGCCATGGCGAAGGTCGAGGAGACTTATGACGGCGGGCGCGCAATCGTCGTGGGCGGTGAGGGCTGGCACGAGGGCGTCAAGGGCATCGTGGCGAGCCGCCTGGCCAATCGCTACCACGTGCCGGCGCTGCTCTTCTCGATTGAGGACGGCATTGCACGCGGATCGGGCCGCTCGGTGGGCAAAGTCAACCTGTTCGACGCCGTCGAGCGTTGCTCCGACCTGCTGATTCGCCGCGGCGGGCATGCCGGTGCGGTGGGCGTGACCATCGAGGCGTCCAAGCTCGATGAGTTCCGTCGTCGCCTTTCCGCCGTGCTGTCCGAGCTTCCCGCCGAGGACTTTGAGGACACCGACGAGGTTGCCGCCACCGTCGACCTCTCCGAGCTGAATATCGAGACTATCGAGCAGATTTCTCGTCTTGAGCCGTTTGGCCAGGGCAATAAGGTGCCGCTTCTGGCCGCCGAGGGCGTGACGATGTGCGATCGCGCCGTGGTGGGCAAAACCGGCGAGCACATGCGCTTTGTGGCGACCGATGGCGCCGCGAGTGTGCCGGCCATCATGTTTCGCGTGCCGCAGATCGATAGGCTCATCAATTGCGACAGCGCCGTCGACTTGGTGTTCGAGGCCGTGGCCGAGCATTGGCAAGGTCGCGTAAAGCCAAAGCTCATGATCAAGGATGTCTTGGTCCGCGATACCACGGCGCCCAGCGTTGGCGACCCGGCATGTGAGCTTCGCCGCGGCGTGGAGCCTGCGGACGCCGGTCTTCGTCTGGAGTCCCGCAAGCGCCAAACGCTCGCCCAGCTTTCCTATACCGAGCTCACGCGCTCGCTTATCCATAGCTTTATCGGATCGAACCAGCCGCACCGCGCGCAGGTTGAGGCGCTCGATGCCTTGGCCGACCACCAGAGCGTCTTGGCCGTTATGGGAACGGGCCGCGGCAAGTCTCTCATCTTCCATGTACATGCTGCGCGCGAGGCTGTCCTTCGCGGACGTGCGAGCATCTTTGTCTATCCGCTGCGTGCGCTTGTTGCCGACCAGGCCTATCACCTCTCGTCGACGATGGCAGCGCTTGGCATTGGCGTTGGCGTGCTGACCGGCGAGACCGTGGAGGCCGCACGCGATGATGTGTTCGCCGGCCTAGCTTCGGGCCGCACCGGTATCGTGCTCACGACGCCCGAGTTCCTATCTATCCACCGTGACCGCTTCGCGCGTTCGGGCCGCATCGGCTTTGTCGTTATCGATGAGGCGCACCACGCCGGCCTTGCCAAGGGCGGCGACCGCAGCGCCTATCTCGACATGCCCGATATCCTCAAAGCCCTGGGCGACCCGGTTGTTATGGCTGCGACGGCCACCGCGACGGCTCCGGTCGTGGCCGAGCTTGCCCGCATGCTGCCGATTACTCGCACGGTGGTCGACGAGACGGTGCGCGAGAACCTGCAGCTCGAGGACGACCGCGACCTTGCGAGCCGCGAGAATCGTTTGGTGTCGATCGTGGCGACGGGGGAGAAGACCGTCATTTACGTCAATTCGCGCGACCAGTCCGTGGCGCTCGCCAAGACGTTGCGCAAACGCGTGCCAGACTGTGCGACCCATATCGCGTTCTATAACGCCGGGCTCGCGCGTTCCGATCGCCGCCGCGTAGAGGAAGCGTTTCGTGACGGAAACCTCAGTTGCATCGTTTCGACCTCTGCCTTTGGTGAGGGCGTGAACTTGCCCGATATCCGCCATGTCGTGCTCTACCACATGCCCTTTGGCGCCATCGAGTTCAACCAGATGAGCGGACGCGCCGGTCGCGACGGCCAACCTGCCGTGATTCACCTGCTCTATTCGTCGCGTGACGCTCGCATTAACGAGCGCCTACTCGACTGTTACGCGCCCGAGCGCGATGAGCTTGTCACGCTCTATCGAGCGCTGCAGACCATGTGGCGCTCCAACCGTGGCAAGACGGGGGACGATTCATTCTGCGCAAGCGATATCGACATTGCGCAGATGTGCCTTGCCATCGATGCTCGCACGCCGGTCGACGAGCGCTCGGTGGAAAGCGGCCTGGGAATCTTCGAAGAGCTCGGTTTCTGTCGCGTTTCGGGGTTTGACGATACGCGTCGCATCGCGATGGCCGAAAACCCTGGCCGCGTGCAATTGAGCAGGTCAATTCGCTATTTGGAGGGCTTGCGCTCGCGCATGGAGTTCTCGGCTTTCCGGAGCTGGGCGCTCGATTCGTGCGCTTCTGATATGCTAGCCAAAGTTAACCGCCCGATCGTACCGCGGGCCTAGGGGAAGGGGACCTCGATGGATGCCGCAGCCCGTACCGCCCATGATTCCACCCTCCAGCCGTTTTCGGAGATGGAGCACTATAAGCATGCCGATGAGCTGCCGCCCGAGATTATGGCGGACAGCTACGACAAGCTAGAGCGCCTGTGCCTCAAATATATGAATGAGGACGACTTCTCTAAGGTGGAGCAGGCCTATTGCTTTGCTGCCGAGAAGCACTGCAACCAAAAGCGCCGCTCGGGTGAGATGTACATCAACCATCCCGTCGAGGTGGCCATCATTTTGGCCGATCTCAAGATGGACTGCGATGTGGTGTGCGCCGCGCTGTTGCACGATACCGTCGAGGATACCGAGACCTCGCTTGCCGATGTTTCCGGCCTGTTTGGCGATACGGTGGCCGAGCTCGTCGATGGCGTGACCAAGCTCACCAACATCGAAGTCGACAGCATGGACGAGAAGCAGGCCCTCACGCTGCGCAAGATGTTCCTTGCCATGTCCAAGGACATCCGCGTCATTATCGTCAAGCTTGCCGACCGCCTGCATAACATGCGTACGCTGGCGGCCCTTCGCGAGGACCGTCGCCTGTTTAAGGCCCGCGAGACCATGGACGTATACGCGCCCTTGGCCGACCGTCTGGGCATGAGCTCTATCAAGTGGGAACTCGAGGACCTGTCCTTCTTTTACCTGGAGCCCGATGCCTACCAGCGCATCTCGCGCATGGTAGCCGAGTCGCGCGAGGTTCGCGAGCGCTATCTGGCCGAGACTATCAAGACGCTCACCGATGAGCTCAACCGCATTGGCCTGGAGGGCTTTCAGATCAACGGCCGTTCCAAGCACTATTGGTCTATCTATCAAAAGATGAAGCGCAAGGGCAAGGAGTTCTCCGAGATTTACGACCTGGTGGCGCTGCGCGTCATCACCCATTCGGTGCGCGATTGCTATTCCACGCTCGGTGCGGTGCATACGCTGTGGCACCCCATGCCCGGTCGCTTTAAAGACTATATCGCCATGCCCAAGGTCAATAACTACCAATCGCTTCACACGACGGTTATCGGACCCACGGCTCGTCCGCTCGAGATTCAGATTCGAACCTACGAGATGCATGAGCAGGCCGAGTACGGCATTGCCGCCCACTGGCTCTATAAGAAGTCGGGCGGATCGTCTGCCTCAAAGACCAATGATGCCCAGCGTCTGGATGATCAGATTAACTGGCTCAAGCACTCACTCGACTGGGCGGCGTCTGACGAGATCACCGATGCCAAGGAATACCTGCACTCGCTGAAGGTCGACTTGTTTGACCAGGAGATTTTTGTCTTTACGCCCAAGGGCGAGGTCATGGCGCTTCGTGCAGGCTCTACACCGCTCGACTTTGCCTACGCCGTTCATACCGAGGTCGGCAACCACTGCGTCGGCGCCAAGATCAACGGTGCGGTGGCGCCGCTTACGCACGAGATCAAGACGGGTGACCGTGTCGAGATCCTGACCAACAAGAGCTCTAAGCCGTCGCGTGATTGGCTCAAGATCGTTAAGACACCTTCGGCCAAGTCAAAGATCCGCCGTTACTTCGCCGCCGCGACCAAAGACGATGACGCTGCTGCCGGCCGCGATATACTGGCCAAGGACCTGCGCAAGCGCGGGTACGGCATCTCTACGCCGCGGTCCACGCGTGCGCTCAACACCGTGGCGGAGCAGTTTAACTACAAGCAGCTCGAGGACCTGTTTGCCGCCGTTGGTGCGGGTAAAGTCGCCCCACGTGCCGTGGGCAATAAGGTCGAGCAAATCTTGGACCCCAAACCCGAGGAACAGCTCACCAAGGCCGAGGCAATCGCCGAAGTTGTTAAGCAGCCTGCTCGCGGCTCCAACCGCAAGCCGCAAAAGCGCGGCAAGAGCGCCAGTAACGGCATTATCGTCAAGGGCGAGAGCAACAGCGGCCTGCTGGTCCGTCTGGCTCATTGCTGCAACCCCGTGACGGGCGACGACATCGTCGGCTTCATCACGCGCGGTCGTGGCGTTTCGGTGCATCGCGCCAACTGTCCCAACGTCAAGGGTCTTATGGAGCATCCCGAGCGCATGATCGAAGTGGAGTGGGACGGCGCTGCCGACACCCTCTTCCAGGTCGAGATCGTGGTCGAGTGCCTGGACCGCATGGGCCTGCTCAAGGATGTCACCATTGCCATTGGCGATGCGGGCGGCAATATCCTTTCTGCCGCCACGTCGACCAACCGCGAGGGTATTGCAACCCTGCGCTTTATGGTCGAGATCTCGGACGCGAGTGGTCTGGATCCGCTGCTGGCCTCCATCAGCAGCGTTGACTCGGTCTACGACGCGCGCCGCCTGATGCCCGGTGAGGGTGGAGCCCAGCTTAAGCGCCGCGTTTAGTCGCGACGAACGTGTCACATTATCGATATTCGCTACACTCGAGGCATCGTTTGATGCCTCGAGTTCTATAGAGAGGAGAGGGACATGAGTGCTGTGTCCTTGGATTTAACTCCCAAGGGATCGGTCGAGATCGAGACGCTCGTAAACGGTCCCATTCAGACCAATAGCTATGCTGTTATTTCGGACAATGAGTGCGTGATTATCGATCCCGCATGGGAAGGCGAACGCCTGGTGGAGCATATTCGAGCCGAGCATCCCGGCGTACGCGTGTTTGGCGCCGTATGCACTCATGGCCATGCCGATCATGTTGGTGGTGTTGCAGGCGTGCGAACCACCGTTGGCGAGGGCTGCCAGTATGAGCTGTGTGCTAAGGATGTGGCGGTGCCGCATGCGAACATCGAGGAACAGCGAGCTATGTGGGGCATTGAGACGCCTGACCCCGGGGAGCCGACGCACCTGCTCGCCGAGGGAGATGCTATCAAGGTGGGCGATATCTACCTGCAGGTGATCGAGACGCCAGGGCATACGCCGGGCGGGATCGTCTTGTTTGCTGCCACCGAGCAGGGGAACATTGCCTTTGTGGGCGACACCCTGTTTCCGGGTGGGCACGGCCGCACCGATCTTTCTGGAGGAGACGAGGCGGCGATTCTGCGCTCGCTCTCCAAGCTCGCCCGGCTTCTCCCGCCCGATACCGTTTGCCTAACCGGTCATGGCGATTCGACCACCATGGCACGCGAGCTCATGCAGAACCCTTTCATGCAGATTTAGCTTAATAGTCGGCTTTTGAAGCACGTGAAGCGTCCAAACGTCAAGCTATTTTTCCCCAACGGGTCGATTTCGTAGGGCAAACGGTCAAAAAAGTCTGTTTGGACGATATTCGTGAACAAACGAACGTTTATGCTCGGGTGCGCCGTGGTAAAATCTCAGGCGTTATCGGAGCAACCTTACAGGAGGTTTCTTTTATGCTCGTCAACGCAGCAGACATGCTCAAGAAGGCCGAGGCCGGCAAGTACGGTCTTGGTGCCTTCAACACCAACAACCTCGAGTGGACCCTGGCTATTCTCCAGGCCGCCGAGGAGGCCAAGTCTCCGCTGATCCTTCAGTGCACCGCTGGTGCCGCTAAGTGGATGGGCGGTTTCAAGGTCTGCGCCGACATGGTCAAGGCTGCCGTCGAGGCCACGGGCGTTACCGTTCCCGTCGCCCTTCACCTCGATCACGGTTCTTACGAGGACTGCTTCAAGTGCATCGAGGCCGGCTTCACGTCCATCATGTATGACGGCTCTCACGAGGAGACCTTCCAGCTTAACCTCGACCGCACCAAGGAGCTCGTTGAGCTTGCCCACTCCAAGGGCATGTCCATCGAGGCCGAGGTCGGCGGCATCGGCGGCACCGAGGACGGCGTGACCTCCAGCGGCGAGCTCGCTGATCCTGCTGAGTGCAAGCAGATCGCTGACCTGGGTGTCGACTTCCTCGCCTGCGGCATCGGCAACATCCACGGCGTGTACCCCGCCGACTGGGCTGGTCTTTCCTTCGAGCGTCTGGGCGAGATTAAGGCCCAGACCGGTGACCTGCCCCTCGTTCTGCACGGTGGCACCGGCATCCCCGAGGATCAGATCAAGAAGGCCATCTCCCTGGGCATCTCCAAGATCAACGTCAACACCGACCTGCAGCTCGTCTTCGCCAAGGGCGTCCGCGAGTACATCGAGGCTGGCAAGGATCAGCAGGGCAAGGGCTTTGACCCCCGCAAGCTCCTCAAGCCTGGTCGCGACAACATCGTTGCCCGCACCAAGGAGCTCATGGAGGAGTTTGGCTCCGTCAACAAGGCGTAAGCGTCGCTAAACTTCCCGCCGGAAGCCCCGTCCCCCTACACTGTTTCCTTTGCGCTCACCTGGCTTTGCCAGAAGTCGCGCCAAGAAAACAGCTCCGGGGGACGGGGCTTCCTTCGTTTAACGCCGCAGGGTTACGAGTCTGAATTAAGATGGCTACTGGCTTTGCCAGAAGTCGCGCGACGGAAACAGCTCCGGGGAAACGGGGCCTCCTTTGTTAACTCGCTACGGGGTTACTGGGCTGAGATGATTAAACTGCTGCCGTTTATCGGCGTGTGTGGCTCCTTGGTTGGGGCTTTGTTTTTATGTCGGTACAATGGGCTCAGGTTGTCGTTCTACGCGGGAGTGGTTATGGCTGTTATTGATATTTTGCCTGCTGACGGGCAGGTTGTTGTCGAGGGTCCCGTTGGATGCTCTGTTGAGGTTTGCGACGATGATTTCCGCCACCTCGATATCGGATTGCCGCCCGAGATTCTTCGTCTTAAGGATGCCGGGTATTTGACGCAGGCTGTTGCTGCCTGCGATCGCCTTTTGGAGCAGAACCCTGAGCCTTCGCTGGCTGCTTGTGTTCGTGCGGAGCGGTATCGCATGCTCGAGACGCCGCTTCATTTTTCGGTGTCGCGTGATCGGGCCATTGCGATGATTCGCGAGGAGTGGCCAGAGTTTACCGAAGAGCAGTTTGATGACCTGATTAATCGCAAGCGTATTGACTGGCGCTTTATCGATGGCGAGCTGTTCGTTCTCGACAACTTCCTCGATTCGCTTCGCGTATATCCCAAAGAGGTCCCCGGCATGCGTCCCGATCCTACGGACGGAATTGCACTGCGCAACGAGATGCTCAAGGAGATGGAGTCGCAAAACGGATTGGCTCGCGTCATTACGCTTAAAGCGTCTGTGTCTGTCCCCGGCGCTCTAGAGGGGGAGACCGTTCGCGCTTGGCTTCCCGTTGCCGCCACCTGCCGCCAGCAGTCTCGGGTCGAGATTCTCGACATGACGCCGGAGGGTGCTGTTGCTCCCGCGAACGCTTCGGCACGTACCGCCTCGTGGTCTTCTTCGAGTGAACGCTCATTCTCGGTGACCTATCGTTATCACATCGATGCTGCTTATTGTGATGTCTACGGTGGCACACTTCCGGTTCATCCGCGTATGGACGCGCCTCTGCCCGAGGATATTTCCGAGGACCGTCCGCACATTGCATTCACGCCGTATCTGCTGCAGCTGACGGCCGGTGTTGTTGACGGACTCGAGGATCCGCTCGATCGCGCCCGTGCTATCTATGATTACCTGACGCAGCATATCGACTATCGCTATCAGCCGCCGTACTTGCTTTTGGGATCTATTGCCGATGACTGCGCGCATTCGCTCCGCGGCGATTGCGGCGTTATGGCGCTCACGTTTATCACCATGTGCCGTATCGCGGGCGTGCCCGCCCGTTGGCAGAGCGGCCTGTACGTTGCGCCCGATTCGGTGGGGTCGCACGACTGGGCAGAGTTCTATACGCCGCAGACCGGTTGGCTCAACGCCGATGTGTCATTTGGATCTTCTGCTCGCAGGATGGGGGAGGAGTGGCGCCGCCGTCACTACTTTGGCAATCTCGACCCGTGGCGTATGGTGGCCAACAATCGATTCCAGGCAGAGTTTGAGCCCTCTTTCGACGGCATGCGCGAGGACCCTTACGATAACCAGATGGGTGAGGCTTCGGTCGGCGGTCGCGGATGCCGTCAGCGTGAGATGCTCCGCACGGTCGAACTCATCGAAATGCTCGAAGTTCCATTTTCGGACTAATCGGTAGAAAGCTGTGATAAACTAACTCACGCATTACGTGCCCGAGTGGCGGAATTGGCAGACGCAGTGGACTCAAAATCCACCGTTGGCAACAACGTGCGAGTTCGAGTCTCGCCTCGGGCACCATACATGCAAGTGAGCGTTCGAGGGGGTCAAGGCCCCCTTTTTCGTGCCGAACTCGCGTGAGCGCGCGGAGCGTTAGGCAAACAGGCCTGTGGCCTGTTTGTAGCGGAGCGGGGCGAGGGCGCCGTGCGCCCGAAGCCCGGGGCTTCGCGAAGCGAAGGCCCTTCGAGTCTCGCCTCGGGCACCATACATGCAAGTGAGCGTTCAAGGGGGTTGCGGCCCCCTTTTTCGTGTACGTAATGTGATAACGCGCTGCGCGTGTTATTATCCACAAGGCGTTGTTACCGCAATGCCCTAAAGAGGAACCCGAGGGTTCCCACCTTTTGGCGCCAATGAGCAGCTGACTGGTCATACAACTTAGATTCACTTCCTCAAATCGAGGATGTCTATGTGTACGACCTGGTTGCTGAGAAGCGCCGGGTTATTTTTTTATGAATGGAGGTAGGGAAAATAGCTAAGTCTGATGACACCCGCATCAACGACGAGATCACTGCATCTTCGTGCCGGTTGATTGGCGTCGATGGCTCTCAGCTCGGCCTGTTCGCCATCCGCGATGCCCAGCGCGTCGCCGACGATCAGGGTCTCGACCTGGTCGAGATCGCTCCCAACGCGGAGCCGCCGGTCTGCAAGGTCATGGACTACGGTAAGTTCAAGTACCAGCAGGCCATGAAGGCCAAGGCTGCTCGTAAGAACCAGTCCAAGGTCGAGGTCAAGGAAATGAAGTTCCGACCCAAGATTGACGTTGGCGACTACGAGACCAAGAAGGGCCACGTTCTGCGTTTCCTCAAGAAGGGCGCACGCGTTAAGATCACCATCATGTTCCGCGGCCGTGAGATGGCTCACCCGGAGCAGGGCCTTAACGTTCTCGAGCGTCTCGCCGAGGATCTCAAGCCTTACGCTACGGTCGAGTCCAAGCCTAAGATGGAAGGCCGTAACATGCTTATGCTGCTCGCCCCGATTAAGGGCGCCTTCGATGAGGATAAAGCGGCAAGCGATACCAAGTAACTAGTGTTCTGTAACCGATTAAGGAGTATTTCATGCCTAAGATGAAGTCCCACAGCGGCACCAAGAAGCGTTTCCGCAAGACTGGTACCGGCAAGCTTATGCGCGCCAAGGCTTTCAAGAGCCACATCCTGAGCAAGAAGTCCACCAAGCGTAAGCGTGGCTTCCGTCAGGAGACCGAGATCGCCGCTGCCGACCGCAAGGTCATCAAGTCGCGTCTCGCCTAAGTTCGCGTTCCCGTTTTTCGTTTTACCGTCTAGGAGTTGATAGAACATGGCACGTATTAAGCGCGCTGTTGCCGCCAAGAAGAAGCGCCGTACCGTTATGCACCGTGCGAAGGGTTACTACGGTGCCGCTTCGCGTACTTACAAGCATGCTAAAGAGCAGGTCCAGCACTCCCTGCAGTATCAGTATCGTGATCGCCGCAACAAGAAGCGCGAGATCCGTTCTCTCTGGATTACCCGTATCAACGCTGCTGCTCGCCTGAACGACATCTCTTACTCTCAGTTCATGCATGGCCTGAAGGTTGCCGGCATCGAGCTCGACCGCAAGGTCCTGGCTCAGATGGCTTACGAGGACATCGAGTCCTTCAACGAGCTGGCTACCATCGCCAAGAAGGCTCTCGAGGCCTAATAGATTCTCTTGAATCGCTAGGGGAGTGTCGCGTTGTGCGCGGCGCTCCCTCTTTTTATCTGAAGCGCGGTTTACATTGCTAAAAGCGCGGGTAGATAGACACTTACAGGTGACCGATCTCTATATATTCCTAAACCAAAGGGTCATCATCTGATACGTGCGGAAGATCCGCACCAGTCTTTCTATTAGCTATAGAAAGCGATATGTTGTGTAGGACTTGTGAAGAGTGGAATTGACGACCCACAGGGCTTCGCGGTCTGGCAATATATCTCCTTGCCGCGCGGCCCGGTCGGACCGGATCAGCCGCC
>CABUDS010000044.1 GCA_902490405.1 uncultured Collinsella sp.
GAGTCCCTGCCACGCATTCTGCCGCAAATTTGCCGTGCGTGCAGCGATGCGGAGCGTGCGGCCGATGCCGCCAGCCATGCGACGCAAAAGATCAAGATTGCCCAGTACTACGAGGATCGCCTGGGCGAGCGCTATGCCGGAACGGTCTCGTGGGTCAGCAGCATGGGCCTGTTCGTACGCCTGGATCTGACCCAGGTCGAGGGCCTGGTTTCAATTAAGAGCCTGGGCAACGAGTGGTTCGAGTTTGACGAGGACGCGCTCACGCTCACAGGTGCCGACACGGGGACCCGCTATGAGCTGGGGCAGCGCGTGGTCATCGAGGTTTCGCGCGTCAATACTACGCGTGGACATCTGGACTTTAAGCTTATCCATTAGCCAAATCTCGACTCATGGCGGGAGAGCGGAGGGCGGTCTTTCGGGGCCGCCCTCCGCATTTGGATCATGGCTACCTTGCCGTCTGCTCGGCCGCCCGCTTACCTGCTATTCGAGAGGTAAAACCTACCAAAATAAACCTGTCCCTTTTTGGCAGGTTTACAAGAAAGCGGGGATGAGATGGCGACGGTGTATGGTTATGCGCGGGTGAGTTCGCGCGATCAGAATCTTAATCGGCAGCTGGATGCGCTGGGCGCCTATGGCGTGGGCTCGGCGAATATTTATGCCGACCATGCGAGCGGCAAGGACTTCGATCGACCGCGCTATCGCGAGCTGCTGCACGTCCTGGGAGACGGGGACGTGCTGGTGGTGCTTTCTATCGACCGACTTGGTCGTAATTACTCCGAGATTCTTGAGGAATGGCGTCGCATTACCAAGGAGCTCGGGGTTGCCATTGTGGTGTTGGACATGCCATTGCTTGACACGCGCGCCAGGGCAAGCGGCACGCCGGATGTGACTAATACCCTGATTGCCGATATTGTGCTGCAACTGCTGAGCTACGTGGCGCAGGTGGAGCGCGAGAATATCCATCGGCGCCAGGCGGAGGGAATTGCGGCGGCGCGGGCGCGAGGGGTCCGTTTCGGTCGACCTCGCAAGCCGTGCCCTCCTCAGTTTGAGCTGGTGCGCGATAGCTATGAGGCGGGCGATATTACCCGCAGCCAGGCGGCAAAGTGCCTGGGCGTGTGCGTGGGGACGTTCGATCGCTGGATGCGCGAGGCGGGGTAGGGGTTTGCGTCGCTTTGTCGCTTCCTGTTGCGATTCAAATTTTGATACGGTGACGATGCCATTTGGGGCTACACTCGCTGATATTCAAAAAAGGAGGTTGGCCCTTGGCGCGCGTAAAACAAGTAATCGGATGGACCGCGATCGCTCTGTTCGCTGCAACGCTGGCGGGCATCTGGGTGCTGACGGAGCAAAACGCGGTGCAGACGTCGTTGCTGAGCGAGTCCACCGCGCGTGTGGTGGAGGGTCAGGCTACGGGCGTACAGGCTGCCGATGCCACGGGTGAAGCTCAGACCGAGAACGGGATGACCGGGGGCATCGATTCGGCTGCCTCGAATGTCCGGTCTGGCCGACTTGCTTCCATTCGCATGTGGGTGGGCACGAACGTCCGTCGCGTTGCCCATACCGTAGAGTTTTTCTTCGTCGGATTGTTCGCCTCGGTGGCCGTGGTTTGCTTTTCCAGGCGTCCGTGGAGCGTTTGCTCCCGTTGCGTGCCCGTGTTGCTCTTTTGCGTCGTCTGCTCCGTCGGCGATCAGGTACATAAGATCTTTGTTCCCGGCAGGCATTTCGACGTTATCGACTTAGGATTCGATGCTGCGGGCTATGTCACCGCCATGCTGCTGGTATTGCTGGCGGCGGCGTTGGTGCGCCATGCGACTCGGCCGATCGGCGCCCATGCGAGGCGCTAGCCGGTAACAAACCCGTTTCTGATAATGCGACCTTGTTGAATTATTTTGTGTCGCGCGTATTTCCGAGCGGTCGGATTTGAGGGGCGAGCGGTAGAACGCTCTCCCTTTGTGCGCCACGATGCGGCACAATGTACCGCAAAAGCTGTTTGTATCCGGTACGAATCGTTCGTTGGTCTTTAATTCTTCTCAACGGAGGTGTTTGAGATGGCAAACGGATTGCTTTTGCGGCTTCGCGAGCGTGAGCTCAGCGCGAGCCCGGCGGAACGCAATGTCATCGCATATGTAAGCGCTCATCCGCACGAGGTGGTCGGGCTGTCCGTCCGCGGTCTTGCCGATGTCACGTTCTCCTCGCCCTCGAGCATTTTGCGCTTTTGCAAGCGCTTGGGTTTTGCGGGCTACAAGGAGTTCCAGCGCGAACTGATTGCCGAGCTGGCGCTCTTGGGTGACAAGAAAGACGTTGCCCTCGAGGACATCTCCATGGATGACAGCGTCGAACGTATCGTGGGGAAGGTGATGAAAAGCAACGTGCGCACGATCGAGGCGACGGCGCGAACGCTCGATTACACCGTCTTGGAGCGATGCGCGGCCCGTCTTAAGCGGGCACGCGCGGTCAATCTGTTCGGTATCGGTGCCTCTCGTTTGGTCGCGCACGATCTGGCGCAAAAGCTCATGCGTGTCGACAAAGAGTGCCATCTGTACGACGACTGGCATGATCAGCTCTTGTGTGCCAAGAACATGCATGAGGGCGATATGGCAATCGCCTTTAGCTACTCGGGCTTGACGCAAGAGGTGCTGGACTGCGCCGCCGAGGCCCAACGTCACAACTGTCCCGTTGTGGCCGTGACCAAAGTAGATGGATCATCCAAGCTTGCCACCATGGCCGATGCCGTGCTCGGCGTCGCTGCGAGTGAGCCCTTGGTCCGCAGCGGTGCCATGGCTTCGCGTATGGCCCAGCTTATGGTTGTCGATGCCCTGTACGCTGCTTACGTTGCCAGCGACTACGAACGAGCGACGCATGTCATTAAGCAAAACTACATCGAGAAACAGGAAAGATGAGGTGAATGAAATGCTCGATTTAACAAAATTCACGACCGAACAGCGTAATCAAAGGTCAATGAACCTCGATACGATGACATCGCTGCAGATCGTCACGACGATGAACGATGAGGATCTTCGTGCCGTCCAGTCGGTCACAAAAGTGCTGCCCCAGGTTGCCACAGCAATCGACTGGGCTGCTGAGGCACTCGAGCGCGGCGGGCGCGTCTTTTACATGGGCGCAGGCACCAGCGGTCGTCTGGGCGTACTCGACGCTTCGGAGTGTCCGCCCACGTTTGGCGTGTCACCCGATCTGATTGTCGGGCTCATTGCCGGAGGCGAGACGGCGTTTATCAAGGCTGTCGAAGGTGCCGAAGACAGCGAGGAGCTTGGCGCGAGCGACCTGCGGGGGCGTGGACTCTCGGACAAGGATCTTGTCGTTGGCCTGGCGGCAAGCGGTCGTACTCCCTATGTGGTGGGCGGCCTTGTGTACGCCAAGGCAACTGGGTGCAAGACCATTGCAATTGCCTGCAACCAAGGGTCGAAGATCGGGGAGAGCGCAGATCTTGCCATTGAACCCGTGCCCGGTCCCGAGGTACTGACCGGCTCAACGAGGCTCAAGGCGGGAACGGTTCAAAAGCTCATTCTCAACATGATTTCGACCGGTGCCATGGTCAAGATCGGCAAGGTATACCAAAACCTGATGGTCGATGTGCAGCAGACGAACGAGAAGTTGGTGGTGCGCGGCCAGAACATCGTGATGGAGGCGACCGGCTGCACGCGCGAGTGCGCTATTCAGGCGCTTGCAGATGCCGGCGGCCACGTAAAAACCGCTATTGTCTCGGTACTGCTGGACTGCGATGCCGAGCAGGCTGCGGTAGCTCTTGAGCGAGCGCGAGGCCATGTCCGTGCTGCGGTGAGTGGCCATGAGAAGAGCGATGCCGATGCCCAATAGGTGCGCGGCGTGAGCTGATATGACATCCAGACGAGATACCCAATACAAGGAGGAGTTATGACGAACAAAGAGCTGGCTCAAAAGCTGCTGGACCTTTTGGGCGGTAAAGACAACGTGCTGGCAAACGCGGCGTGCATGACGCGCCTGCGCGTGACCGTCAAAGACACGGGCAGCGTCGACGCGGAGGGCATTAAGGCACTCGACGGCGTGATGGGCCTGGTCGAGGACGACACGATGCAGATCGTGCTGGGTCCGGGCAAGGTGAATAAGGTGCTCGAGGAGTTCTCCAAGCTCACCGGCCTTGCGAAAGGCGTTGCCGACGAGAGCGTGGTTGACGCTGCGGCCACAAACAAGGCCGCGCAGAAGGCAAAGTACGAGTCCAAGCCGGTTCAGGCCTTCCTCAAGAAGATTTCCAATGTCTTCGTTGCCCTGCTTCCCGGCATCATTGCGGCTGGCCTCATCAACGGTATCTGCAACGTCATTAACGTCTCGACGGCAGGCGCGCTTGCAGGCGAGTGGTGGTACCAGGGCATTCGTTCCATGGGCTGGGCCCTGTTTGCCTATCTGCCCATCTTGGTGGGCTATAACGCGGCACGTGAGTTTGGCGGCTCCGCTGCGCTGGGCGGCATCGCCGGCATGATGTGTATCGCTAACAGTGCCATGCCCCTGCTTGCGCCTGGCGCGGCCGATCCTGCCACTGCCATTCTGCTGCCGCTCACCAATGCGCAGTACAACCCCGCAGCGGGCGGCATGATCGCGGCTCTTATCGCTGGCGCATTTTTTGCCTGGATGGAGCGTCAGATTCGCAAGGTTATGCCCAACGCACTCGATACATTCTTGTCCCCGCTGCTGGTGCTCATCATCGGCGCCTTTGCTCTGATGCTCGTCATCCAGCCGGTTGGCGCATGGCTGACGACTGCCATCTTTAGCGTTTTGACCTTTATCTTCGAGAAGCTGGGCGTCCTGGGCGGCTATATCCTGTCGGCAGGCTTCTTGCCGCTGGTTTCCGTCGGCCTGCATCAGGCGCTCACGCCGATCCACGCTATGCTCAACGATCCCGACGGCGCTACCAAGGGCATCAATTACCTGCTCCCCATCCTTATGATGGCTGGCGGCGGCCAGGTCGGTGCCGGTTTGGCGCTGTACTTTAAGACCAAGAACGCCAAGCTCAAGAAGTACGTCGCAGAGTCCATTCCCGTTGGAATCCTGGGTGTGGGCGAGCCTCTGATGTATGCCGTTACGCTGCCGCTCGTTCGTCCGTTTGTGACGGCCTGCCTGGGTGCCGGATTTGGCGGCGCGCTCGCGGCGCTGCTTCACATCGGCACGGTTTCTCAGGGCGTTTCCGGTCTGTTTGGCCTGCTGATCGTCGTTCCTGGCCAGCAGCTCGGCTACGTTGCCGCTATGCTGCTTGCCTATGCCGCCGGCTTTGTCCTGACGTGGTTCTTTGGCGTCGACGAGCAGAAGATCAATGAGTTCTTTGGCGAGTAGTTTGATATCGCGAGCCGTGTTGCTCGGGGTTCGCGGCGCGCGGCAGATTTCTTGATGCTATGGTTGTGCCGGCGGGGCTAACTGCTCCGCCGGCCTTTTTTAAAGGAGCGTTGTAGCGTGAAAACGGGTATTTCGATTTATCTTTCCAGCCCTTTGCAGGATATTGAGCGGACGATTGAGCGTGGTGCCGCGGCGGGTGCGCGCTACGCGTTCACCTCGCTGCATATTCCCGAGGATGGGGGAGCGGCGTATGCCGATAAGGTCCGTCATGTGCTGTCGCTGCTCTCCGCCCGCGGCATTGCGCTCATTGCCGATGTGGGGCCTCGCACGTGCGATTTGCTCGGGCTTGAGCGCATCGAGGACCTGCGCGATCTGGGGTTGGAATACCTTCGTTTGGACTATGGCTTTAGCGCCCAACGGGTCGCGGAGCTGTCCGGTGTATTTCGCATAGTGGTCAATGCATCGACGGTGAGTTCTGATGAAATCGCATCGTGGCGTGAGGCCGGTGCCGATGTGACTCGTTTTGCCGCCTGCCACAATTTTTACCCCAAGCCTTATACCGGTTTAGCTCTGGAGGACATTGCTCGGGTGAATCTTCGTCTTGCGGCGCTTGGATTCGAAATCATGGCTTTTGTGCCGGGCGATGCTAACGTTCGCGGGCCGGTATTCGAGGGACTGCCGACGGTCGAGACGCAGCGCGGTCGCGCGTCAAAGGTTGCTCTCAATATGCTTGAGCTTGCACATGGCGCCGATTGCGACATTGTGTTGGTCGGCGACCCCGATCTTTCCGATGCGGGCTGGGCGCAGTTTGCTCAAGTTTCCGCCGGATACGTGGACCTGCAATGCGAGCTTGAGCCCGGTTATGCCTATGTGCGCGGGCAGATTCATCACGACCGGCCCGACTCGAGTGTCCTCATCTTTAGGTCTCAGGAGTCACGTACGACGCATAAGCCGGATTCCGTGCCGACGGATGCCGGAGCCGGCCTGCCGCGAAAGGCGGAGTCGATCGCTGTGAGCAATAGCGGATATGGGCGCTACGAAGGCGAGCTTGAGATTGCGCGGGTCGATCTTCCCGGTGACGAGCGCATGAACGTTGCGGGCCATATCACGCCCGAGGCAATGGAGCTGCTGCCGTTCATCAAACGCGGATTCGGGGTACGGTTCGTTTAGCGTGTGACCCGTGGGCTACAATTGGCCCATCATGCGAAGGCGCCTCGTGTGGCGTGTGCCTGCGTTGGCCGATCTATATTCGGAGGATTCCCATGACCGTACTGTTTGTTGAATATCCCAAGTGCTCGACCTGTAAGAAGGCCAAGGCATGGCTGGACGAACACGGGGTAGAGTATATCGACCGCGATATCGTTTTGGACAATCCCACGGCTGATGAGCTTGCGACCTGGATTGCTCGTTCGGGACTGCCGGTGCGGCGCTTCTTTAATTCGTCGGGCATGAAATATCGAGAGCTGGGCCTGAAGGCGCGTCTAGATGCGGGCATGACGGATCGGGAGTGCTACGAGCTGCTGGCGACCGACGGCATGCTGGTCAAGCGTCCGCTGTTGGTGGGCGACGACTTTGCGATTCCCGGCTTTAGGGAATCGGCTTGGGTCGAGGCGTTGCTGTAGCGGCTGCGGAAAGCGTATCCCAGTTTGAGCGCGAAATCTGGGATACGGTTTCCGGTTGGAGGCTCTACGGGAAACTGCGCCCCAACTTGAGCTTGAAATCTGGGACGCACTTTCCGCCGGCGGGCCTGCCCCAGTCAGTCCTCCAGCTGCGCCCATTCGTGTGGGTCGTAGATCTTTACGTGCTTGTCGGGCGTGTCGCTCCAGTACTCCTCGTCCATAAAGGGCAGATATGCCTGAACGCCGGGGCAGATAAAGGGGATCCGCTGCTGTTGCAGTCGCTCGCGCTGGCGCTGCTCCAGGTGCGCCTCGGATATGACGGTCGGCATGCCGGACAGCTCGACGAGGCTTGCCTGGATGCGCTTGAGGTCGGGGAGCGCCGCGTGCCATGACGTCCGCATAATTAAAAACGAGGCGCGACGGTATTCCGCTTGCATCACCGTGATGGCGGGACGCAGCGTGGGATGGATTTTGTCTCGGTCGGGCCAAGGTCCGGCGGATATCTCGAGCCCCAAGGTCTCCCATAGGTAATCCAGCTCTTCGTCCATAGTGCCTCGATGTCTACGCGATTATTGTCACTTCGATTGTGTTACCTGGTGCTATCGTTTTCGCGATAGAATCTGCCAACGGTCGACGGCTACCGTTCGCGGCGTTCTGCCCTTCGTGTGCGGCGGCTAGCTCCACAGGTCCTTCACGGGTCGGACTAAATCGGGCCAATTTGGCTGAATTTCAAAAAAGTCAAAATTGGGGCTTGCGTCACGACGGATCTTCCCGTATATTTCTTTCTTGCGCAAAGGCACAGCCGAGCGCAGCGATGCAGTCATTGGGATGTCGTCTAATGGCAGGACAGCGGATTCTGGTTCCGTCAATGGGGGTTCGACTCCCTCCATCCCAGCCATTGCATTTGCTACATATGGCCCGTTCGTCTAGCGGTTTAGGACGCCGCCCTCTCAAGGCGGAGATCACCAGTTCGAATCTGGTACGGGCTACCAAAATTGAACGCCCGGGCCTCGTAAGAGACCCGGGTTTTGTGTATTGACCGTATATACGGCGCCTGCCGTGTTTCGCTCAGATCGAGGAGTAGCCATGGATCTGCCCATCAGCTTGCAAGACATCACGTATGCCGAGAACTATCTGGCGCAGGGCGACCTGGCCACGGCGACGCCGCTGTTGGAGCGTCTGGTTGAGCTCGCCGAGGAGTATATCGATGCCGAGTGCAAGACGGAGGAGAAGCGCCAGTACTTTAGCTTCGATAGCAAGTTTGAGCGTCTGGCCTACCGCCGCGTGGAAAAGGATCCGCGCGAGCTGGTGCAGGTCGAGGTGCCCTTTGATCGCCTGTATTCCGACATGGCGTATGCCTACATTCGCCAGCAGGATTATGTGAGCGCTCGTAATGCCCTGATGCAGGCCGTACGCTGGGACCCCATGAACTGCAACTATCGCCTGGATCTGGCCGAGCTGTTCCGTGCGCTCGAGGACAAGCAGGAATGGGCATCGCTCTCGTTCTCGGTACTGGAGCGTGCGAGCGATGGCAAGTGCGCCGCCCGCGCCTACGCCAATCTAGGTCAGTACTTCTTGGAGCCCGAGACCGAGAACGTCTCGGCGGCTGTGGGTTGCGCGCGTCTGGCGCTGCGCTTGGCCCCTGGCGATGCGCATACGACGCGCCTGCTCAACAAGATCCATACTGCCTATCCGGATGCCGCCGATGAGAGCGACGACCACGTGATGGGTGAACTGGCCCTGCAAGGCGTGCCGACCTCGCCTTCGGCCGAGATTGCCATCTGCCTGATTATGTGCGCGACCGATGCTGCAAGCGACGGCGACAAGCAGGAGGCGACGCGCCTGACGGTGCGTGCTCGCGACTTGGTGGGCGAGGAGGCCTGCGCGGCGATTATCAAACTGGTGCGCGAGAGCGACGCCGAGCTCAATGCTGAGCGCAAGGCAAAGCGCGACGCCGCGGGCTCAAACGCCGATGGCGCCAAGGAGGCCGGCGATGCCCAGTAAGCGCGAGCGCAAGCTCATCTCCAAGAATCGCTCGGCACACCACGAGTACTTTATCGATGAGACCTTTGAGTGCGGCATTGAGCTGAGTGGCACTGAGGTCAAGTCGATTCGCGAGCGCGCGTGCCAGATCACCGACACCTTTGCACTGATCCGTGGCGGCGAGTGCTGGCTCGTGGGTCTGCATATTCACCCTTATAGCCATGGTGGCGTGTGGAACCGCGACCCTGATCGCCGTCGTCGTCTGCTGCTGCACCGCAAGGAGATTGACTTTCTCGACGGCAAACTTCGTAACCGTGGTTATGCGCTGGTACCGTTGGAGCTCTACTTTAATACCGACGGCCGCGTAAAGCTGCTGCTGGGCCTAGGCCGCGGCAAGAAGCTTTACGACAAGCGCGAGGATATGGCCAAGCGCGATGTTCAACGCGAGATTGACCGCGCACTTAAGGAGCGTAATCGCTAGGCGCTCTGTGTAAGTTGCGGTGGAATACGGACTGTTTTGCCTGTTTGAGGGGCTATTCAGTCCCTATTTCACCGCAACTGCGGGCGTCTCATCTTGCTTATACTGTTTTGACACATATGTCTCAAAGGCGGCGTCCGTTATGGGCGCCGCTTTTTTTGTGGGTACATACATCCATGAGGTTCCAACCCGGGTTAGGGGAGTGATTGTTATGGACAAAACTGCGTTCTTTACCATGCCGAGCGGTCTGTACGTGGTGAGCGCCGCGGCAGACGGGCTGCGCGCCGGCTGCGTCATCAACACTGCGGTGCAGGTGACGTCCATGCCGCCGCGCATTTCGGTTGCCGTGAACAAGGACAACGTCACCTCGGGCGTCATCGCTTCGGCCAAAGCGTTCGCGCTGACCGTGATCGATCAGACGGCCGATATGCTCTATATCGGTAACTTTGGGTTCCGCACCAGCAGCGACTATGACAAGTTTGCCAAGTACGAGACTCGCGAGACTGCTCTCGGCATGCCTTATGTGCCCGAGCATGCGGCGGCGCTGTTTAGCTGCCGTTTGATCGACACTGTGGATGTGGGCACGCATCTACTGTTTATCGGCGAGGTCGAGGATGCCGAGCGCCTAAGCGACGAGACGCCGCTCACCTACGATTACTACCATAAGGTCCTGAAGGGCAAGACGCCTCCGAAGGCGTCCTCGTATCAAGGCTAGAAATGTTTTAAAAATACTTGCATTATATTATTGAGAATCTATACTGATAAATGAAGTACATCACCAGTCGCGTTCGAGAGGAGAACATCATGGCTGAGGAGAAGAAGACGTATAAGTTCGTGTGCGTCGTTTGCGGTTACGAGGTTGAGGTCGATACGCCCGAGCTGCCCGAGGATTATGTGTGCCCGGTGTGCGGCGTCGGTCCCGATCAGTTTGAGCTCGTCGAGGAGTAGCTCGCAGACACACGGCGAAAGCCGAACATAGCTCTGTCCAAGGGCCCCGGTCGAATTCTCGGCCGGGGCCCTTTTCCTCCGTCGCCAAGGGATCACGGTTGCTGTTGACCGATCCTGTCTGTTGTGAGTCCGGCCGACCGTTTGTCTCAATCTGTAACATCTAACGGCGAAAACGGGGTCTATCTGTTACAGATCGAGACAAACGGAGCTGTCCCTCGGAATGATCTCGATCTGTAACATCTAGACATCAAAACCGGCTCCACACGTTACAGATCGAGACGTTTGCCTGGGTAGGTGCCCCGTCCCATTACATCCCTGTCAACAACACGACATCGAGAATCGTCACGATGACACCGATTCCTACGAGCAGCGTGTTGAGCGGGCGCGAGTTGGCGTATTTGCCCATGACGCGGCGTGAGCTGGTGAGCCGTATAAGCACAAAGACCGTAATCGGCAGCTGAAGCGACAGCAGCGCCTGGCTCCAGATGAGGCCCTCAAAGGGATTTTTGACGACCAGGCAGGCAACAACTGCGCCGGCAAAGCAGAGTGCCACGCCAACCGATGAGTGTCGGTCGTGGATGTCGTATTCCTCATCAAACATGCCTGCCGTAATGGTTCCCGCGGCCATGCCCGCCGTAACGCTGCTCGAGAGCCCCGCAAACAGCAGTGCCACTGCAAAGATAATCGAGCTCGCCGGGCCCAGGATGGGGGAGAGTGTGGCTGCTGCGACGGTGAGGTCGTCTACGACCATGCCGTGCGCAAAGAAGGTCGTTGCGGCCAGGATGACCATTGCCGAGTTGATTGCCCAGCCCACGCCCATCGAAAAGAGCGTGTCGAAGAGCTCGTAGCGCAGGCGTTCTTCGATAACTTGCTCGCCTTGGCCTTCGAAGTGCATGGATTGGATGACCTCGGAGTGCAGAAAAAGGTTGTGGGGCATAACGACCGCACCCAGGACACTCACGATAATCGCGGCAGAGCCAGTGGGCATACTGGGCGTGATCCAGCTTGCGGCGGCCTGCGGCCAGTCGACCTTGACCAGCGCAAGCTCGGCCAAAAACGAGAGTCCTACCACGCCGACGAAGGCGATGATCCATCGCTCGGCGCGCTTGTAGGAGCTCGTCATGAGCATCGCCATCGATACTGCCGCCACGATGACGCAGCCCGCGCGCACGGGCAGCCCAAAGAGCATTTGAAGGGCAATCGCGCCGCCCAGGACTTCGGCCATGGCGGTGGCGATGGTCGCGAGATAGGCGCTGCCGAGCACCGCGCGTCCCACGATGCGGGGGAGGTAACGTGTCGTGGCCTCGGCAAGGCAGGCGCCCGTGGCGATACCCAGGTGCGCCGCGTTGTGCTGCAGCACAATGAGCATAATCGTGGACAGCGTGACGATCCACAGCAGCGCGTAGCCAAACTGCGAGCCCGCGGCCATATTGGAGGCCCAGTTGCCCGGGTCGATAAAGCCGACGGTCACAAGCAGCCCGGGGCCGATATGCCGCGCAATATCTAGGCCTCCGTGACCACCGGTGCGTCGGGAGCCAAAGTGTTGTTTGAGATGGTTGAGCATGGTGCGCTCCTGTGTATGGGCGGCGTGACGTCGCATCTGGGCCGTGCGGCGCCACGCGTCGGTTTTGGGTTGGGGCTACTTGTGTGCTTTGCCCTGATTGGCCACGGCGTCGATCTTGGCGGCGATGGTCGCCGGGTCGCCGATGTAGCGCTTGTCGAGGACGTTGAAATCGGTGTCGAAGGTGTAGACGAGCGGCACGCCGGTGGGGATGTTGACCTTGAGGATCTCCTCGGGCGTGAGGTGCTCGAGCTTCATGACGAGTGAGCGCAGGGAGTTGCCGTGTGCGGCGATGAGTACGCGCTTGCCGGCGAGCATCTGGGGGCGAATCTCGTCTTCGAAATAAGGCCAGGCGCGGGCGATCGTGTCCTTGAGGCACTCGGTATAGGGCAGCTGATCGGGCGCGACGTCACGGTATTGCTCCTGGGTGTGGGGATCGCGCGCGTCGTCCGGTTCGAGTGCCGGCGGGCAGACATCGAAGGAGCGGCGCCAGATGAGCACCTGCTCGTCGCCGTGCTCCGCTGCGGCATCGGCCTTGTTGAGACCCTGCAACGCTCCGTAGTGGCGCTCGTTGAGCTTCCAGGATTTGATGACGGGCAACCACTCGCGATCCATTTGGCCGAGCACGATGTCGAGGGTGTGAATTGCGCGCTTGAGACGCGAGGTGTAGCAGACGTCGAAGTCGAAGCCCGCTTCTTTGAGGGCTCGACCGCCTGCTGCGGCTTCTTCGCGGCCCGTGTCGGTGAGTTCTACGTCGGTCCAGCCGGTGAACAGGTTGAGTTTGTTCCACTCGGATTCTCCGTGACGGATAAGGACAAGTTGCATTGTCTGTCGGTCTGCTCGGTGCGCCATAGGGGCCTCCTTGATCTGGCACGGTGTGCGTGCCGTTTGCTTGACGCCGCAAAGGATACCCGTTTTAAGCTTAAAAGTTAACCAAGACTAACAAAATTGTTGTATTTGAATAGGATGGTGAAAGGGGGCTGCCGAAATGTCTCGATCTGTAACAACTAGGGATGGAAATTGGGCCTAGGTGTTACAGATTGAGACAAACCAAAACCGTCCTGCAGAAAATCTCAATCCGTAACATCTAGGGGCCAAAATCGGCTCCTCCTGTTACAGATTGAGATGTTTGAAGCGGTGAACTTACAAGCTGAACTTGGGGACTGACGTACACGTTTGATGGCAAGACGTTGATGGCCGGCGTGCGTTACGCGATTGTTTCGAAACGGGCGGGAAACACAACGGGCCGGCGATGCTCATAGTATGCCTAGTCAACTGACTGTCTAATATCTAGGGGAGGATCGCGATGCAGGCAGATTCCGCTCAGCAGCAGGGCCTTTATCGCCCCGAATTCGACCACGATGCATGTGGCATCGGCGCGCTCGCCGATATCAACGGTGAGCGCCATCACCAGATTCTGGACGATGCGCTGTCCATTCTGGTCAACTTGGAGCACCGCGGCGGCACGGGACTCGAGAAGAACACCGGCGACGGCGCTGGCATCTTGTTCCAGGTTCCGCATCACTTTTTCCGTAAAGAGGCTCAAAAGTGCGGCCAGATTCTGCCGGCAGAGGGCGACTATGGCGTGGCCATGCTGTTCTTCCCACAGGACGACAGGGGCGTAGAGGATGCCCATCGCGTGTTTGAGGAGGGCTGCGCCGAGGCCGGCGTGCCGCTGCTCTTTTGGCGCGAGGTGCCGGTCGATCCGCATGACCTGGGCGAGACAGCCCGCGCCTGCATGCCTACCATCCTGCAGGCCTTTCTGGGGCGCCCCGACGACACGCCGGCGGGCGATGCCTTCGAGCGCCGTCTGTATGTGTGCCGCCGCACCATCGAGAAGAAGGCCGATGCCGAGTTTGCCCTGCACGACAAGATCTTCTACGTCTGCTCCATGAGCTCGCGCACTATCGTGTACAAGGGCATGCTCGTCGCCACGCAGATGCGCCGCTTCTTCATCGATCTCAACGACGCCGCCGTCAAGACGGCCGTTGCGCTCGTCCACTCGCGCTACTCCACCAACACCACGCCCAGCTGGGAGCGTGCGCACCCCAACCGCTTTATCATTCACAACGGCGAGATCAATACCCTCAAGGGCAATGTCAACTGGATTCGCGCCCGCGAACCCAACCTGTACAGCCCCGTGCTGCAGCACGATCTTGAGCGCGTGATGCCCATCATCAACTGCGAGGGTTCCGACTCC
>CABUDS010000045.1 GCA_902490405.1 uncultured Collinsella sp.
GGACTTGCAGCGACGGACCTCGGGACGCTCTTACACCACGTCTGCGCGCGCCACCGTCGAAATGGCGATGAATGTACGATTTTGATCCAATTGCTAGTCCTTATAATGGACATATGTTGCGTAACTTAAGCAAATATTATCTTCTGATATGTTGTAAGCAAGGTAGCAGTACTCATTTTTGCCATTTTCTGGCCACGGCCTTTGTGACAGACGTGCTGGTGGGTTCGAATCCCTCAGTAATGGGCCCTAAAAAGAAAGGCCTCCATAGCTGGAGGCCTATCAAATCAGTGGTGGGCGATGAGGGATGTCCGCGTGCGGCTGGCGCCGCCCGCGCCCCGCTTCGTCGCTCCGCTCCTCGCGTGCTGCGCTGGAAAACGCTTCGCGTTTCCTCAGCTCCGCACCCTTGCGGGTTCGAATCCCATGCGCTGGGCCCAAAAATGAAAGGACCCCATAGCTGGGAGCCTATCAAATCAGTGGTGGGCGATGAGGGATGTCGCGTGCGGCTGACGCCGTCCGCTCTCGCTTCGGGCCTACGGCCCTCGCGTGCTGCGCTGGAAAACGCTTCGCGTTTCCTCAGCTCCGCACCCTTTCGGGTTCGAATCCCTCTGCGATGGGCCCAAAAATGAAAGGCCCCCATAGCTGGGAGCCTATCAAATCAGTGGTGGGCGATGAGGGATTCGAACCCCCAGCCTTGTGCGTGTAAAGCACCTGCGCTAACCGTTGCGCCAATCGCCCGTGCGGAGAGAGTATAGCAAAACAATCGCCTCATTCATCTCATATCCATTAAAGGTAACCGTCGCGTGTCACAGCGGAGCTGATTCAGTTGAGATTGCCTGAACATTCCGCCCCTCTTTACGCCCTCGGGTATACTCAAAAGCTACTGATTCGATTTGATGCCCAGCAACAGCAGAGGGGATAGTATATGTGCGGTTTTGTCGGTTTTGTCGGTGGGACGGATAACCAATCCGAGGTGCTCACCAAGATGATGGACCGCATCGTCCATCGTGGTCCCGACATGGGCGGCCAGTTTATCGACGGCCGCGTTGCCCTCGGCTTCCGCCGCTTGTCGATCCTCGACCTGACCGAGGCCGGCGCTCAGCCCATGGCCAATGAGGACGGTAGCGTCGTCATTGTCTTCAACGGCGAGATCTACAACTTCCAAGAACTCCGTTCCGAGCTCGAGGCCAAGGGCTACAAGTTCCACTGCGGCGCCGACACCGAGAGCCTCCTGCACGGCTATGAGGAGTGGGGCGAGGCAGTACTCGATCGCTTGCGCGGTATGTACGCCTTCGTCATCTGGGACAAGAAGAAGAATAAGCTTTTTGGCGCCCGCGATATCTTTGGCATCAAGCCGCTCTACTACTATCCCATGGCCGATGCGGGCGACGGCGCTCCGGGCGTGCTCTTCGGTTCCGAGATTAAGAGCTTCCTGGACTACCCGCACTTCCACAAGGCGGTCAACAAAAAGGCCCTGCGTCCGTACATGACGCTGCAGTATTCGGCAACCGAGGAGACCTTCTTCGAGGGTGTCTACAAGCTGCCGCCGGCGCATTACTTTACCGTCGATATCCCGACCGGCAAGATGAACATCGAGCGCTACTGGGATTGCGATTACTCTGCCGTCGAGAAGCCGTTCGAGGAGTACGTCGACGAGCTGGATGAGGTCGTGCACGAGAGCGTCGAGGCCCATCGCATCGCCGACGTTAAGGTCGCGTCGTTCCTCTCCGGCGGCGTCGACTCCAGCTACATCGCCGCTTGCCTCATGCCCGACAAGACCTTCTCGGTGGGCTTTGACTACAAGAACTTCAACGAGACCAACTACGCCAAGGAACTTTCTGACAAGCTCGGCGTCGAGAATGTCCGCAAGATGATCACCGCCGACGAGTTCTTTGGCGCGCTCGAGGACATCCAGTATCACATGGACGAGCCGCAGTCCAACCTGTCTTCCGTGCCGCTGTGGTTCTTGGCCGAGATGGCCCGCAAGGACGTCACCGTCGTGCTTTCGGGCGAAGGCGCCGACGAGCTCTTTGGCGGCTACGCCTACTACGAGGACACGGTCCCGGTCCGCAAATACAAAAAGATGGTGCCGCTGCCCATTCGTCGCGCGCTCGGTAACCTGGCGCTGCATATGCCGTACTTCAAGGGACATAACTTCCTGGTCAAGGGTGCCGAGATCCCCGAGAAGTCGTTCCTGGGACAGGCTCTGGTATGGCCGGAGCGCGAGGTCGACGGCGTGCTCAAGCCCGAGTACAACACCGGCGATGGCGCCTTCGAGCTTGCCGCTCCCATCTATGCGCGCGTGAAGGGTCAGCCCGAGCTGGTCAAGAAGCAGTACCTGGACATGAACATGTGGCTCCCGGGCGACATTCTGCTCAAGGCCGACAAGATGTGCATGGCGCACTCGCTGGAGCTGCGCGTGCCCTTCCTGGACCGCAAAGTCATGGAGTTCGCCGAGCACATTCCCGACCGCTACCGCATCAACGAGAACGGCAACAAGCAAGTACTCCGCCACGCTGCCAACAAGTCGCTGCCCGATGAGTGGGCCACCCGTCCCAAGGTGGGCTTCCCGGTGCCGATTGTCTACTGGCTGCGCGAGCAAAAGTGGTACGACTATGTCAAGGAGTACTTCACCGCGCCGTGGGCAAGCGAGTTCTTCGATACCGACGAGCTCATGCACCTGCTCGATCTGCACTTTGCGGGCAAGGGCGATTTCCAGCGCAAGATCTATACGCCGCTCGTGTTCCTGGTGTGGTACAAGCGCTTCTTTATCGACGAGGACCAGCCCGCTGTTCAGGCTGCCTAGCCTCGGCTTACGAACGCCTGCGCGTAACGGCTCCTCCGGGAGCCGTTTTTGCGTGGGTGCGTTTCAGTTACTATAAAAACCGTCCCTGCCAAATGGCTGAGAAAGGCGAAAGATGCACCATTCGGATTCCGCGACCGTGACCACGGTCGATACGCTTGCCAAGCTTCTCGATGTGTGCGGCGAGCTGCGCGCATCAGAGCAGGTTGACGAGCGTGCCGTGACCGGCTGCTCGTTTGATTCGCGTGCGGTCTCGGCAGGTGACGTGTTCTTTTGCAAAGGCGCTGCCTTTAAGCCCGCGTTTTTGAGCATGGCGCTCGATGCGGGCGCCGTCGCATTTGTGTGCGAAGAGTCGCTGGTCGAGTCTCTGGAGCCGCTGGCGCAGGAGAGCGGTGCTGCGATGCTGGTTGTTGATAGCGTTCGCACGGCCATGGCCCTGTTGCCGCCGGAGGTCTACGACCGTCCCGACCACGACGTCAAGATCGTGGGCATCACCGGTACCAAGGGAAAGACCACGGCCGCTTTTATGCTCCAGTCCATCATCAAGGCAGCGGGCGAATCCTGCGGCATGATCGGCTCGGTGAGTACCGACGATGGCATCGAGTGCTACGAGAGCACCAATACTACGCCCGAGGCCCCCGAGGTCTGGCGCCATATCGCCAACTGCCGTGAGTCCGGTCGCCAGTCCATGGTCATGGAGGTCTCGAGCCAGGCACTCAAGTACCAACGCGTCGAGAATCTGCCGTTTGACGTGGCGTGCTTCCTCAACATCGGCCGTGACCACATCTCACCGATCGAACACCCCACGTTTGAGGATTATTTTGAGAGCAAACTCAGGATCTTTGACCAGGCAAAGACCGCCGTGGTGAATCTGGGCACCGAAGAGGTTGACCGTGTGCTGGAGGCAGCGTCGACGGCCGAGCGCTTGGTGACCGTTGGCGTCGAGCATCCCGAGGCAAGCCTGTGGGCAAGCGATGTCCGCGTGGTCGGCTTTAACATCGAGTTTAACCTGCATGGCCTGTGTGCCGACGAGTCCGAGGCGGGGGAGAAGGTCCTGCTGGGCATCGCGGGCGACTTTAACGTGGAAAACGCGCTGGTCGCTATCGCCGCTGCGCACGAGATCGGCATCGGTATCGAGGCTATCAAGAAGGGCCTCTCCAAACTGCGTGTGCCGGGCCGTATGGAGGTCGTGGAGTCGAAGGATGGCCGCGTGATCTGCGTCGTTGACTACGCTCACAACCAGCTTTCGTTCCGGTCGCTTTTCTCGTCGGTCAAGCGCGCGTTTCCCACTAGTCCAGTCATTGCAGTGTTTGGCGCTGCCGGCGGCAAGGCGCAGGAGCGCCGCGAGCAGCTTCCGCGCGAGGCCGCACCATATTCCGACCTGATGATCTTTGCCAACGAGGACCCGGCTCACGAGGACCCGATGAAGGTCTGTCGCGAGCTTGCCGAGCATGTTCCCGACGATACGCCGAACAAGATCATCCTCGACCGCGAAGCCGCTGTGCATGCGGCGTTCAAGGCGGCGCGCGAGGAGTACGTCAACCCCGATGCTCCCACCATTGTCTTGCTGCTGGCAAAGGGTGACGAGGAGCTCATGCACGTGGGCGACGAGTTCGTGCCCATCGAGAGCGACCTTTCGCTGGCCAATCGCCTGATCGATGTTACCCAGTTTGACTAATGAACCATGATGGCGGCGGCGCCCTGAGTGCGCTGTCGCCATAAGCGTGTTCCCTCAATCAAAACATGCCGTCCAAGTCCAAACCCTTCTACGTAAACGGAGTAACCATGTCCCACAACACCCTGCCGACCGTTGCCGAGCTTTCGGGCGAGATGCGCGAGCGCTTGGCCAAGGTCAAGTACGTCTTTACCGACCTGGATGCCACGATGCTCGCGCCCGGCTCGTGCGTGCTGCGCGACAACGACGGTAACCCCTCGACCAAACTCGTCGAGGCCGTCGTGGCACTTGCCCGCGCTGGTATTCAGGTGGTTCCCACCTCGGGCCGCAACCGTACCATGATCCACGAGGATGCGCGCGTGCTCGGCCTCAACTCCTACATCGGTGAGATGGGCGGCCTGGTCATGTACGACCTCAAAGCCAACGATTGGGAGTATCTGACTGGCGACATGCCTTACGACCCCGCCTGCGGCCTTACTCCGCACCAGGTGATCGAGCAGACCGGCGTGTGCGAGAAGATTCTTGCCCGCTGGCCGCACAAGATCGAGTATCACAACGACATGTCGACCGGCTACAAGTACCGCGAGGTCACCGTCGGCATGCGCGGCGATGTGCCCGACAATGAGGTCCAGGCCATCCTGGACGAGGCCGGCTGCGGCCTGGTGTGGGCCTGTAACGGTCACCTGACGCATCTGTCCAAGCCGACGACGCTCGAGCTCGATCGCGTCGAGGACGGTCGCGCGTTTAACATCAATCCCGCCGGCCTCAACAAGGGCGTTGCCATCGCGCGCTTCTGCGAGCACCTGGGGATTGAGCGCGAGGAGACGCTCGCGCTCGGCGATTCCGAGTCCGACTTCTACATGGCCGATCACGTGGGCACGTTCTGCCTGGTCGAGAATGGCCTGACGAGCGCCGGCGCGCCCGAGTTCCTGGCTGCTTGCGAGAACGCTTTCGTTACGCGCGGCAAAATTGTCGACGGTTGGGCGGCGACGGCAGAGCTGCTGGTCGCGGCGCGTTCGTAGCGCGGCGTCGCCGCACTTGGACATGTCTTTTCGAGAGAGACTGGTGAGGTAATGTCCGATATCGAGAATCCGACAGGCGACACGCGCCCGATTGGCGTGTTCGATTCTGGTTTGGGCGGTCTGACGGTTGCGCGCGCCATCGCGACGGTGCTGCCGCACGAGTCCGTCTACTACTTCGGCGACACCAAACGCTGCCCCTACGGCACGCGCACCGAGGATGAGGTGCGCTCGTTTGCGTTGCAGGCGGGCCGTTGGCTGTCGAAGCACGACGTCAAGATTATGGTCATCGCCTGCAACACGGCGACAGCTGCGGCCTTGCGTCTGGCCCAGCAGGTGCTCGACGTTCCCGTGATCGGCGTGATCGCGCCGGGTGCCCGTGCGGCAATCAACAGCACCCGTTCGCGTCGCGTGGGCGTGCTCGCCACCAACCTCACCATTCGCTCGGGCGCCTACACGCGCGCCATTCAGGATCTAGATGCCGGCGTCGATGTATACGGTTGTCCTGCCTCGAGCTTTGTCGAGGTTGTCGAACACGAGCTCGCCTCGGGCGCGCATCTGCAAGAGCAGTGGCTCGAGAACGAGGACATCTTCGATACGCCAGCCGTGCGAGCGCTGGTGGGTGCCACGGTTGAGCCGCTGCGCGATCGCGGAATCGATACCGTGGTGCTCGGCTGTACGCACTTTCCGCTGCTCGTGGGGCCTATTCGCCATGCGCTGGGGCCCGGGGTGCGTGTGGTGAGTTCCGCCGAGGAGACTACGCGCGAGCTGACCGATATCCTCACGCGCCGCGAGCAGCTGGCGGGCGACGCTGCCGAGCCTCAGCATCGCTTTGCGACGACGGCCGATAACATTGCCGAGTTTGCGGTGGCGGGTAGCTTTATCTTTGGCCAGCCGCTCAAGAGCATCGAACATATTGATATCGACGAACTGAAATAGATGTAGGGTTACCGTCCAAAGACTTGCCCTCTTCTTCTGCCGAAAGGATATTTCTATGGAGTACATGCAGGTCAACCGCGCCAACGGCCGTGCCGCCAATGAACTGCGCCCCGTCAAGCTCACCCGTGGTGTTATGAAACATGCCCACGGCTCGTGCCTGGCTGAGTTCGGCGACACGCGCGTGCTGTGTGCCGCCACAATTGAGGAGGGCGTGCCGGGCTGGCGCAAGGGCGCCAAGGCCGGTTGGGTAACCGCAGAGTATGCCATGCTGCCGGCATCGACCGGTAAGCGTTGCAAGCGCGAGTATACCAAGCGTAAGGGCCGCTCCATGGAGATCGAACGTCTCATCGGCCGTAGCCTGCGTACCGTCGTCAACATGAAGGCGCTCGGCGAGTACACCGTCACCGTCGACTGCGATGTGATCCAGGCGGATGGCGGCACGCGTACGGCGAGCATTACCGGTGCCTGGGTGGCGCTGCATGATGCTCTTGCTATGTGGGTCGAGGCCGGCAAGATCGAGCGCATTCCGCTCACGGGCCAGGTTGCCGCCATCTCTATGGGCGTTGTCGACGGCAACACCATGCTCGACCTCGATTATTCCGAGGACAGCCACGCCGAGGTCGACATGAATCTCGTCGCTACCGACACCGGCGAGATGATTGAGCTCCAAGGCACCGGCGAGCAGGCGCCCTTCGACCGCAAGCGTCTCAACGCCCTGCTCGACCTGGGCGACAAGGGCATCGCCGAGCTCATCGAGCTTCAGCGCCAAGCCCTCGCCTAACCTGCCAAAAAGGGACAGGTTTATTTTGGCAGGTTTTATCTGGGAAAACGTCGAAGTATAAGACTGCCGTTGATTGAGAGGGGAGAGGCGGAGGCCCTCGTCGCCCTCGGCGCGGCATTGCTATAGAGACAAGGAGACCACTCATGGCACTTGAGAAGATCGACATCGACACCCTCGACCCGGCGGCGACCATCGTCGTGGCAACGGGCAATGCCCATAAGCTCACCGAGATCGAGGCCATTTTGGGCAAGGTCATGCCCGAGGTGCGCTTTGTGGCGCTCGGCCAGCTGGGCGAATTTGAGGACCCCGAGGAAAACGGCACGACGTTTTTGGAGAACGCCATCATCAAGGCGCAGGCTGCCGTCGAAGAGACGGGGCTCATGGCCATTGCCGACGATTCGGGCCTGGTCGTCGACGCGCTGGACGGTGAGCCCGGTGTGTATAGCGCGCGCTACGCGGGCGTTCACGGCGACGATGCCGCCAACAATGCCAAGCTGCTCGTGAATCTGGAAGGCGTGGCAGACGAGGACCGCACCGCGCGCTTTATGAGCGTCGTTGCGCTCATCGATACGGACGGCCTGGTCACCTATGGCGAGGGCGCCTGTGAGGGCGTTATCGCGCACGAGGGCCGCGGCGATCACGGCTTTGGCTACGACCCGCTGTTCCTGCCGGTCGATACGCCGGGCAAGACTATGGCCGAGCTCACGGCGGACGAGAAGAACGCCATCAGCCATCGATTCCATGCGCTCGAGCACCTATCCGCCAAACTGACGGGCGAGGAGTAAGCCGTGCGTGCGGTGGTGCAGCGCGTACTCAATGCCGGCGTGACAGTCGACGGCGAGTGCGTGGGCAAAATTGGGCGCGGCTATCTGGTGCTGTTGGGCGTGGGCCACGGCGACACGCGCGCCGAGGCTGATAAGCTGTGGGGCAAGCTCCGCGGCTTGCGCATTAACGAGGACGAGAACGGCAAGACCAACCTGGCACTTGCCGATGTCGACGGCGAGGTTCTCGTAGTGTCGCAGTTCACGCTGTTCGCCGATTGCCGTCACGGCCGCCGCCCATCGTTTACCGATGCCGGCGCCCCCGATGTTGCCAACGAGCTCTACGAGTACTTCTTGACGCTCGTTCGCAAAGATGTCGAACACGTGGCGCACGGCATCTTTGGCGCCGATATGAAAGTCGACTTGGTCAACGACGGTCCGTTCACCATCGTCCTCGATACCGACAATCTGTAAGTAGCCAAATTAGCTACTTGCGCGTGGTCGCAACAGGGTGCTATAGTATTAGAGTTTTGTCTATCTTAGGGGTATTATCCCCTTTTTGAATTGCACCCTCTGGAGGCCCTGTTCATGGAAGAGATGGAAGTCAATTACGTCGACGACATCCACGAGAAGCTGACCGATATGGTGGGCGATCGCGTCAAGGTGAAGGCCAACATGGGCCGTACCCGCGTTGTCGAGCGCATGGGTACCATCAAGAGCGTCCACCCGGCTGTCTTTATCGTCGAGGTTGACGAGCGCCGCGGCCGCAAGTCGCGTCAGTCCTACCAGTATATTGATGTTCTCACCGGCCAGGTCGAGCTGTTCGACCCCGAGAGCGGCGAGCACATTTTTACCCCGCTCGGCAATCAGCTCGAGGAGCACTAGCGGTGACCGATTGGTCCCTGACCCTTTCCGCGCCGGCAAAGATCAACCTCTATCTGGGGGTTCATACCGAGCGTGACGACCGCGGCTACCATAAGGTCGATTCCCTGATGGCAGCCGTCGGTCTTGTCGATACCGTGACGGTTACGCCGGCACAGGCGCTGACCGTCCAGACGATTCCGACATCCGACTTTCCCATGCAAAAGAATACGGCGTATCGTGCTGCGCTCGCTATGGCCGAGCATTATGGTCGTGAAGCCAACGTCTGCATCACGATCGAGAAGTGCATCCCGTTGTGTGCCGGCCTGGGCGGTCCTTCGACGGATGCCGCGGCGGTCATTGTCGCCTTGGCAGAGCTGTGGGGTATCGACCGTGCCGATCCCGCGCTGGACAACATCGCGCGCGGCATTGGCGCCGACGTTCCCTTCTTTTTGCATGCCAGCCCTGCATTTTACGTGGGTGGGGGAGACGTGCTGGCAACCGAGTACCCCGCACTTCCCGCGACACCCGTCGTGCTGGTTAAGCCGCGCGAGGCAAGCGTTTCAACAATTGAAGCCTATCGACGTTTTGACGAGACCCCAGCGCCTGCGGACAAGCCCGGAGCGATCGCATCTGCCCTTCGCTCGGGAGACGCAGAGGCGGCCTACGCGCTCGTCCACAACAACCTGGGTGTCATTTCCGCGCAGATGGAGCCGCGGATTCAAACGGTGCTCGACTGGCTTCGTTCGCAGGACGGTACCATTGCCACAAACGTGTGCGGTTCGGGTGCCTGCTCGTTTGCTCTCTGCGATAGCGCCGCCACGGCAGCCAATCTTGCGGCGACGGCTCAACAAAACGGCTGGTGGGCTTATGCAACGGAGCTCGTTTCCGACACGGTTCGCATTGAAGCGCCAAAGAAATAAAAATTTATCTAGCACGCGGCGAAAATCTTTGTTACTATAGTCGAGCTAACGGGTTGTGGCTCAGTTTGGTAGAGCACTGCGTTCGGGACGCAGGGGTCGCTGGTTCAAATCCAGTCAACCCGACCAGAGCATGAGGAGGGACCGCTTCTTGCGGTCCCTTTTTTTAGCTATTGTTGTGATACCGCGATACCCGCGGTATACTCATTCGAGCTTGTCTCGCTGTATTGTGGAGGTCTACATGTTTGGACTGAGGGCTCCTGAGCTCATCATTATTCTCGTCGTTGTCCTGATTATCTTCGGGCCCAAGAACCTGCCGAAGCTCGGCAAGTCCCTCGGCTCTACCGTCAAGAATATCCGTGAGGGTATGGAGGGCGACGATAAGGCCGAGACCAAGCAGGCCGAGGAGGTCGTGGTCGAGCAGTCCGAGGAGGACAAGGAGATCGCTGAGCTCGAGGCCAAGCTCGCTGCTGCCAAGAAGAAGCAGGCAGAGGACAGCGACGCGGACGCAGAGTAGTCCCATCCCTTTGGGGTGAGCACCTGACCGGCTTGCCCGCAGGCTAGCCGGTCTTTTTCGTTTTGTTGACAGTTGATTGTTTGATCAGAGTTGGGGAGATATCCGTATGGACGCAAGCCAGATCGTACTGACCGCTGAGGGCCGCCAGAAGCTCGTCGAGGAGCTCGCTTGGCGTGAGGGCGATTACGCCAAGGAGATCGTCGAGGACATCAAGGAAGCCCGCGCGTTCGGCGACCTTTCGGAGAACTCCGAGTACGACGCCGCTAAGGACAAGCAGGCCCAGAACGCCGCTCGTATTGCCGAGATCCAGGCCATCCTCGCCAACGCTCAGGTTGCTGCCACCACGGGCGATCTGACCGTCTCCATCGGTTCCACCGTTTCTCTGATTGATCCCAACGGTGAGGTCATGGAAGTCACGCTTGTCGGTACCACCGAGACCAACTCGCTCGAGCACAAGATTTCCAACGAGTCTCCGGTCGGCCACGCCATCATCGGTCACGGCGAGGGCGACTCCGTCGAGGTCGTTACGCCTTCCGGCAAGACTCGCGTCTACACCATCGCCAAGATTGCACGCTAGACCACGGTCCCGCGTAAAGGTATGTTTTCGCTCCCTGGGACCGAATCCTGGGGAGCGTTTTAGTTTGAGGAGCTAACTTATGGCAGAGAACCAGAACGCCGCAGATCAGGCATCGACGCTCAACGACGAGCGCGCCACCCGCCTGGCCAAGCGCGCCGCCCTGTTCGAGGCGGGCCAGAACCCCTATCCCGAGCACTCTGAGCTTGAGGACTACGTTGCCGATATCGAGGCTAAGTACGCCGAGCTTGCCGATGGCGAGGACACCGAGGACGTCGTGAAGATCGGCGGCCGTGTGGTCGCCAAGCGCGGTCAGGGCAAGATCATGTTCATCGTCGTACGCGATGCGACTGCCGAGATTCAGCTGTTCTGCCGCATCAACGACATGGACGAGGCTGCCTGGAATACGCTCAAGTCCCTCGACCTGGGCGACATCCTGGGCGTGACCGGCGTGGTTGTGCGCACCCAGCGCGGCCAGCTTTCCGTTGCCCCTAAGAGCGCGACCCTGCTTGCCAAGGCCGTTCGTCCGCTGCCCGAGAAGTTCCACGGTCTTTCCGATAAGGAGACCCGCTATCGCCAGCGCTATGTTGACCTGATCGCCAACGACGACGTTCGCGAGACGTTCCGTAAGCGTTCGCAGATTCTCTCCACCTTCCGTCGCTTTATGGAGTCCGACGGCTACATGGAGGTCGAGACCCCCATCCTGCAGACCATCCAGGGCGGCGCTACGGCTAAGCCGTTCATCACGCACTTCAACGCGCTCGATCAGGAGTGCTACCTGCGCATTGCTACCGAGCTGCACCTCAAGCGCTGCATCGTCGGCGGTTTTGAGCGCGTGTTCGAGATCGGCCGTATCTTCCGTAACGAGGGCATGGACCTTACCCACAACCCCGAGTTCACCACGATGGAGGCCTATCGTGCCTTCTCCGACCTCGAGGGCATGAAGGCGCTCGCCCAGGGTGTCATTAAGGCGGCTAACAAGGCCATCGGCAACCCCGAGGTCATCGAGTACCAGGGTCAGACCATCGACCTTTCTGGTGAGTGGGCCAGCCGTCCCATGACCGACATCGTCTCCGACGTGCTCGGCAAACAGGTCACCATCGATACGCCGGTCGAGGAGCTTGCTGCTGCCGCGCGCGAGAAGGGCCTGGAGATTAAGCCCGAGTGGACCGCCGGCAAGATTATCGCCGAGATCTACGATGAGCTGGGCGAGGACACCATCGTCAACCCCACGTTCGTGTGCGATTACCCCATCGAGGTCAGCCCGCTTGCCAAGCGCTTTGAGGACGACCCGCGCCTGACGCACCGCTTTGAGCTGGTTATCGCCGGTCACGAGTACGCCAACGCGTTCTCCGAGCTCAACGACCCGGTCGACCAGGCCGAGCGCTTTGCCGCCCAGATGGCCGAGAAGGCTGGCGGCGACGACGAGGCCATGGAGTACGACGAGGATTACGTGCGCGCCCTCGAGTACGGTATGCCTCCTGCGGGCGGCATCGGCATCGGTATCGATCGCGTGGTCATGCTGCTCACCAACCAGGCTTCCATCCGCGACGTGCTGCTGTTCCCGCACATGAAGCCCGAGAAGGGTTTCCAGTCCGGTGCCGCTGCCGCCAAGGCTGCCGAGGCCGGCAACACCGCGAGCCCGTTCGTCAAGCCGCTCAAGCCCACGGTTGATTATTCCAAGATTGCCGTCGAGCCGCTGTTTGAGGAGTTCGTCGACTTTGATACCTTCTCCAAGAGCGATTTCCGCGCTGTGAAGGTCAAGGCGTGCGAGGCCGTCAAGAAGTCCAAGAAGCTGCTGAACTTTACGCTCGACGACGGCACCGGCACCGATCGTACCATCCTCTCCGGCATTCACGGTTATTATGAGCCCGAGGACCTGGTCGGCAAGACCTTGCTCGCCATCACCAACCTGCCTCCGCGCAAGATGATGGGCATTCCCAGCTGCGGCATGCTCATCAGCGCTATCCACGAGGAGGAGGGCGAGGAGCGTCTCAATCTGATCCAGCTCGACGCTTCCATCCCCGCCGGCGCAAAGATGTACTAACTAGTTACGCGGTTCTACGAACCGCGTAACGGCTCGACACTGCGCGGGCCGCATTTGGACAATCTGACGTTCAACTTCAAGGGCGCGACCAGAAGGTCAGCGCCCTTTCGTTTCACGTCACCTTGTCTCAAATGCGGCCCGCTCGCTCATATGACCCAATCCACTGTCAAGGGCCACAATGGCCCCGCCGACCGCT
>CABUDS010000046.1 GCA_902490405.1 uncultured Collinsella sp.
GCCACCCATCATGCGACGGCCCACGACGCGTTTGGCGTAGGAGACCGGGATGCGGCGCTGGCCACGCTCAAGGAAAACAATCAGCGGGATAACCAGCAGGATGATGGCGCAGATGATCACCATGGTGATGATGCCACCGGCATTGCCCTCGGTGCTGGAGAAGATCGCCTGCGGCAGACCGGCCATGATGTTCGCAAAGATGATCAGCGACATGCCATTGCCGATACCGCGCTGGGTGATGAGCTCACCAATCCACATGATCAGCATGGCGCCCGCGGTGAGCGTGCCGACAATCATGAGGTCGAAGATGATCTCGGGAGCGCCGGCGCCATTGAAGCTGATGCCGAAGCTCTTAAAGAGGAAGAGGTAACCCACGGAGTTGAGGATTGCCAGAGCCAGGGTGAGGTAACGCGAATACTGCGTAATCTTGGTCTGACCGACCTCGCCCTCGCGGGCAAGCTCATGCAGGGAAGGCACGACGGCCTGGAGCATCTGGAGGATGATCGAGCTGGTGATGTAAGGCATGATGCCCAGCGAAAACACCGACACATAGCTCAACGCGCCGCCAGAGAAAAGATTCAGGAGGGCCATAGCACCTGCGGCGACCGAATTGTTATCGGTCGAGAAAAGGCCCAGCATCCCCTGGAAGGGAATGCCGGGCACAGGAACGTGCGCACCAATGCGGTACACGACGAGCATAGCTATGGTAAAAAGAATCTTTTCGCGCAATTCTTTGATGCGGAAAGCATTCTTAAGACCATTTAGCACGGCAGCTCGACCTTTCCGCCGGCGGCCTCGATCTTGGCCTGCGCAGAAGCGCTGACCTTGTCGACCTTGACCGTGAACTTCTTGGTGAGCTCACCATTGCCGAGCACCTTGACGGGCTCGAACTCGCTCTTGGTGATGCGAGCGGCCTTAAGAGCGGCACCGTCGATTACAGCGCCGTCCTCGAACTTACGCTCGAGACGCTCAACGTTAACAGCGGTGTACTCGATACGACGGGGGTTGCGGAAGCCCGGAAGCTTGGGCAGGCGCATAGCCAGCGGAGTCTGGCCACCCTCGAAGCCGGCACCCTTGGTGCCACCAGAGCGGGAACCCTGGCCCTTCTGGCCGCGGCCAGAAGTGGTGCCGTGACCCGAAGAATTGCCACGGCCGACGCGCTTGCGGTTCTTAGTGGAACCGGGCGCGGGAGTAAGATCGTGAAGCTGCATTTGCTACTCCTCTACAATCTCGACAAGGTGCTTGACCTTGAAGATCATGCCGCGGACGGACTCGTTGTCAGCAATCTCGCGAACCTCGCGGATCCTGTGGAGACCGAGGGCACGGACAGTACGGACCTGGTCCTGCTTGCAACCGTTGGTGCTGCGGACCTGCTTGATCTTGATGGTGTCAGCCATGCTTAGTTCTCCTTACCGACGAACATCTCGGAGACCGTCAGGCCACGGCGAGCCGCGACGTCCTCAGGGCTGGAGAGCTCCTTGAGGCCCTCGACGGCAGCCTTGATGATGTTGAGGCCGTTGTCGGTACCGAGGGACTTGGACAGGACATTCTTGATGCCAGCAAGCTCGAAGAGGGGACGCACAGCGCCGCCGGCGATAACGCCGGTACCCTCGACAGCGGGCTTGATGATGATGCGGCCGGCACCAAAGTGGCCGAGAACCTCGTGCGGGATGGTGCCCTGCTCGGTCACCGGCACGTGGAACATGTTCTTCTTGGCATCGAGAGACGCCTTGGAGATGGCCAGGGGCACCTCAGCGGACTTGCCCATGCCAACGCCGACGTTGCCCTTGCCGTCGCCAACGACGACGAGAGCGACGAGGCTCATGCGACGACCACCCTTGACGGTCTTCGACACGCGGTTGATGTAAACGACGCGCTCCTCGAACTCGGAGGCCTCGCGCTGCTGCTTCTGATTACGAGCCATGTGCTACATACCTCCTAGAACTCGAGACCGGCGGCACGAGCACCGTCGGCGAGGGCCTTGACGCGGCCATGGTAGATACGGCCACCGCGATCGAAGGCGACCTTGGTGATGCCGGCCTCGATGGCACGCTTGCCAACGAGCTGACCGACCTTCTCCGCAGCCTCCTTGTTCGAGGTGTGGGTGCCCTTGAACTCGGCCTCGAGGGTCGAGGCAGAGACGAGCGTCAGGCTGGAGCCCTTGCTGTCGTCGATGATCTGGGCATAGATGTTGGCGTTAGTACGGGTCACGCGAAGACGCGGACGCTCGGAGGTACCCGAGACCTTGCCGCGAACACGACGCTGACGACGCTTGAGGCCTTCCAGCTTCGCCTTATGCTTGTTCATACGTAAACTCCTAAAAAGGTTGATCTTGCCAGCACCTGACGGGGTGCTGGTCTTATGCGAGTGAGTCGGTTACGACTACTTGGCGGCCTTACCCAGCTTGCGGCGGATGTGCTCGCCAACGTAGTGGATACCCTTGCCCTTGTAAGGCTCGGGAGGACGATGGCCGCGGATCTCAGCGGCGATCTGACCGACCTGCTGCTTGTTGATACCCTTGACGTTCACGTGGGTGTTGTCGGGAACCTCGAAGGTGATGCCCTCGGGAGCCTCGACGATCACGGGGTGCGAGAAGCCCAGGGAGAACTCGAGGTTCTTGCCCTTCTGCTGCACGCGGTAACCGACGCCGGCGAGCTCGAGCTTCTTCTCGAAGCCCTCGGAAACGCCAACCACCATGTTGTGGATGAGGGCGCGGGTGAGGCCGTGGCGGGCACGGGTCTCACGCTCGTCGTCGGGACGGGAAACGGTGAGGACGCTGTCCTCGACGTTGATAGCGAGCTTCTCAAAGACATCGAGCTCGAGCTGGCCCTTGGGGCCCTTGACGACAACGTTGTTGCCGTTGACTGCCACTTCGACTCCGGCGGGAATCTGGACAGGCTTATTACCGATACGAGACACGGTGATCTCCTTTCCTTCTACCTACCGAGCGAATTACCAGACGTAAGCGATGATCTCGCCGCCGACGTTGTGCTTGCGAGCATCGCGGTCGGTCATGACGCCATGGCTGGTGGAAATAATGGCGGTACCAAGGCCACCGCGGACGCGGGGCATGTCGGCAACGCCGGTGTACTTACGCAGGCCCGGCTTGGAAATGCGGCGGATGCCGTTGATGACCTTAGCCTTCTTGGGACCATACTTAAGCGTGATGTGCAGAGTCTTCTGGGGAACGGTGTCCTCGACATCGTAGCCCTCGATGTAGCCCTCCTCGTGCAGAACACGAGCGATCTCGACGAGCTTCTTGCTGCTCGGCATGGAGACCGTGGCCTTGTTCACAGAGTTAGCGTTACGGATGCGCGTAAGCATATCTGCGATCGGGTCTGTAAGGTTCATACAGATTCTCCTTCGTTCTTGATGAACACGTGCTCTTGGTTCTTCGCCGCCCTTAACGGCAAAGCCTTTTTAGCGCGTTTTCCCTGTTCCAAACTGATGCTTGAAACGCTGGTAGTGACTTACCAGCTGGCCTTCTTAACGCCGGGAAGCTCGCCCTTGAGTGCAAGCTCGCGGAAGCAGACACGGCACAGGCCGAACTTGCGGTACACAGAGTGCGGACGGCCGCAGCGCTGGCAGCGCGTGTACTCACGAGTAGAGAACTTCTGCTTGCGATTGCACTTGACGATCATCGATGTCTTAGCCACTTATATCCTCCTCACATAGAGTATTGTTCGCCCCAAGCGCCGCCCCCTTCTTGGAACGGCGCTCATAGGGCAGGTGAACCTATTTCTTGAACGGGAAACCGAAGGCGTCCAGAAGGGCCTTGGCCTCCTCATCGGTGTTGGCGGTGGTCACGAAAGTGATGTCCATACCACGCTGGTGATCGACGGAGTCGAAGTCGATCTCGGGGAAGATGAGCTGCTCGGTGACGCCCATGGAGAAGTTACCACGGCCGTCGAAGCTCTTGGCGGAGATGCCGCGGAAGTCGCGGATACGGGGGATCGCGACGGAGGTCAGACGATCGAAGAACTCCCACATACGGTCGCCACGCAGGGTAACCTTGCAGCCGATCGGCATACCAGCGCGCAGGCGGAAGGTAGCGATGGACTTGCGGGCACGGGTGATCATCGGCTGCTGACCGGTGATGGCGCGCAGGTCGCGCACGGCACCGTCGATGGCCTTGGAATCGGTAGCGGCCTCGCCGACACCCATGTTCACGACAATCTTCTCAAACTTGGGGATCATCATGACGTTCTCGTACTGGAACTTGTCCTGAAGCTGCTGCTTGACCTCGTTGTTGTACTTGGTCTTCAGACGTGGCACATACTTCTCTTCTGCCATTGTTCACTCCTTCTTGGGGTTTTAAGCACGGGGCGTGGCCACGGTGGGTTGTCCTCGTGCCTCCTGGCTGCATCCGCGCCGCTCATGGCATTTCGCGGTTTGGACTCGACGCAGCAGGAGCCGACAAAACAATCGGTACTATACGCGCATTGGGTGCGTATTTCCAGAAAAACCTCGTCTGCCTGCACAACTCCACAACTCCCCCGCACAAATTGATCCCTAGGGCACGGAGGAAAACAGCAGTTGCGGTGAGATAGGGACTGTTTGATGGCTTAAAAGGCTTAAACAGTCCCTATCTCACCGCAACTCATATATGGGGCGTTATTTTTGGCGCGGGAGGACCAGGTTGAGGATCACAGCAACGAGCGCGGCGACGGCAATGGAGGATCCGCCAAAAACGGTGCCAACCCATGCGGGGAATCCAGCGCCGGCAAGCGCGCCGGCCGTGCGCTCAATGCCCGTGCCAAAGGCGATAGAGAGACCCATGAGCGTGGTATCGCGCTGAGACAGGCCGTGGCGGGCAAACATGACCACACCGTTCATACCGATGGTCGCGAACACGCCAATCGTGGCGCCACCGATGACCGGCTGCGGAATAGACGTGAGCACCGCCGCACACTTGGGCAGCAGGCCCGCGATGAGCAGGATGGCAGCCGCAAGCGTAAAGACCATGCGGTTGACGACCTTGTTCTCGGCGATAATGCCCACATTCTGGCCAAAGGTTGCCGTGGGGACGCCGCCAAAAAAGCCTGACAGCATACCGACCAGGCCGTTGGCGATCAGGCCACCCGAGATCTGGCTATCGGTCGCAGGGGTATCGAGCGCAGCGGACGACACGGCGGCAAACTCGCCCATGACCTGTACTGCGTTGACAATGGCGACAACGCCCACAACGGCGCACGCGGCCGGGTCGAACACCAGGCGATGGGCGCCCAGGGCCGGCGGGGCGAACCAGCTGGTGGTCGCGATGGCCGAGAAATCGACCATGCCCAACACCGCAGCCAAAACAAAGCCCGCGCAGATACCAGCCAGGATGCTGCCCAGCCTAAGCGCGCCCTTGCCGTAGTTGCCAGCCATAAAGGTGACGACGAACGTCACAAGTGCGACGGCCCAGTTGGTGACACTGCCAAAATCGGCCGCGCCCTCCCCGCCCGCCATGGAGGCAACTGCCACTGGGCATAGCGACAGGCCAATGACAAAGATGACGGTGCCAAGCACCGGGGCCGGAAACAGAAAACTCACGCGCCTAAACAGTAGGCCGAAGAGCGCGACGAGCGCGCCGCCGATTACCTGGGCGCCCAGTACGGCCTCAAAACCAAGCTCAAGACCGACTGCCTTGAGCGCCGGCACGAAGGTAAAGCTCGCACCCATCACAATGGGCAGGCCCGAACCGACGACACCTTTTATGGGAAACTGTTGAAGGAAAATGTCAATCGCCGAGAGGACGAGCGACGCCTGGATGACAGCGGCTTCCTCTTGAGGGGTAAAGCCACAGACCGACGCGATAATGATGGCGGGCGTGACGATACCCGCGAATGCCGCCAGCACATGCTGCAGCGCATGGGGCAATACCTGCACAAACGAAACTTTTCCCGTTCGCTCGAACAGGGCATCCCCTGCTGCCGACTCTGCCATTTGCGCCTCCCATACCCTAGGCAGCGGCCCCATGCCGCTCAACGGTCGGACATTATAGGGCATATGGCGCAGGTAGCATTTTGACCCGTATGCGACAGAGGGCTGGGGTAGCTAATTTGGGACGGGGCTAGCGCTTGCGGGGGACGAGTTTGGTGCGGCGCAGGTGGATCATCTCGGCGGCGATGGAGATGGCGATTTCCTCGGGGTCCTCGGCCTCGATGGCGACACCGATCGGCAGGTGCAGCTCGTCGATTTGCTCCTGCGTAAAACCCTCCTGCTCCAAGCGGGCGCACACAAAGGCCGTCTTGCGGCGCGAGCCCAAGCAGCCCAGATAGGCGGGTTTGGCGCGCATGGCCTGAATCACCACGTCGATATCGGACTTGTGACCCGCCGTGGCGACGACCACCAGGTCGCGCGGGCCGATGGGACACAGCTCGCTCAGGTTCTTATAATCGACCAGACGACGGTCGTAGACGCCGGGCACCCATTCGGGGGTCAACGTGCCGGGGCGGTCGTCGCAAGCCACGACGGCAAAGCCCGCCGCCGTGAGCACCCGCGCCGTCGCAGCGCCCACGTGGCCGCAGCCAAAGATATAGGTCAGGCCCTCGGGGCAGAGCGTCTCGATGTGCGCCGGGGGAATCTCGGAGGCGGCGTTGGTGTAGGTGACCTTACTCCCCTCCTCCACCAGCGAAAGCTCGGGGCAGCCGGCAATGGTATGGCGCGATGTCTCGCCATGGTACTCAACCACATCGCCCTCGAGCGCGCTCGCGATAAACGGCTCAAAGTCGATGACGAAGTCGCCGATGCGCCGATAGGCCAAGACGTCGGCAACCGACTGGAACAACGGTGCCTGAGTCGCATCCAAATGCAGGTAGCACAGGCAGATGGCTCCGCCGCAGATCATGCCGGTATCGGAGTTCTCGCCGCCCATGGTGTAGCGGACCAGACGCGACTGTCCCGCGCTCAGGAGCTCGCGCGCCTCATCCAGCGCAAAGAGCTCAATCTTGCCGCCGCCGATAGTGCCCGCCTGGCTGCCATCGGCAAAGACGGCCATCCAGGCGCCCACACCGCGCGGGGACGACCCCGCCGTACCGGCCACGACCACCAGCTCGCACGTCTCGCCAGCACGCAGGGCGGCAAGCGCCGCATTCACAACATCGAGCTTTTCCATTGCCGCCTTCTATCCTCTAAAGACATCGGTGAGCATAGCGAGTGCCTCGAGCACGCCGCCGCCGACCGACGTCGCTTTGTCCGAAATGTAGTTGATATAGCTGGCATCGCCGCGCGGGTCGACATCGGCGCATTTAAAGCCCTCAGTCACCTGCACGCCGTTCGCCAAAAGCCCGCGCAGACAGCCATCGATCTGCGTGCACATGGGCGTATCGCCCGCGTAGCCAATCACGTCTCCGGCGCTCACGATGTCGCCGATTGCGCGGTCGGACCGAAACACGCCGGCGGCGGGGCTGTGGATAACACGTTCCTTGCCATAGCCGGCGATAATGCCCGGCACGCCCGTGTTGGGCTGGGGCGAACCTTGGGTAATGACACGGCCGAGAAAATGCCCGCGCATGGTCTCGACCACGGCGTCGCAGTCAACCGGCGCGGTAAAGCCCGGCCCCACAGCGATGACGGCAGGCGCCATGTCGCGCGTGGTGCCCAAGTTGCGCTTAGCCAAAATCGCGTCGACCACAGCCGCGGGTTTCAGCTCGCCGAGCATCTTGGCCTGAGGGTCCACCACAACGGCGACGTCTCCAGCCTCGGTAATCTCAAGCGCCTCAGCCGGCGTCCGTGCCAAGCGAGCGCGAATGCCTTCGACCTCGACCTCGCCCAGGCGAATGGCCTCGCAAAAACAGATTGTGCGGCGGATGCACGTGGGAACCGCGATATCGGCCATAACGACCGAAACGCCGGCGCGCACCAAGCGAGCGGCGACGCCCGTGGCGATATCGCCGGCGCCGCGAACATAAACGAGCATTCCCGGGGCACCTCCCTGTGCTACGGTTTGAGCAGAGCAAAAGCGGTTCGGCCGCTACTCTGATGATTATTTATTATCACAGTATTATACGGCGGTGAACAGATGGAAACGGTTAGCGGCAATCTTGCCTCCGCGCTCAGGATCGAGTCGGGCATTACCGCGATTATCGGCAGTGGCGGCAAGTCGACGCTGCTGAAGACGCTGGGTCTCGAGCTCATGCGCGCTGGCGGCCGCGTGCTCCTCTGTACCACCACGCACATGTTTCCCGTCGCCGGCGTGCCATGGGACGGGTCGAGCCGTCGCCTGGACGCCGCGCCTTGGAAGCCGGGGATCCCGCATGTTCCCGGCTGCACCTGCGAGGCATGCGCGGGACTTGTCCGCGGAAGCATCTGCCAGGCGGGTGTTTTGGACCCGGAGACAGGCAAGCTCTCCGCCCCCGCTGAGCCGCTCGACCAGCTGGCGCAGCGCTTTGACTATGTGTTGGCCGAGGCAGATGGCAGCAAGCGACTCCCGCTCAAGGCGCATGCCGCCTGGGAGCCGGTAATTCCCGCCGCCACGGCAAACGTTGTCTGGGTCGTCGGCGCCTCGGGGCTGGGCAGGCCCGTCGCCGAGGTTGTCCACCGCCCCGAGCTCTTCTGCGAGCGCTGCGGCTGCGAGCCTACCGACATCGCCACGCCCGAGCGCGTCGCCCAGGTGCTCAATGCCGAGATGCAGGCGCTGGGACTCAGCACCGCACGCGTCATGCTCAACCAAGCCGACACGCTTGCCGACCCAACAATGGCAGATCGCTTCGAGGCAGCCCTCAACCGCCCCCTCATCGCCACCAGCCTCCAGGGGTAGCAAATTTGGGACGGGGCTCTTTTTGCTACCCCGTCCCAAAAAATCATCTCCCAAATTAGCTACCCCGGCGGTCTTCCCGTTAGCGGGGCACGTAGCGGCCGGGTTGGGCTCCGGTGGGCTCGCCGTCGCGTGCCGCCAGCACGCCGTTCACAAACACGGCCTTGGCGCGGCCATGTGCCTCAAAGCCCTCGAGCGGCGTGTAGTCCACGGCCTGATGCTGCGTCGCGGCGCTAATCGTCCAGCGCGCCTTGGGATCCCACACGCACACGTCGGCATCGGCGCCCTCGGCAAGACAGCCCTTGTGCGGATACATGCCAAAGACGCGCGCCGGGTTCTCGCTCATCAGGCGGCACAGATCCTCGGGACCCAGCTGTCCCTCAAAGCTCGTAGCGATCGCGACGGGGCGATGCTCCACGCCGGGTCCGCCGTTGGGAATCGCGCGGAAGTCGTCGCGCCCGCGGTCCTTTTGCCCGTGCAGGTTAAAGCTACAGTGGTCGGTCGCAATCGTATCGATCTCGCCGGCCACAAGCGCCTCGCGCAGTGCCGCACGGTCGCCGGCATGGCGCAGCGGCGGACTCATCACGTACTTGGCGCCCGCAAAGCCGTCCTCGCCCTGCTCCAGATAGCAGGTATCGTCGAGCATCAGATACTGAGGGCATGTCTCGACATAGATGTTCTTCTGCCCGCGCGATTTGGCAGCGCGAATGGCCTCGAGCCCCAGCTTGGTCGAAAGGTGCACCACGTTGACCGGAGCGTCCCCGGCCAAGTGCGCCAGATACAGCAGGCGGCTCACGGCCTCGGCCTCACACACGTCCGGACGGCTGAGCGCATGGCCCTCGGGCCCGTGGATACCCTGCTCAAACACGCGCTTCTGCAGCGCGTTGACCAACGTGCCGTTCTCGCAATGCACGCACAGGATACCGCCCACGCGCTTGAGCTCCTCCAGCACCTCGAGCGTCTCGGCATCGTCCAGGCGCAGATGGTCGTAGGCAAAGTAGGTCTTAAACGACGACACGCCCGCCTCGCGCATGACCGAAAGATCGGCGCGGTTGCGCTCATTCCACTCGGCAAGCGCCATATGGAAGGCATAGTTGGCGGTGCAGGTGCCGTCGGCGCGATGATGCCACTCGACCAAGGCATCGGGCATGGTCACGCCGCGATCGGCCGTCGCGTAGTCCACAATGGTCGTCGTGCCGCCGCAGGCAGCCGCGCGCGTGCCGGTCTCAAAGCTATCGGCTGTCCAATCCATGCCGGTCCAGCACTGCATGTGCGTGTGCCCATCGATAAAGCCCGGGAACACCCAGCAGCCCGCAGCATCCTCGACGGTATCGCCCTCGGCCGGCTCAATCGCCGCGGCGATCCGCACGATCTTATCGCCATCCATGGCAAGATCGGCGCGGCGAAGCCCCTGGGGCGTCACGAGCGCACCGTTTTTGATGATGATCATAATTGCTCCTTATTGGTTGATGCAGTTGGCCACGCGATCAAAATACGAGCAGGCGGCGATATGCTCCGTTATGCGTCGCTGTCCCTTGGCGGTATCGACGTCCCACAGTTCGTAAGCACGCGCCTCGACCAGCACCACGTCGGTACGGTCCTTAAGGATCGAACCGCCGCCGTCCTTGCCCTCAAGACGCATAAGCGCATCGAACAATTCCGCCGGAAAGAGCACCGGGCTCGAAGGCTCGCCGTTGCACGCAAGACGCACCGGATGATTGCGGTCACGCTCGTCAAACGCACGAACCATACCCTCAAAAGAATCCGAACTCACAAGCGGCTGGTCGCCCGGCAAAAAGAGGCAGCCTTTCCAGTTGCGTTCGACTCCCCACGAAAGGCCCGCACGGACGCTTTCGCTGCGCAGTTTGCCATCGTGCAGCACACACGGGCAATGCTTGTCCTCGCAAATCTGGGCGACCTCGGGCCAACGCGTCGAAACCACGACGTCAAAGCCCCGGGGAACCGAATCGATAGTCCGGGCAATCAGCGGCTTGCCATAGATATCGGCAAGCATCTTGTTAGAGCCAAACCGCTTGCCCTCGCCCGAAGCCATAATGACGCAACCAAGTTTCATGGCGATACCTCCCCTGAAGCCATCGTACCCATAACTCGCGTCGCGGGGCATCTACATCGAAAGCGCTTATCCCGCACGCCCACGATGCAAAAAGGGGCACCCCGCCGGTTGGCAGAGCGCCCCCTTTACATGGCTTACCTCAGCGCGGCTTTAGGCCTGGAACCAACGGGCGGTGTTGCGCTCGTCGAGGGCCTTGAGGGTAGCGGCGGGATCGGCAACCTTCTGCAGGAACATCATGGCTGCGATGGCGTACGGCTTGTAGCTGGCCTCCTTGTACATGCCCACGCGGTGCATGTCAAAGACGTCGGCGTTGACCTCGCCGTGCTCGCAGGAGACACCGGAGATGTCGGCGGGCAGCGGGTGCATAAAGATGGTGTCCTGGCCGTTGGCGGTCTTCTCCATGAGCTCGGTCGTGGAGCACCAGTCCTGATGGGTGGCGTTCTGAGCGAGCAGCTCCTTCTCGAGCGCTGCGATGCCGGCGTCGTCGCCCTCGGCGTACAGGTTGGTACGCTTCTCCATGGCGGCAAACGGAGCCCAGCTCTTGGGGATCACGATGTCGGCGCCCTCGAAGGCCTCGGCCATGGTGTTGACCTGCTTAAAGGTGGTGCCGGACTCGGCGGCATAGCCCTTGGCGCGCTCGACGACCTCGGGCATGAGGTCGTAGCCCTCGGGGTGGGCCAGGGTGACGTCCATGCCAAAGCGGGGCAGCAGGCTGATCAGCGACTGCGGGCAGGACAGCGGCTTGCCGTAAGAGGGCGAATAGGCCCAGGTGACGGCAACCTTCTTGCCCTTGAGGTTCTCAAGACCGCCAAACTCGTTGATGAGGTAGAGCATGTCGGCAGAGGACTGCGTGGGGTGGTCGGAATCGGACTGCAGGGAGATGAGCGTGGGACGGTGATCCAGAACGCCGTCCTCGTAGGCCTGCTGGACAGACTCGGAGACCTCGGCCATGTAGGCGTCGCCCTTGCCGATGTACATGTCGTCGCGGATGCCGATGACGTCGGCCATGAAGGAGATCATGGTAGCGGTCTCGCGGACGGTCTCGCCGTGAGCGATCTGGGACTTCTTCTCGTCCAGGTCCTGCAGCTCGAGGCCGAGCAGGTTGGCGGCCTTAGAGAAGGAGAAGCGCGTACGGGTGGAGTTGTCGCGGAACAGGGAGACGGCCAGGCCCGAGTCGAAGATCTTGGACGAAACGTTGTTCTCACGCAGCTCGCGCAGGGCGTCGGCAACGATGTAGAGAGCCTTGAGCTCATCGGTGGTCTTATCCCAGGTGTGCAGGAAGTCGCTGCCGTACATGCCCTTAAAATCGAGGCCGTTCAGCTGCTCGACGAGCTCGGTAAACTTGGCGTCCATGTAAATATCCTTTCCATAGATGAAACGATCGCAATGAGTAGATGTGCTCCGGCATGCGCGTGTGGCTAGAACATGCAGAGCACTATGACGAGGACCCGCTACCGTTGAGGAAGCATGGGAGATAACGACCGCGGGCCCCAAGTCAACAGGGGGTGCCGGGGACACAGGCTGTCCCCGGCTCAACAAGATCGAGGAATGGGACTAGTCGATCTTGTTGTTGGTCAGACCAGCGCGGAACACGGTAGCGTCGCCATCGGCCTGGCTCGGATCGTAGAGGTTCAGGGCAGCCACGTACATGGCAGCAGCGGTGACCAGGTCGTCCTTGTAGGTGACCTCGTTGGGAGCGTGAGCCTGAGACTCGGCACCCGGGCCAAAGCCAACGCAGGGGATGCCATAGCGGCCCTGGATGGAAACGCAGTTCGTGGAGAAGGTCCACTTGTCGCACAGCGGACGGCCGGTGCGCTTGTCCATGCTGGGCTCGCAGCCGATGCGCTCGTCACCGAACATGGCCTTGTGGGCGTCGACGAGGGCCTTGACGTGCGGAGCGGTCTCCTTGTTGATCCACGTGGGGAAGTAAGCCTCGGTCTCGTAGACCTCGCCGGTCCAGGACGGACGGTCGTACATGTACATGGAGACCTTCACGTCGTCGCCGTACTTCTTGGCGGCCGGCAGGTTGCGGATCTCGTCCAGGCATGACTCCCAGGTCTCGCCGGCGGTCATGCGACGGTCGATGGAGATGGCGCAGGAGTCAGCGACAGCGCAGCGGCTGGGGCTGGTGTAGAAGATCTGGCTGACGGTGCAGGTGCCGCGGCCCAGGAAGCGGGCATCCTCAAAGTGCTCGGGGTTGTACTTGGGGTC
>CABUDS010000047.1 GCA_902490405.1 uncultured Collinsella sp.
TGCCTTGACCAGCTTGGCAAAGCGATGGGAGACGATGATGTCGGCAGGATTGGGAATATGCGGCTCGGCATCGAGGAAGTAGAAGTTCTTCTGACCCGTCTCGACAATTGCCTGGTCAATGGAGATCTGCTCGGAAAGGACCGCATAGAGTCCACCGCGGGAGCGGACGCCGAGCATATCGGCAAGGGACCTGCGGCGCATATCGCACTCGACCAGGAGCACGGACTTGCCGCTCGTGGCGATTGCCTGAGCAAGGTTAATGGAAACCGTAGACTTGCCCTCGTTGGGAATCGAGGAGGTAACGGTGATGGTGCGAATGGGGTCGTCCACGCTCGCAAAGCGGATGTTGGCCAGAAGGGTCTTAGCGGCATTCTGTACAACGAGCTTATCGGTGTTCTTTGCCTTAGCCATGCCTATTTACCACCTTTCATAGCCGGAATTCGGCCAACAACGGGAATGCCCAGGAGCTCTTCTGCCTCTTCGGCACCGCGGATGCGGGTATTGAGCATGTCTGCCAAAACGACATAGGCAACTGCGATAAAGATACCGGCGAGGAACGCGACGGCAATATACAGCGTGCGCTTGGGGCCGCTGGGGGCTTCGGGGGTCTTAGCCTCGTCGATAACGTTGATGCTCTGGGCAGCGCCGACGTTCTGAGCGACCGTACTCACCGAGCTAGCTATGGCCTTTGCGACCTTAGCCGTCTCCTTGGCATCGGTGCCGGTAACCGAAAGCGTAATGACACGCGTGGTGGTCTCGGAGGAAACAGACACTTTGTAGTCATCCAGATCGGTGAGGCCCAGTTCATTGGCGGCGCCGCTCTTAACGCTATCGCTATCCAGCAGCGTGGCGATATCGTTGGAAAGCATCTGGCTCGCCGAGAGATCGTTGTAGCTCATCTGACCGCTATCGTCGGTCTTGGCGAGAATGTACATGCTCGTCGTCGCGGTGTAGGTGTTGTCCATCGCAACAAAGGACACGATGCCCATGGCGATCGCGCAGACCACCGGAAGGGTGATGACCAGCTTGAGGTGCTTCTTCAGCAGCTGGAACAGTTCGAGAAGGGTCATGCAGCTTGCCTTTCATTTCCCCAGTTCGGATTGACAAAACTGTCCGTATGTTATCGCATCTTTTTACCGAGACCAAACTCTATACATAAGAAACAGGCTCTCCTGTAAAAATGACGGAAGCGATCGTAAAATTGCACAACAACGCCGCACCCGAAAGTCCGATGCGGCGTCTACATCATTATCTATGTTGTATCGCTATGCGAATGGCTCGTCCTGCTGTATGGGAAACGCCACCGTAATGGTGGTTCCCACGCCCAACTCGCTCGATAGATCGAGCGTGGCGTGATGATACAGGGCCGCATGCTTGACAATGGCAAGCCCCAGGCCGGTTCCGCCGCGTGCCTTGGATCTACTCTTGTCCACGCGATAGAACCGCTCAAATACCTTGCCCTGTTCTTCAGGCGCGATACCGATTCCCGTGTCGGCGACCGCGAGGAACGGATGGCCTTCGTCGTTGGTGCCGCACTGCAGCGTAACCGTACCGCCGGGTCGATTGTAGCGGATGGCGTTGCTTGCCAGATTGTAGATGAGCTCGTCAATCAAGCGCGACACGCCTTCGATGACCACAGGCTTGGTCTCATGACTTATCGTCACATTCGCCTGACGGGCGACCTGTTCAAGACGCTGCTCAACCGTGTAGATGGCACGCGAGAGCTCAATAGGCTCCGTGGACCCAATGGGCACCGCCTCGCCCTCAGTTGCACGCTCGGCCTCGTCCAAGTTAGACAGCGTAAGGATGTCGTTGACAAGCGCTGCCAAGCGGCCCGCCTCACGATAGATGCGGCCGCCAAAGTTGCGCAAGTCATCCTCGCCCTCAACCATGCCGTTTGCGATGAGCTCGGCATAGCCCGAAATCGCCGTAAGCGGCGTCTTGAGTTCATGGGTGATATTCGCCGTGAACTCGCGGCGCATACGGTCGTTGTCCGCTAGCACCGCCATTTGGCGCTTGAGTTCCTGGCGCTGCGACTCGATGCGCTCAAGCATGGGGACCATCTCGGCATAGGCGTGCTCATAGCTACGGCGTGGGTGATCCAAATCCACCTCTTGCAACGGCGCGATGATGGCACGGGACTCACGGCGCGCCATAAAAAACGAGAGTACTGCACCCGCTGCTGCGATAAGCAGCATCGGCGCCAGCATCGACAGCAAAATCGCCGCAACGCCAGGCTGGGCCTGCGCCAAGCGAACGACCTGGCCGTTATCAAGGGTGACGGCGCGATACAGCATAATCTCGTCGAGTGTAGAGCTTGCGCGCTCCGCGGAACCCGAACCACTCTCAAAGGCCTCGATGACCTCGGGGCGATCGCCATGGTTGGGCAGTGTGGAAGGCGACGCCTCGTTGTCGTAGGCAACAGATCCGTCCTTATTGATCAGCGTGATACGAAGATCCTCGCGATCGAGGCTTCGCAAGAACGGAATGGGCTCCTGCTGCTCGTCGAGGGCGGCAGCAATGAGCTCGGTTTCCTGCGCCAGATTGGCACTCGTGGCATCCGCCAAAGTGTTTTGCACAAAGAACGCACCCAGCACCGTAAACGCCACGATAACCGCCATGGCGCAGACAAAGATCGTCACAAAAACGCGGTGCGACAGCGTATGTTTTCCCTGGGGGGCGAAGACCACGGGTTACTCCTCCGATGCGGTGGCCGCGGTGTCGTCGCCTTCGGCACCATCACCGGCAGAAGGCTCGGCCAGGCGATAACCCACGCCGCGCACGGTCTCGATGGCGCTGGCATGCTCGCCCAGTTTTTGGCGAAGCGTCTGCACGTGCACGTCAACGGTGCGCGAACCGCCGTCGAAGTCCCAGCCCCACACGCTCTGCAGCAACGACTCGCGGGTAAAGACCACGCCGGGCTTGCGCATGAGGTACTCGAGCAGGTCGAACTCGCGCAGGGTGAGCTTAAGCGGCTCGCCGGCAACGGTCACCTCGCGATGGCTAGGCGAAAGCACGATGTCGCCCACGCTGAGCACATCGCTCGCCTGCTTGACCATGCCGCCGCGACGCAGCAGTGCGCGGCAGCGGCTCGCAAGCTCCATGAGCGAAAACGGCTTAGTCAGGTAATCGTCGGCACCGCCATCGAGCGCCATCACCTTGTCGAGTTCGGTGTCCTTGGCGGTAAGCATCATGATGGGCACCGTCGCCGTCAGGCGATCGGCACGCAGGCGACGCATAATCGCCAAGCCATCGGTGTCGGGCAGCATGATATCGAGCAGCACAGCATCGGGCACCCGTCGCGCCACGGCAGCTTTAAACTCGCCATCACACGAAAAGCCCTCGGCCTCGATTCCCTGCTTGCGCAGCGCGTAGACTGTCAAATCCCTGATGTTGTCATCGTCCTCGACGTAATAGATCATGTTGAACCCCTTTGCGGCCGATATGACCGCATCTTAACCCTAAAGGCACCTGTAAAAGACAGCGTCAGCCAAAACGCCCCGTCAAATAATCCGCGGTGCGCGGATCGGACGGATTCTTGAAGAGTTGCGCGGTGGGCGCGTGCTCCACCAGCTCACCCAGCAAAAAGAACGCAACCGAATCGGAAATACGCGCGGCCTGCTGCATGTTGTGCGTCACGACCACCAGCGTGCAGGTCTCCTTGAGCTCGCAGGCCAACTGCTCCACCACCAACGTCGACACAGGGTCGAGTGCCGAAGTCGGCTCGTCCATCAGCAGAATGTCGGGCTGCACGGCAAGTGCGCGGGCGATGCACAGGCGCTGCTGCTGTCCACCCGAAAGACCCAGGCCCGACTCTTTGAGCTTGTCCTTGACCTCGTCCCACAGGGCAGCGCGACGCAGGGAGTCCTCGACCAGCTCATCGAGCACGGCGCGGTCGCGCACACCCATACCGCGAGGACCGTAGGCGACGTTGTCGTAGATGCTCATGGGAAATGGGTTGGGGCGTTGGAACACCATGCCCACGCGCTGGCGCAAACGGCAGATGTCGCAATCGCCCAGGATATCTTGACCATCGAGCGCAATCTTACCCTCGATGCGGCAATCCTTGATGCCGTCGTTCATGCGGTTAAAGCAGCGCAGCAACGTGGACTTTCCGCAGCCCGAAGGCCCGATGAACGAGGTGATCTGCTTGTCGCGGATCTTGATATTCACGTCCTTGAGCGCATGGTGGTCGCCATAGAACAGGTCGATGCCCTCGACATCGATGCGCGTCGGCGAGGCGGCAAGATCCTCTGCCGTGGGGCGAGTCGCATCCCCAACCTCGCGCTCATGCGCGGCCTCGGCCTGCGCTTCCATGAGTTCTTCAAGCTCCGTGGGCTCCGCAGCCGCAGCAGCCGTCATACCGCACACCTCCATATCGATATCAATTCAGCAGTATCAATAGTAGGAATCGCGGCTCATACGCACGTGAGCACATTGTCAAGTGTTTGTAAGGGCACGCTAGCTATGCGGCGGGCAGCTCGATGGTGAATATCGTGTGTTCGGGCGTCGATTCACTTGCAACGGTACCGCCGTGTGCCGCGATGATCTCCTTGGCAATAGCAAGGCCCAAACCGGCACCACCGCGATTGGTCGCACGCGCCGCATCCAGGCGATAGAACTTCTCAAAGATCACCTTGAGCTTAGCCGCAGGGATAGGATCGCCCTGATTGATAAAGCGCACGCGCACGCCGCCATCGTCTTGGCGCCTGGCCTCAATCGTGATAGTCGAGCCCTCATAGCTATAGGCGACGGCGTTTTTCATGATGTTGTTAAACACGCGGGCCATCTTATCGCCATCCACGAGCACCGTCAGGTCCTCGCGAATATCAACCTGGGCTTCCTTATGCTGCTCGTTGAGGATGGGATAGAACTCGTCAGCCACCTGAGCCAGCAGCAACCCCAGATCAACATAGCCGCGCGTGAGCACGATATCGTGGAAGTCAAAGCGCGTGATATCGAAGAACTCTTCGATGAGCGCATCGAGCCGGTGCGCCTTGTCGAGCGCCACGCCCGTAAAGTGCGCACGTTGCTCAACCGGCAGCTCAGGAGCCTCTTGAAGCAGCGAAAGATAGCCCACCACACTGGCAAGCGGGGTGCGTAGGTCATGTGCCAAGTACGTGACCAGGTCGTCCTTGCGATGAGACTCGTCACGCAAGGCCTGCTGCACCCTGCGCTCGCGATCGCGCACACGGTTGAGTGCGCCCTCGACCTCCAGGAAGTCGCCGTCGATGTTGTCCCAGGTGTCGGGGTGATCGATCAGGCGATCTTGAATACGAGCGGCCAGCACACAATCGGCATGCTGCTCGCCCTGCTCATAGCCCTGGTAGTACAGGGCGCGGCCGCAAAAGAACAGCACGCACACGGCAAGCGCCAGCACAAAGCCAAGCATGTTGAATACAAAGCCGGCATCGAACAGCACCGGCCCTTCGATGCCGCCGAGTGCCATGGCGCCAATCGCCAACGTCATGGCCCACGCGGCACCGCCAATCACCACGCAGCGGCGTACGATTTCAAATCGATCGATCAGCAAAAAGCCGACAAGCAGCACCGCCAAGATTCCAGCGATGTTATCGATGCCAATCAGCAGCAGGCTCAGCAAAAAGAGCAGCACCGTTGCAAGCGCGCGGTTGTCGACGACCGACCTCACGTATTCAAAGAGTCGATCGGGCACCTCGAATGCCTGCCTATCGTCTTTTGTCATGTCCACTTCCCCACCATCAAAGGCGTTATTCGATTATGTAGCCGACGCCCCAGACGTTTTTGATAAAGCGCGGCTTTTGAGCGTCGTCACCGATCTTTTCGCGCAGGTGGCGAATGTGCACCATCACCGTATTGTTGGAGCCGGGCATAAAATCCTCGTTCCACACCGCGCGGAACAGATCCTCCACGGCCACCACACTGCCGCGATGCTCGACCAGATACAGCAAGATGGAATACTCGATGGGCGTGAGGCGCACCGGCGCACCGTCCACCATTACGGAACGAGCATCGCGGTTGATCTCCAGGCCGTCGAGCTGGATGATCGGCGACTCGGCCACCTGCGCGCGGCTACCGTAGCTGGTGTAGCGGCGAAGCTGAGCATGCACGCGCGCGATGAGCTCAAGCGGACGGAACGGCTTAACCACGTAATCGTCCGCGCCAAGCGAAAGGCCCTCGATCTTGTCTTGCTGGGCATCGCGCGCCGTCAGCATGATCACGGGATAGGTATGGCTGGAACGGATCGTACGCAGCAACTCAAGCCCATCGATATCGGGCAACATGACATCCAGCAGCGCAAGATCGAACTCCTGCTCCAAGATTGCCTTGGCAGCATCGGCCCCGCTATAGGCGACCTGTACGTCAAAGCCTTCTTTTGTAAGGTAGATACCAACCAAGTCGGCGATGGCCTTTTCGTCATCAACTACCAAAATGTGCTCGTTCATGCGTGCTCCTCTCGCGCTCCATTATGCCCGAGGGGACGCATGCCACACACAACAAGCGTGGGTGATTAAGTCGGCCTTAAGCACCCTTGTGCCCGTTCGGGCGCGGATGTGGGCCACGCACGCACGCGATGATCGCCGACACCGGCAAACGATATACTCTAGTTCCAGAAGAGACCATCCCGTCGAAAGCGAAATCTGTGAAGTCCCTCACCTCTTTTGCAAAGCGCTCAGCTCAGCTTGCCGCCGGCTTTGTCTGCGCTATCGCCCTTGCCGCTGGCGTGCCCACCGTCGCCGGCGCCCAAGTACTCACGACCGACAATGTTTGCGGCAAAACCGCCGATGCGCGCGGCATCACGGCCGAAAATCTGCCCGATATCGATGCGACCAATGCGCTCGTCATGGGCAAAGACGGCACCGTCTACTATGGGCGCGGCGCCGATGAGCAGGTTAAAATCGCCTCGATCACCAAGGTCATGACCGCAATCCTAACCGTCGAGAATTGCAAGATGGACGAGAAGGTCACGGTGAGCAACGACGCAGCCACCGTGGGTAATTCGACCGCCGGCTTGCTCGAAGGTGACGAGCTTACCGTGGAGCAGGCACTGCGCGGCCTGATGATTCCCTCGGGCAACGACGCCGCCGTCGTGCTCGCCGAATATGTGGGCAAGAAGATCGACCCTAAGACCAAAGACGCCGAGGCAACCTTTGTGAAGGCCATGAACGAGCGCGCTAAGAAGCTCGGCTGCACCGGTACGCTTTTTGAAAACCCGCATGGTCTGGACTTTGATGAGTGGGCTGGCGATATGCACTCAACCGCACACGACGTAGCGCTGATGATGCAGGAGGCCATGAAAAACGACACGATCCGCGAGGTCGTAGCGAGCGAGGATTCCTGGATCGAGGTCACGGGCGCCGACGGCACCGACCATTCGCATTCCATGGACACGCATAACTATTTGCTGGGCCAAGATGGCAACATCGGTGGCAAGACCGGCACCACCGACGACGCGGGCTACTGCTTTACGAGCGCCTACAACCGCGACGGCGACGAGATCTACACTGTTATTTTGAACTCCACCACCACCGACCAGCGCTTTACCGATACCGCCAGCCTTGCCAACTGGTACTACGGCCACAAGGTGACGGTCGCAATCGCCAACACGCAGGAAAAGACCGCCAACGGCAACCCGCTTATGGCGCGCATTGGCCAAACCGACTGGACGGATAAGACGATCGACGCCACACTCGCCGATCCTACGGCGCAAGCGACCGTGTTTTCCCTTGCCGGCGAGGTGACCGAAAAGGTTAGCTACGACGATCTTTCGGGCACGGTGCATGTGGGCGACAAGGTGGGCAGCGTCACGCTCAAGCAGGACGGCACCAAGATCGCCGTCATGGACCTAGTTGCCGACGAGGAAGGCGCAGGGCCGAATCCCATTGAATGGCTCCTTGTGAAGCTTGATCGCTTGGGCCGTCGCATCGACAACCGCCCGCTCACGGCAGAAAGCGAGACCGTCGCCAAGGCGCCCGAGGTGTAGGGCGCAAGAATAATAAGCCCACTGAAAGGAGGCGTCCGAAAGGATGCCTCCTTTTTTTGAGGGTTCGAATCCCCAGCCTCCTTTCTCCGCACCAAAAAAGGGCCCCAGATGGGACCCTTCTTTCAATTCATACTGGCGGAGAGCTGGGGATGTCCGGGCATGCTGCGCATGCCCTCCGGCTTCAAAGCCTGGCGGCGTTTCGCCCACGGGCTACAAACGCTTTCGCGTTTGCTTAACGCCCGTGCCCTCTCGGGTTCGAATCCCCAGCTAACGTGGTTCAACTAAAAAAGGGCCCCTTTCGGAACCCTTCTTTAAAGTCTTACTGGCGGAGAGCTGGGGATTCGAACCCCAGATGCCCTTTTGGGGCATACTCGCTTAGCAGGCGAGCACCTTCGGCCTCTCGGTCAGCTCTCCGTAACAGCCGTTCTATAGTAACCAAACAGCCAAGGATGAGCAAGAGGAAATTTTCTAATTGCCTAGCAGCCTTTCCTTCTTGAAAGCTTCGCCTACCCCAGCGAGCGGTTGAGGGAGCCGAGCTCGTCGTTGCCCATGGTGCGCCACATTTGGAAGATACAACCGCGCGCCAGGAAAAAGAAACCGTTGTCGACCAGTTGCACAGCGGCATCTGCCAGCTGATTCGTCACGGCGGACACTGGCGGCAGCTCTAGTCCAGCCTTGTGGATGGTCTCGACCGCTTCCTCGAACGTCGGAGGCTCGCTGACGCCCATCTCGTTCATAAGGCCCTGCATTTCTTCCAGCGCGCTGCTGCCCGACTCCTCGCCGCGCGGCACCAGACGGTAACAAGCCAGCGCCAGGTCGAGCTGATCGCAATTCCAATAGGCAAACGCCAAGCGATAGAACAGGTAGCCGATTGCAGAACGATCGCTGGCAATACGTAGGCCGTGGCGCGCCACCTCGATAATCTCGTCAAAGCGCTCCAGACGCGCAAGCACGTTGATGAGCGCAAAGTGCGACTGCATGGACGAGCGCGCCAGATCGTAAAGATGGCGCACCTCGGGCAGTGCTCGTTCAAAGTCCTCTTGCTCGGCGTAAAAGCTGCAGATCTCGTGCTGGGCAAAGTACAGCGCATCGGGCGCACGAAGGATTCGCACAGAGCGGTCTTCTTCCAACACCGGTAGCACCATGCGCACCAGCTGGTTATCGCAAAACTGCGTTTGAACCGGACCTGTCGCCAAAAGCTCGGCGACGGCGCACTTAGCCTCCAACTCCTCAACAAGACGGGAAAAGCCTTCAAAAGCACCTGTACGGTCGACTTTTGCCTGCTCGCGCAATTCAACAACACGGGCCACGTATGGGTCGTCGTCCTCTTCCATGACCTCCAGCTCGTCAGCCGTATCGGCAAGCAGCAGATCGCGCAGCGCCGGCGGCAGCATGCGATGGTCATCACGCGGACGAGCATGAACCTCCGCAGGTTCAATCGTCTCCGGAGCGGTTGACTCATATGCCTCAAGCACACGCTTGCACGGCATATCGTCCATGTCTATACTCTCAAGATCCTTGGCGACAGGCACGCAATCGGCCAGATAGGCCGCGCGCCCAAAGAAATACGTTGCAACAACGCGCTCGCCCTGCTCACTGTCGGGAGCAGCAATCTGCACATAGCAGCGCGTGATGCAGGTGCCCGCGGCAAAACACGCTGCCGCAAGCGTGAGTGCCACGCGCGCATCGTGCTCCGCGGCCCAGATCGCACGCGCGTCCTCGTCCAACTCGCGCCAGGCGTCATCTTGAGCGTCGTATTCACGTTGCGGCATGGCATCAACGACAGACTGCCCAAACCGAACGAGCATGATCCCTTCGGCAACGTTTGCCCGATAGGTATAGTCGAGCCGCGTGACCACGTTAAGTGCCTCGACAATACGCGCGAAGCGGGTACGCACATCCCACTCACCGCCCGGCTGGCAAGCCACCGTACCCGGTTTGCCCCACGGGTTATCGCTCGAGGCCGCATCAAGCAGTCGGGGAACATCGTTGGTCGTCTTGGCGATATGCCACGCATCAAAGAGCGCGCAGCCCTCAAGGCTCGGCGAGGATGCCGCAGGGACCAATCCGGCCCCGATGTGCTCAAGGATGCCGGAGAGACGGTTAAGACGGCACTCGATGGCAAGCAGCATGTCAATCTCGTCCTGGTCCAGCAGGCTGCGATCAAAATTGAGATAGAAAAGCTTTGAGCGATCGATGCGAGCCAGGCTCATCTCGGACTTAGCGGCGATGGTGCGCAAGCGAGGCAAGTCAATTTCACTCATAAGGGCGGCGGCATAGCGCTCGATACCGCTCGGATTCTCGGCATGGTCAACGCGGTAGAGCAGCGTCTCGATAGCGTCAGGTAGCGGTGTCGTGTTAAAGCCCAAAAACACCTCGACCGGCTCGGGCAACTTTACGAGCTTGATCTTGTCGACAACGTTTTGCACACCCTCGTCGAGTCCGTCGGCGTCCGCCGTGCTCGCAATGGTATTTTCGGAGTCAGTGAATATCACGTAGCGCAGGAACATCGATGCCATGAACTCACCGTAAGGAAGGGAGCGGGTCGAATTCCATGTCTCGTGATCGGACTGTTCGCGCATGGGACCTTCGGGAGAGCCGACGGTTCGCGCGCGCACGCGCATCGTGCCGTTTGCTCCCCTCACCATAATCTCACCAATACCGGAGTCCGACTCGTCAAGGACCAGTTCCATGTCGGGATCGTTGGGCAGCGGAGCCTCGCTGACGGGGCGGTCCACCTTGTACACCTCACCCGAAACGCTTACGTAGCCCAAAAGCGACACATGGCTTTTGCCAACGAATTCGACGACATAACAAGATTCATGCTGATCCTCGCCAAAGAGTTTCCAGACCACGCCATATGAACGTCCCGCAGGCTGCTCGGGCATCGCCGGAAAGCGCTTTTTGGGATCGAGAAACCTGAGCTTGTATGTCGGACGCTCTGCCACGAAGTATCACCCTGATCGGTCGCTTGAAGAAGGAGTGGTCGCGAATTAGTCGCGACATCTACTCGGAATCTTACACGAGTCGACAGGAAATCGTCCGCTTTACGCCCGCGCCTCGACCGAGGTTCGAATCCATGCGGTGTTTACGTAAAAGAAAAGCCCCCGTTGCCGGAAGCTTTAATCTCAAATGGTGCGGCGTATAGGATTCCGCGCATCCGCTGCGCGGATCCGCACCGGCTGCGGCCGCCTGCCGGCGTGCTCGCCCGCGGGCTAAAAACGCTCCGCGTTTTCTTTACGCCCGCGCCTCGACCGAGGTTCGAATCAATGCGGTGTTTACGTAAAAGAAAAGCCCCCGTTGCCGGGAGCTTTAATCTCAAATGGTGCGGCGTATAGGATTCGAACCTATGACGTTCTGATTCGTAGTCAGACCCTCTATCCAGCTGAGGTAACGCCGCAACTTGTTGATTATTATGCACAGGGACTGAATAATGGTCAAGCATTTTTTCAAAAAAAGTTATCGAATTTGATTTTTAATCATTTGGAGGGCTTGGCGCGATCTTCGACGCATCGCGATATAAGAAAAGCCTCCGTTACCGGAGGCTTTAAAGTTCAGTTGGTGCGGCGTATAGGATTCGAACCTATGACGTTCTGATTCGTAGTCAGACCCTCTATCCAGCTGAGGTAACGCCGCAACGCACGGATTATTATGCACGCGAGCCCCCGATGGGTCAAGCGACAATTAGAAAAAATTTTACGGAGTGATAATTAAGTTGTTCGTGCCTCGACCGAGGTTCGAATCCATGCGGTGTTGCCATAAAAGAAAAGCCCCCGTTGCCGGAGGCTTTCAATTTCAATTGGTGCGGCGTATAGGATTCCGCGCATCCGCTCCGCGGATCCGCGCCGGCTTCGCCCGCCTGCCGGCGTGCTCGCCCGCTCGCTACGGACGCTCCGCGTCCGCTTCACGCTCGCGCCTCGACCGAGGTTCGAATCCCTGTCTGGTCTCCAAAAAAGAAAAGCCCCCGTTGCCGGAGGCTTCAAGTTCAATTGGTGCGGCGTATAGGATTCGAACCTATGACGTTCTGATTCGTAGTCAGACCCTCTATCCAGCTGAGGTAACGCCGCAGCGCAAAACATATAAAACCACTTTAGCTTATTGGAGTCAAGCACAATCTCAAACTTTTTTTTGGAACGCAGTTTTGTCATGCTGTTCCGCATATACCGTCGTTCCCCGTACGATCGATTGGCTTTTCGATCACGTCAAACTTAGCATCAAGTTCCCTCAGGAGCGATCTCACCCGCTGGGCACAATCATAATCGGCAAACGAGATACTCAACATGCGAGCAACCTGGTTAGATGTCCGGACCCCATAGAAATGCTCCAGGGCCACAAGCCCCTCGTGCGCCACAAACGTCTCAACCACATGCGGCGACTCCTCGTAGCACCATTGGGTCAACGGACCCTCGCTCGTCTGTCGAACCACCAGGCCACCCATGCCAGACGGCTCACACGTCACAAGCAGGTACTCCCCGCCCTCGTCGCTCTCAAACAAAACCACCAGATCATCAAACAGCTCCATCGCGTCCCCTTTCTCTCGCTCTTATTTAGCAAAAGCATAGCAGGTAGATGGCTGTATACAGAACAGTTGTTCGTGTGTTTTCTATTGAGCTGTCCGCACAGCATGGTATGGCCGCACACAAAAAGGGCACCCCAAAAAGGAGTGCCCTAGCAAATCGCTTATGCAGCCAATCTACGCGACCGGCTCGATCTTCTCGAGGCCGCCCATGTAGGGACGCAGAACCTCAGGGATCGTGATGGTGCCGTCAGCGTTCTGGTAGTTCTCCAGAATGGCTGCCATGGTACGGCCAGCCGGCAGACCGGAACCGTTGAGGGTGTGCAGATAGCGCGAACCCTTGAAGTTCTCGGGGTCACGATACTTGATGTTGGCGCGACGGGCCTGGAAGTCACCGCAGTTGGAGCAGGAGCTGATCTCCTTGTAGGCGTTGTAGCTCGGCAGCCAGACCTCGACGTCGTAGGTCTGACGGGCGGAGAAGCCCAGGTCGCCGGTGCACAGGCTAATCACGCGATACGGAAGACCCAGCTGCTGCAGCAG
>CABUDS010000048.1 GCA_902490405.1 uncultured Collinsella sp.
AGGCCAAGGCCCTGTGCGAGGTCACGCGCGATTGCCTTAAGGCTGCCATCGAGCAGGCTGTTCCCGGTAACCATATCGGGGACGTCGGTTATGCCGTTCAGTCCCTCGCCGAGTCTCACGGTTACGGCGTGCTTCGTGATTATGTGGGCCATGGCATTGGCCGCGTGATGCACGAGGACCCCAACGTTCCTAACTATGGAAAGAAGGGGAGGGGCGTTCGCCTCCAGGCCGGCATGGTCATTGCCATCGAGCCGATGGTTACGATGGGTTCCAACCATGTGAGCACGGGCTCCGACGGTTGGATTGTTACGACCAACGACCACCTGCCCGCCGCGCACTACGAGAACACCGTCGCCATTACCAATGACGGTCCGGTGATTCTCACCACCGACGCGCAAGGTGCTTGGTGTTCCTTGCAGGGCGGTGAAATGTAGGGGCCGCGTTCAAACACGTCGGCATCTACATTTCTGAAAAGTAACAAGTTCCGCTTAGTTGTGGAGCCATTACGAAGATATTACGATACGTGCATGCGTATTGTAGAATACTCAATCGCTGTCGTTTTCTAGAGAAAGATGATTGCTTGTGAAGAAGGAAGACGCAATTGAGCTCGAGGGTACGGTAAAGGAGCCGCTGCCCAACGCCATGTTTAAGGTCGAGCTCGAGAACGGTCATTCGGTTCTGTGCAACATTTCTGGCAAGATTCGAATGAATTACATCCGTATTCTCCCCGGTGACAGGGTTGTCGTGGAGCTTTCCCCGTACGACCTGACCCGTGGCCGCATCACCTATCGCTACAAATAGCGGCACGCATACACGCACTCCATTTCCGGCTGCAGGCTTAGCTCAACCTACGGTCGGATTGTGTGTGAAGACCAGCCATAGTTTTAAACGCCTGCGGCTGGGCGAGTAGATAGTAGGGAAGTAGTTTGAGCGCTACCGAAAGGAAGAACGATGAAGGTACGTCCTTCGGTCAAGAAGATGTGCGATAAGTGCAAAATCATTAGGCGCCATGGCAAGGTCCTCGTCATTTGCGAGAACCCCCGTCATAAGCAGCGTCAGGGTTAAGAGAGGAGACTACGTTGGCCCGTATTAATGGTGTCGACCTCCCGCGTGAGAAGCGCGTTGAGATCGGTCTGACCTACATTTACGGCATCGGCCGCACCACTGCGACGAAGATCTGCGTCGAGTGCAACGTTAACGTGGATACGCGTGTTAAGGACCTCACCGAGGATGAGGTTAACGCCATCCGTGATTATATTGATAAGAACCAGATCATGGTTGAGGGCGACCTCCGCCGTGAGCGCAACCAGAACGTCAAGCGCCTTATGGACATCGGCTGCAACCGCGGCCTTCGTCACCGCAAGGGCCTCCCGGTCCGCGGCCAGCGCACCCACACTAACGCTCGTACCCGCAAGGGCCCGAAGCGTCAGATCGGTGCTAAGAAGAAGAAATAAGGAGCGCTAGATAGATGGCTACTGCTAAGAAGAACGTTCGCGCTGCCCGTCTGAAGCGCGCGGACCGTAAGAACATTTCCGTGGGCCAGGCTCACATTCGTTCTACGTTCAACAACACGATCGTTTCGATCACCGATCCCCAGGGCAACGTCATTTCCTGGAAGTCGGCTGGCCAGGTGGGCTTCAAGGGCTCCCGTAAGTCCACGCCGTTCGCTGCCCAGATGGCTGCCGAGGCTGCTGCCAAGCAGGCCATGGAGCACGGTATGAAGAAGGTTTCCGTCTTCGTCAAGGGCCCCGGCTCCGGTCGTGAGACCGCCATTCGCTCCCTCCAGGCTGCTGGCCTCGAGGTCTCGAGCATCCAGGACAAGACCCCCATTCCGCACAACGGCTGCCGCCCCAAGAAGCGTCGCCGCGTGTAACTGAAAGGATCGTATCAATATGGCAATCGACAGGACTCCTGTTCTTAAGCGCTGCCGTCAGCTCGGGATCGATCCCGCTGAGCTCGGTTACAGCAGCAAGAAGGAATCTATCCGTCAGCCCAAGCGCCGTCGCAAGGAATCTGAGTACGGCATGCAGCTGCGCGAGAAGCAGAAGGTCAAGTTCATCTATGGCGTTCTGGAGAAGCAGTTCCACGGCTACTTCAACAAGGCCCGCAAGATGAACGGCGTCACCGGTGAGAACCTCATGATCATCCTTGAGTCTCGCCTCGACAACGTCGTCTTCCGTCTTGGCTTCGCCCGCACCCGCAAAGAGGCTCGTCAGTCCGTCCGTCACGGTCACTTCACCGTGAACGGCAAGCGCGTGGACATCCCGTCCTACCGCGTCAAGGCCGGCGACGTCGTCGCTGTCGGCGAGAAGTTCCGTGACCTCCTCCCCATCAAGGAGGCTCTGATTTCCTCCGAGCGCTTTGAGGTCCCTGGCTGGCTCGAGGTCGATATCGAGAAGCTGTCTGGTAACGTGCTCGCTCTGCCGACGCGTGAGCAGATCAGCGGTGATATCAACGAGCAGCTCATCGTCGAGCTCTACTCTAAGTAGTCCATCCGGGCTGCTGAGGCTGGAGGTAATACATGTCAGAATTCATTAGGCCTCAGGTTCAGGTCGAAGAGATCAACGAGACGTCTGCTCGTGTCTCCGTCGAGCCGCTCGAGCGTGGCTACGGCGATACGCTGGGTAACTCCCTTCGTCGCGTCCTTCTGTCCTCGCTCGAGGGTGCCGCCGTCGAGGCTATTCAGATCGATGGTGCGCAGCACGAGTTCATGACCATCCCTAACATGGTCGAGGATGTCACCGACATCGTCCTGAATGTCAAGGGTCTTGTCTTCAGGGCTCTCGGCACGACCGACGAGGCGACCGCCACCATCTCGGTTGACGGCCCCTGCGAGGTCACCGGTGCGGACTTCTTTATTCCGTCCGAGTTTGAGCTGGTCAACCCCGAGCAGCACATCGCTACGCTCACCGAGGGTGGCCATCTCACCATGAGCATGCGCATCGGCTATGGCCGCGGCTATGTTTCTGGCGAGGCCAACAAGCGCGACAACGATCCCATCGGTGTGATCCATGTCGACTCGCTGTACTCGCCGGTTTCCCGTTGCGCCAAGCTCGTTGAGGCTTGTCGTGTCGGTCAGCACACCGACTACGACCGCCTTGTCCTCGAGATCGAGACCAACGGCTCCATCGCCCCGCGCGATGCCGTGGTCCAGGCTGCCAATATCATCAACCAGCATATGGCCGCCTTTATGAACCTTGCCGAGACCCCCGAGGTCGAGGAGGAGGCTTCGATCTTCGCTCCCGAGGTCACCAACGACAACGCCGAGCTGGACAAGCAGATCGAGGATCTGGACCTTTCCGTCCGTTCCTACAACTGCCTTAAGCGCGCCAGCATTCACTCGGTCCGTCAACTCGTTGAGTTCTCGGAGAACGATCTGCTCAACATCCGTAACTTCGGTGTTAAGTCGATCGAGGAAGTGAAGGACAAGCTTGAGTCCATGGGCCTGAGCCTGAAGGCTTAATGCTTCGCATATTTGAGGAGAAACTAGACCATGCGTCACAACGTTAAGAAGGGCCTGAAGCTCGGCACCGATGCGAGCCACACCAAGGCCATGAAGAAGAGCCTTGCTAAGGCCCTCTTCGAGAACGACCGCATCAAGACCACCGAGACCCGCGCTAAGGCGCTGCGTTCGGTCGTCGATCCGATCATCACCTGGGCCAAGAAGGGCGACCTGCACTCTCGTCGTCTGGCTATCGCCAAGCTCGGCGATAAGCAGCTCGTTGCCGAGATTTTCGACAAGGCTGCTCAGGGCATGTGGCAGGACCGCAACGGCGGTTACACCCGCATCATGAAGCTCGGTAACCGTAAGGGCGACAACGCTCCCATCGTTATCATGGAGCTCGTCACCGAGCCTTGCACGCCTAAGGCCAAGAAGGCTGCTCCGGCCCCCAAGAAGGCCGCTGCTCCCAAGAAGGTCGAGGCTGTCGAGGAGACCGCTGCCGAGGAGGCTCCTGCTGAGGAGACCGCTGAGTAGACATTCCGTCTGCATAGGCTATATTCGAGGGGTACGTTCGCGTACCCCTCTTTTTTTGTCGCGATACCGTTGCTTGTTTGTTGGGAGCGCCCATGACTGCGCCGTCTGATTTCAATTCGATTTCCGAGCTTGACGCCACGCTCGTATTTCGCGTGGCCTATGATGGCTCGTCGTATAGCGGATTTGCCGAGCAGCCGGGACAGACGACGGTTGCGGGTGAGCTACGTCGAGCCATCGAGACGCTGCTTCGCCGCCCGATCGATCTGACGTGTGCGGGGCGTACCGATGCCGGCGTGCATGCCGTGGCTCAGTACATCAGCGTGCCCGTAACGGACGCTGAGCTCGCTTGTACGCGCCGTAGGTGGCTGCGGGCTATGGATGCCCTGCTGCCCAAAGATATCGCCATAAACGAGGTCTACAAGGCCCGTAAAGGCTTTTCTGCGCGTTTTGACGCGCGTTCCCGTACGTATACGTACCGTATTGCCGATCGAGATGCGCGCCCCGTGCTGTCCCGCGGTGCCGTGTGGTGGCATCGCTATCCCTTGGATGTTGAGGCTATGTCTGCTGCCTGCCCTGCGCTGCTGGGCGAGCAGGACTTTAAAAGCTTTTGCAAGGTTGCTTCGGCCGTTGGCAAGCCCACGCATCGCTGCGTGATGCGTGCCGAATTTGGCCATGAGGTTGCGTTTGGCGAGGACATCCTGACGTTCACCATCGAGGGCAATGCGTTTCTGCATTCGATGGTCCGTACGATCGTGGGCACGCTTGTCGAGATTGGCATGCATCGCCGTGAACCCGAGTGGATGCGCGAGGTTATCGATGCTTGCGACCGTACCGCTGCGGGCCCCACGGCTCCTGCCTGCGGCCTTACGTTTATGGCAGTGGATTACGATCCCGCCGAGCTTGTCGTGCTCGACTAGGGGAGGGCTCGACGTGTCGTGCGTCGACACCTGTCATCTGTGGGCTGCGCGTGTGCAACATCTGTTCTTGGCGTGCAATGCAACCGGTGTCTCATTGCTTTTATTGCCGGGGTGTACCATGAACCACGGTTTGATTCATTGCTGTCGAGAGGACGGATAATTTGGTTCGACGTGGCTCGCATCCGCGACTTTCGGTGATCCTTGTGGTAGAAGGTTCGCCCAGCTATGCGATGCGTGCGCTCGAGAGTATCCAGAACCAAGACCTCTACGATTTGCAGATTGTCGTTGTCTGTCGCGATACTGCGCCCGGTGTGCGCCATTCGCTTCAAGTTGCTGCCGACAGGGACATCCATATTGATTTGATTGACGTCGAGGACGCGAAGCGCGGCGCTTGTCTTCGTGCCGGTTTTGATGCCTCGCGCGGCTCTCAAATCATCGCCATGAACGCCGATGAGTGGTTTGCTCCGCAGGCCCTTTCCAAGATGGTCGATATCGCGTGCGATACTGCGGCAGACATTGTGCTCCCCTCGGTGTCGCTCGATCGATACGATGCGCATCGCGAGCGTCATTCGCGCGTCTTGGATGCTGCCTCTATTGCCATAGAAGACGAGTCTTCTATGGTGACTGGGCTGCCCCAGTTGATTTTGGGCGGCCTAGTCGCTCAGACCTCTGGCGTGATGTATAGCCGTCCGCTGTTTGAGGCATGCCTGTCGCGCGGCAAGGCGTACCGTACGGTTGAGTTTATGGCTTATGCGCTCTCGCAGGCACGATTCGTGTCCGGCTGCGGCGACGCTTGTTTCCACGCGGCGGCACCTAAGCTTACAGATGCCTTTGATCCCACCATGTATGCCAGGATATCCGATGACACTCGAGCGCTCGACGAGCTTGCGGACTCACTCTCGGAAGCAGATAGCGGTGGTCGGCTCAAGCTGGCAAGCCAAAAGTTCTACTTTGCCGGACTGGTCGCCTGCATCGAGAATTTGTGTCTGAGCCCGCATGGGGTGTCGTCAATCGAGCGTTCCGCCCGCATGCGTGATATGCTCGAGGCGCCTCGAACCCGTCAGATGGTCGCCGCGCTCAAGGATAACCATCGGGGACTCGGTCTGTTGTTTGGGCCGATCGCCAGCGCCAAGCCCGCGCGCTGCGTGATGTGTACGCATCTGGCAGCTTTTCTTAACCGGACGGGCGCAAAAACCGCCTAAACGGCTCATTACGAAACAAACTTGCATAGAATTGTTTCGAAATGCGTTCTTATACACAAAAGCCTTCAAATAGCGTTAAACTATTCAATCACTGATTGATTGTCTCCGCCATCTTTTGGAGAGAGGGTTTGTATGGCTAAAAAACGCAATGGGCGCCAGGATGCCATTAGAGATATTGTGCGCAATAAGGATGTCCGCACGCAGCGCGTGCTGGTCGATGAGCTCCGTGCTATGGGCTTTGATTGCACGCAGGCGACTGTCTCTCGCGATATTGCCGATATGGGGCTGCGTAAGCTCCCTGAGGGCATCTATGTTCTGGCAGAGGACCTGCACCTGCAGCGTATGGTTTCCGAGCTCGTAACGGGCGTTCTGCGTACTGATAATCTGGTTATGATCAAGGCTCAGCCTGGCACGGCTTCCGGCATCGCCGCCGCCGTTGATGCGGCAGAGTTACCCGATGTGCTTGGCTCGCTTGCCGGCAACGATACGATTTTGGTTATTGCCCAGACGGCCGAGGACGGCGAGCGTCTCGAGGCGCTGATCAATAAGTTGAGCAATTCTCGCAAGTAGGTGTGCGGGTCGTGCGCTCGGCATTGTGTGCGCTGACATAGTGGCTTGTAAGGGGCATCGACGTTGGTCGGTACCCCTTTTTGTTTGCCGGTATAAAGACCGCCCACCAGGTCGCTTCAAACTAAAAGGCCCCGAGCAGTTCAATAAGCTGCTCGGGGCCTTGTTGGCTTTAGTCGCGTACTTCTTAGCCGACCGTATCGTCAGGCGTGGGCGAGGGGTCGGGAGTGGGCGTAGGCGTGCCGCCATCGCCGCCGGTCGAGCCACCAGTGGAGCCGCCCGTCGAGCCACCGGTCGTACCGGTGCCGCCGGTGGTGTCGCCGCCCGTGGTCTCGGTGGTCGTGGTCGTCGTGGTAGTTGTTGTGGTGGTTTCCTCTTCCTCTTCGTCCTCGTCCTTGTCGTCGTTCTCCGACTTCTTGGTGTTGTTGGTGCCGTAGAACTTCCAGACGCTGTTGTTCTTGTAGGTGGGCGCCGTTCCGGTCGCAAACTCCTCGCGCTCGGTACCGGTCAGAACGGTGTTCATAAACCGCTTAAAGACAGGCAGGTTGGTGCTGTCGCCCAGCAGGTCCGTGCCGTACTTTTGGATGGGGATCTCGCCCGCGGAATAGCCGGTCCACAGGGCGCACGCCAGCTGCGGGGTATAGCCGCAGAACCAAAGGTTGGTGGTGTTGTCGGTGGTGCCCGTCTTGCCGGCATAGGGCTGGTTGACACTCAGGGCGCCGGCAGCACCCGTACCGCTGCCCTTCATGACGCCGGACAGAACATCGGTGACCGCGGCGGCCTCGCCCTCGGTAAGCACCTGTGAGGGATTGTCGGTGTGCTGGTACAGCACCGAACCGGTACGAGAATCAATCTCGGTGATGGCGATCGGCTGGCGATAGTAGCCGCCGTTGGCAAACGTCGCGTAGGCGGCGGCCATCTCGAGTGGCGAGATCGAGCCGGTGCCGAGCGTCATGACGGGAACGTCCTCGATGTTGTCCTTGGCGGGGTCGATGCCGAGCTTTTTGACGAGCGAGATGATCTTGCTGTTGCCGACGGCTTCCGCCACCTGGATGTAGCCGGTGTTGGAGGAGTATGCCGTCGCCTGCTTAAGCGTGATGTTGCCGTAGCTCTGGTTGGCGTAATTTTGGACCTCGGTCGTGGTGCCCTTGGCCTTGAGCGGCGAGTTGCAGTTGAGGGTGACGTTGGGGTTCATGCCGTTTTGGATGGCAGTTGCCAGCGTAAAGGCCTTAAAGGTGGAGCCGACGGGACGCTTGGCCGTGGCATGGTTTACGTGGTTCTCGTCGGCGTTGTAGTCGTAGCCGCCCACCATGCACTTGATGTAGCCGGTCTTGGGGTCGACGACGACCATGCCCATGTCCAGGCCGTCAAGCGAGAGCGTGTCGAGCTGCTCGCGGACGGCATTCTCTGCCACCTGCTGCATCGTGGGGTCGATGGTGGTCTTGACGGTCAGGCCGCCCTTAAAGAGCACGTCGGTCGAGAACTCCTGCTCCAGCAGCTGCTTGACGTAGGAGACAAAGTAGGGCTGCGAGTAAACGTCGACGCCGCTGCCCGAGATTTCGGTCACGTTGAGGGTGATGGGCTCGGCCTGTGCGGCATCGTGCTCCTCCTGGGTGATGTGGCCCAGGCGCAGCATGTTGTCGAGAACCTTGTTGCGGCGAGACAGTGCCAGATCGGGATTGACCGTGGGGTCGTACTGCGAAGGCGAGTTGGGAAGGCCGATGAGTAGCGCGGCCTCGCTCAGGGTGAGGTCGGCGGCGCTCTTGGACAGATAGGTCTCGGCTGCGGCCTCGATGCCGTAGGCGCCGTGGCCGTAATAGATGGTGTTGAGGTACATCATGAGGATCTCGTCTTTGGAGTACATGTCCTCCATCTTGATGGCGATGTAGGCCTCGCGCACCTTACGCTCAATGGTCGAGTCGAATTGCTCCTCCTGCAGGATGGTGTTGCGCACAAGCTGCTGGGTGATCGTCGAGGCGCCTTCGTGCCCGCCGCCGAGGGTTGCCACCGCAGCACGCGCGATACCCCACAGGTCGATACCGCCGTGCTCGTAGAAGCGCTCGTCCTCGACGTCAACGGTGCCCTGCAGCACGTAGGGGGAGACCTCGTCCTTGGTGATAGACTTGCGGTTTTGCGTGTAGAAGCTCGCGATCTTGTTGCCGTTGCAGTCGACGATCTCGGTGGGCTCGCTCACCAGATACGCGTTGGCGTCGGTGTAGTCGGGCAGATCGGACAGCCAGCGGTTGACGTTGCCGACCATGCCGATGCCAAATGCCACGCCCGCAATCAGCAGAAAGCCCAAAAACGAGAGCAGGATTATGGGCAGAGCATGCGTCTTTGAACGGCTGCGTCCCTGTCGTTGGCGAGGACCCATATATTGACCTCCAGGTATGTCGTGCCGGACGGTGGATGTGCCGTCGGGGCAGGATGGACATAAGTTATTACACGATAAACCAAACGGGGTGCGCGAGGCCTCGTGTATGCTGGAAGACGGCATTTTTCAGAGTGAATGCATACCTTGGTAAGGAGTTTGTCGATGGCGATTCGGACGATGGGGCCGAGCGGACAATACGAGACTGGATTGGATGCTGCCGGTGCGGCGCTGCCCGAGCTGCTGGCGCCGGCGGGCGGACTCGACCAGATGCTTGCGGCCATCGCCGCGGGTGCCGATGCCATCTATGCGGGGTTGGGCGGCTTTAACGCCCGTGTGAGCGCCCATGGCTTTACGGATAACGAGTTTGCGCGCGGCTGCGCCGTGGCGCATGCCCATGGCGTGCGTGTGTACGTAACGCTCAACGTGTTCGTGTTTGACGATGAGTTGTCCGACGCGGTGGCGTTGGGAGCTCATGCACTGGAGCTGGGCGCCGATGCTCTGATTGTCGCCGATGCCGGGTTGGCCTGCGCGCTGCGCGCGGCGATTCCCGGGGTCGAGATTCACCTGTCCACGCAGGCGGGCGCTCATAGCGAGGGTGCCGTGCGGCTTGCCGCCGATGAGCTGGGGGTCGAGCGCGTGACGACGGCACGCGAGCTGACGGTCGACGAGATTGCGGCGCTATGTGCCACGGGCGTGCCCATCGAGGTATTCTGCCACGGTGCGATTTGCATCGGCTATTCGGGGGCGTGCGAGTTCTCGGCCTTGCGGCGTGGGCGCTCGGCGATGCGCGGCGACTGTACGCAGCCGTGCCGTCTGGCGTACGACCTAGTGGACGAGGCGGGGCAGAGTGTTGTTGCCGTCGAGGGAGACCGCCTGCTTTGTCCGCGTGACTATCTGGGTATCGCGCACCTGCCCGAGCTTGTTGCCGCCGGCGTGGCATCGCTCAAGATCGAGGGACGCATGAAGAATCCCGATTACGTATTCAACGTGGTGAGGGTGTGGCGTCGGGCACTCGATATGCTGTGCGACGGCGCGTGGGACTCCGGTGCCGTGGAAGAGCTTGAACGCGAGCTGGGAAGGTCGTTTAACCGTGGGTTTACCGATGCTTACCTGCGGGGTCGTTCGGGTGCCGAGCTCATGAGCTTTGAGCGCGCGATCAACCAGGGCGTGCGCGTGGGCCACTTGGTGGCGGTGGGTCACGAAGAGGTGACGGTTGAGCTTGATGCCGCCGTGGCGGCGGGCGATACGCTCGAAATCCGATTTTACCCGGGTGCCGACGCGCGTCCCGATGTGCCCAAGCGCTGGCCACAGGTGCCTTGCCCCGTGGATGCCGCTGCGGGAGAGCGCATCGTCGTGCATTGCAAACGTAAGGTGGACGCGGGCTGCGAGGTCTATCTGATTCGCAGCGCCGGCGTGTTGGATCAGACGGCGGCGGTGTTGGAGCGCATGCGGGCCGAGGCGGATGCGATTGCGCCCGTTGCGCGTGCCGTTGAGGTGCTGCCCTTTGAGGACGTTGCGGTGGATAGCGGTGCGTCGCCGGAGTTGGTGGGGTCGGCGGGGCCGGCAAAGCGCGAGGATTTTGCTCGTATGGTCTTTGCCTGGGAGCTGATGGATGTGGGTCCGCGCGATGAGCGAGATCTGTCCGATACAACGGTGGTGCTCGACGAAGTGTGCCGCGCGGGCGACGCCGAGCGGACTCGGGCGCTTATGCAGCGTGCCGGGCGCGTCGTCTGCCGCAATCTGGGACAAGTGGCGATGGCCCGCGAGCTGGGCACAACGTTTGACGTGGCGGCGCCGGTGTTCTGCGCGAATCGGGTCACGCTTACCTGGCTGCGCGGACTCGGGGCGGGGCGGGTGTACTTATCGGCCGAGTTGCTCGGCAATGATACCGAGCGTGTTGCCGAGCTTGCCGCTTGTCCCGGTGTCTTGGGGCCTGTCGATGCCGACCGTCCCGAGCTCATGGTGTGCGAGCACTGCTTACTGACTGCCGAGGGCGCCTGCGCCACGGATGCAACGGGGCAGGTTCGTTGCCGTGACTGCTCGCGCCGTCAGCAAACACGATATTTGGTCGAGCGCGACGGCATGCGCCTGCCGGTCGCCGTTGATGCGTGCGGCAGGACGAGGATTTTCCTGTCGTAGGTGTTCGGCCGCGCCGTTTTGGTTATCATAAGAGAGTTTATGAACTTCCAGCACCGCCGTATCCGGTGAGGGTGCTATGGCAAAAGGAGGATACCCAATGCTGTCTGTTGACGAGCAAATGCGTATCATCACCTCGGGCGCCGCGAAGATCGTCCCCGAGGCCGACCTTCGCAAGAAGCTTGAGAAGGGCGAGCCCCTCAACATCAAGCTCGGCGTCGACCCCACCAGCCCCGACCTGCACCTGGGCCACGCCGTGCCCCTGCGCAAGATGCGCCAGTTCCAGGACCTGGGCCACAACGTCACCCTCATCATCGGCAACGGTACCGCGCTGATCGGCGACCCCTCGGGCAAGAACTCCACGCGTCCGCAGCTTTCGCAGGAGCAGATCGAGGCCAACGCCGAGACCTACGTGAGCCAGGCCATGAAGATCCTGGACCCCGAGAAGACCACCATCGTGCACAACGGCGACTGGATCCTTTCGATGGACCTGGCCGGTCTTTTGCAGGTGTGCTCCAAGTTCACCGTCGCTCGCATCCTTGAGCGCGACGACTTTACCAAGCGCTACCAGTCCCAGACGCCGATTGCCCTGCACGAGTTCCTGTACCCCGTGATGCAGGCCTTCGACTCCGTGCAGATCAAGGCCGACGTCGAGATGGGCGGCACCGACCAGCTCTTTAACCTGCTCGCCGGCCGTGAGCTCATGGAGAAGATGGGCATGGAACCGCAGATCGCGCTCACCATGCCGCTGCTCGAGGGTACCGACGGCGTGCGCAAGATGTCCAAGTCCTACGGCAACTACATCGGCCTGACCGACGCTCCCAAGGATATGTTCGGCAAGACCATGTCCATCCCCGACGAGATGATCGGCAAGTACTATCGTCTGGCCAGCTCGCTCGCCCCGGCCGAGGTCGACAAGATCGACGCCGCCCTGGCCGACGGTTCCGCCGACCCCTACGAGCTCAAGCGCGCTCTGGGCCGCGACCTGTGCGACACCTATCACGGCGCCGGTGCCGGTGACGAGGCTCAGGCCGAGTTCGACCGCGTGTTCAAGGAGGGCCAGCTTGCCGACTTCCCCGAGAAGCATGTCGAGCTGACCGTCAACGACGAGGGCCAGATTTACCTCGCCGGCCTGCTCAAGGACCTGGGCCTTTCGGCCAGCGCCGGTCAGGCCCGCCGCGACATCGACGGCGGCGGCGTCAAGATCAACGGAAAGGCCGTGGCTCCCAAGAGCTACAACATCGACCCGAGCGCCCTCAAACTGGGTGACACCCTCTCCGTAGGCAAGCGCAAGGGCTTCAAGTTGATTTAGTTCCGCCGTTCTAACGAACGGCGGACCGGCCGACGCTGCGCGGGCCGCATTTGGACAATCTGACGTTCAACTTCAAGGGCGCGACCAGAAGGTCAGCGCCCTTTCGTTTCACGTCACCTTGTCTCAAATGCGGCCCGCTCGCTCATATGACCCAATCCACTGTCAAGGGCCACAATGGCCCCGCCGACCGCT
>CABUDS010000049.1 GCA_902490405.1 uncultured Collinsella sp.
AAAGATCAAGTCGTCCTCGCAGACGCTCAAGCAGGAATACCTCGATACATACGAGAGATGAATGTGGGGGAGTGTTCGGATGAAGTTGATATTTAAGGTCCAGCTCGTGTTGTGCCGAAAAGACCGTGAACCTTTTGTGGGACGCTCGGCGCCGTGGTACCATAGCCGAGTTTGTTGTCTTGGTCGGAAACCAAGACGCCTTATGCGCTGATCGGTAACCAGCGCCTGACCAATAAGGAGTCCTACCATGAAGCAGGGTATCCATCCCCAGTATGTCGAGTGCACGGTGACGTGCTCCTGCGGCAACACCTTCAAGACGCACGCTACCGTGTCCGAGATGAAGGTTGAGCTTTGCAACGAGTGCCACCCGTTCTACACCGGCCAGCAGAAGTTCGTCGACACCGGTGGACGCGTCCAGCGCTTCGCCGACAAGTTCGGTGGCGCCGCTGCCGCCCAGCTCAAGAAGGCTGAGGAGGCCAAGGCTGCCAAGGCCGCCAAGGCTGCTGAGGCCGAGGCCGCTCGCAAGGCCGCCGCTGAGGCTAAGGCTGCCGAGAAGGCCAAGCGTGCCGCTAAGTTTGCCGAGGAGGCTGCCAAGCAGGCCGCCGAGGCTCCCGCAGAGGCTCCCGTCGATGAGGCCGCTGCCGAGGCCGAGACCACCGAGGCTGCTGAGTAAATAGCTCGCCGCGGAATCGCTCGCATTCATGGCATGAGGGCCGTGCATCCATTTGGGTGCGCGGCCCTTTTCTTTTTAATTAGTGCAAACTAACCTGTCCCTATGGCACCAAATGACAGAGAGGCGGCGTTTGCCCAGATAAAACCTGTCAAAATAAACCTGTCCCTTTTTGGCAGGTTGGTCATAGTTATTACGTGGCGGTCGAGGTCGACCGTATAGGCCGCGCCTTGTTTGGCTAAAGTACAATCATCTGTGTTTAACTCGCCCGCAGCTGCACGGCGTGGGCGATGGCCAAAAAGGAAAACCACATGGGATTCATGTCAAAGCTGCTGTCCTTTGGATCCGATAAGGACCTTAAGCGTTACTACAAGATCGTCGACCAGATCAACGGTCTTGAGCCCCAGTTTGAGAAGATGACCGAGGAGGAACTCCGCGGCCAGACCGATAAGTTCCGCGAGCGTTACGCCAACGGCGAGTCGCTCGACGACATGCTCCCCGAGGCCTTTGCCACCGTGCGTGAGGCTTCCAAGCGCACCATGGGTATGCGCCACTTTGACGTGCAGCTTATTGGCGCCATGGCACTGCACGAGGGCCACATCGCCGAGATGAAGACCGGCGAAGGTAAGACCCTCGTCTCCACGTTGGCCGGCTATCTCAACGCTATTGCCGGCAAGGGCGTGCACGTCGTTACTGTCAATGATTACCTTGCCAAGCGCGACTCCGAGTGGATGGGCCGCATCTACAAGTACCTGGGCATGACCGTCGGTCTGCTCCAGAACAACATGCCGCTCGAGCTCAAGCGTCCGGCCTACCAGGCAGACGTCACCTACGGCACCAACTCCGAGTTCGGTTTCGACTACCTGCGCGACAACATGGTCACCCGCCCCGAGCAGCGCGTACAGCGCGGCCACAGCTACGCCATCGTCGACGAGGTCGACTCCATCCTGATCGACGAGGCACGTACCCCGCTCATCATCTCGGGCGCCGGCACCAAGTCCGCCAGCACCTACAAGGACTTCGCGCGTGCCGTGCGCGGCCTTGAGCGCGGCGAGGACGTGTCGCACGACATGCTCACCGCCACCGAGGACGTTGAGCCCACGGGCGACTACGTCATGGACGAGGCCAAGCACACTATCGCCGCCACCGAGCGCGGCCTTAAGAAGATTGAGCGCCGCTTGGGTATCGATGACATCTATGCCGATCTCTCCGGTCAGCTGGTCAACCACCTGCAGCAGGCGCTGAAGGCCCAGTACATGTTCCACCGCGACAAGCAGTACGTGGTCACCAACGGCGAGGTCAAGATCGTCGACGAGTTCACCGGCCGCATTATGGAAGGCCGCCGCTACTCCGAGGGCCTGCATCAGGCCATCGAGGCCAAAGAGGGCGTGCTCGTGCGCGAGGAGAACCAGACGCTGGCCACCATCACCTTGCAGAACTACTTCCGTCTGTATGACAAGCTCTCCGGCATGACCGGTACGGCACTCACCGAGGATGCCGAGTTCCGCGAGATCTACAAGCTGCCCGTCGAGGTCATCCCCTCCAACAAGCCCGTGCAGCGTGTTGACCACGAGGACCTGGTGTACCGCACCATCCAGGCCAAATACAACGCCGTTGCCGACGACGTCGAGCGACGTCACGCCAAGGGCCAGCCGGTCCTGGTGGGCACCGTCTCCATCGAAAGCTCCGAGAAACTGTCGGCCGCCCTTACCAAGCGCGGCATCGCGCACGAGGTCCTCAACGCCAAGCACCACGAGCGCGAGGCCCATATCGTTGCCCAGGCTGGTCGCTATGGCGCCGTGACCATCGCTACCAACATGGCCGGCCGCGGTACCGACATCTTGCTGGGCGGTAACCCCGACGAGCTGGTGCGCGAGCGCCTGGAGTACGAGGGCCTGACCATGGAGGACGTAACGCCCGAGCAGCTTGAGCAGTTTAACGCCGAGGCCAAGGAGACTTGCAAGGCCGAGCGCGAGCGCGTTCTTGCCGCCGGCGGCCTGACCGTTATCGGCACCGAGCGCCACGAGTCCCGCCGTATCGACAACCAGCTGCGCGGCCGTTCCGGCCGTCAGGGCGATCCGGGCGAGACCCAGTTTTACCTGTCGCTCGAGGACGATCTCATGCGTCTGTTTGGCGGCGACAAGATGGACCGCGTCTCCAAGATGATGGTCACGGCTGACATGGGCGACGATATGCCCATCCAGCACAAGATCATCTCCAAGGCTGTCGAGAGCGCCCAGCACAAGGTCGAGAGCATCAACTTCTCCATGCGTAAGAGCGTCCTTGAGTACGACGACGTCATGAACAAGCAACGCCAGGTCATCTACGCCGAGCGCAATAAGATTCTGGACGGCAAGGATCTGACCGACCACATCACCGAGGTCATGCACGATACCGTGTACCGCTGCGTGCAGGAGTTCTGCACCAAGGACAGTCACGATGGCGAGCGCGACCTGGAGGGCCTGCGCAAGTGGGTTGTGGAGCTCACCGGCCACATCGATACGCCGAAGTTCCCCGACGAGGATTATGAGGCCCTAGCTGCCGATGTCCTGGCTTACGTAGAGAAGTGCTACAACATGAAGGCCGAGCGCTTGGGTGAGGACCTGATGCGCGAGCTCAACACCCAGGTCATGCTGCGCGTCATTGATACCCGCTGGATGAACTACCTGCAGGAGATGGACTATCTCAAGACCGGCATCGGCCTGCGCGGCTTTGGCCAGCGCGACCCGCTGGTCGAGTACAAGACCGAGGCCTACGGCGCGTTCCAGATCCTCGTCGACACCATGTACGAGGATTACCTGCGCACGGTTCTGCGCATCGAGATCAAGGCTGCCCCGCGTGCCGTGGAGCACAAGGAAGAGCCCACGCTCGAGGGTGCGCGCTTCTCCGGTCCTGCCGAGGTCGATGGCGACAACGGCGACTCGGTGCTGCGCAAGCAGGCGCAGGTGCAGGCCCGCACGGCTGTCCAGGGTGGTCCGGCTGCCGTCAACAACGGTGGCAAGGTGACCACCTATCGCAAGTCCGAGAGCGACGATCCGTACGTCAACGTGGGCCGCAACGACCCGTGCCCCTGCGGTAGCGGCAAGAAGTTTAAGTACTGCCACGGCAGGAATCGTTAATGGCTGAGGCTTTAGAGGTAACGCCCGCCGAGCTGGACGCGTTTGCGGACCGGCTCGGCGAGGTCGAGTCGTATCTCCACTTGGACGAAAAGCGCACGCGCGCGACCGAGCTCGAGGCCAAAAGCGTGGCCCCCGGCTTTTGGGATGATGCCGACGCCGCCCGTGCCACCATGGAGGAAATCGCGCGCACCAAGGAAGATATCGCCGCCGTGGACAACGCGCGCGGCGAGCTTTCCGATGCCCGCGCCGCGCTGGAGCTTGCCGAGGAGATGGGGGATGACCCCGATGCCGCCGCCCTTCGCGAGGAGGCTACAGCCACGGCTGAGCGCCTGGCCCGTGCCATCGATGAGCTTGAGCTTTCGAGCTGGTTTACCGGTGAGTTCGATCACGGCGATGCCATTGTGACCATCAAGCCCGGACAGGGTGGTCTGGAGGCCCAGGACTGGACCTTCATGCTCTTTAAGATGTACATGAAGTACTGCCAGCGTCGCGGCTGGAAGGTCACGATTAACGACTGCCCCGCTGCTGAGGTCATCGGCATCGACCGCGCGACCTTTACCGTCGAGGGCAAGGACGCATTTGGCATGCTGCGCGCCGAGGCCGGTGTGCACCGCCTGGTACGAATTAGCCCCACCGACGACAAGAAGCGCCGCCAGACCACGTTCGCTGGCGTCGAGGTCATCCCCGTGCTACCCGATGATATCGACATCGAGATCAGTCCCGATGACATCCGCGTGGACGTGTACCACGCGAGCGGCCCGGGCGGTCAGGGCGTTAACACCACCGACTCCGCCGTGCGCGTGACGCATTTTCCCAGTGGCATTGTGGTTACCTGCCAAAACGAGCGCAGCCAGATCCAGAACAAGGCCGCGTGCATGCAGATCCTCAAGGCTCGCCTGTACGAGATTGAGCTCGAGAAGCGCGCCGAGGCGCTCGATGAGATTCGCGGACCCAAAACCACGATCGGTTTTGGCAACCAGATTCGCAGCTACGTGCTCTACCCGTACCAGATGGTCAAGGATCTGCGCTCGGGTGTGGAGACCAGCAACGTCGAGGCCGTTCTTGACGATGGCGATTTGGATCCGTTTGTGATTGGCTATCACCGTTGGACTACCGGCAACGCCGATGTAGAAGGCTCGGAGATCTAAAACATCGGGCGGCTTCAAGCCGATGCTAAGCCCAACGGTTGGACGGGTTTGTATTCGGAATAAACCCTGCGCAGGGGTGGTTTTTGTCCGGCGAATCGGTAGAATCGAATACAAGAAGAAGTTCAAAGCGCATCCGATGGGGTGCGCTTTTTTGAGGGAGGCAGCATGGCATATCGTCTGGACATTAAGCGCATTCTTTCGATGAACTTCTTTCACGACCTGCCCCAGATTATGTTGGGGTGCGCTCTGGCCGCTATTGCGACCGACCTGTTTTTGATTCCTAACGGCCTTGCTGCCGGTGGCGTTACGGGCCTTGCCACCATTATCCAGGCGGTCGGCGCATCGCGCGGTCTATCGCTTCCCGTTGGTATTCAGACGATCGTGATGAACGCCTTGCTGCTGCTGGTCGTTATGCGCGAGGGCGGCATGTTCTACGTGGTGCAGACGGCGACAGGCTTTGTGCTGCTGGGCTTTTTCACCGACCTGTTCGCTCCGTTTGTGGCGCCGCTGGCACATGCCGATCTGATGCTGCCCGCTATGTGGGGCGGCATCATCACGGGCATCGGTTATGGCATGGTGCTGCGCGCCGGCGCCAACACCGGCGGCTCGGACACGATTGGCCAAATCATCTCGCGTAATACCTCGCTGCCCGTGGGCTCGACCGTCATGGCGATCGATGTTGCCGTATGTGCGCTGTCGGCTCCGGTCTTTTCAATCGAAAATGCACTATATGCAGGCCTTTCGATGGTCATTAGCGGCTACGTGATCGATGCCGTGGTCGATGGCGGCAACAAGCGTCGTATGGTACTCATCATCTCGGACAAGTTCCCTGATATCGCTGCCGATATTATGTATGGCCTGGGTCGTGGTTGTACCAAGTTTAAGGCGACTGGCATGTATTCGGGTGCCGAGAAGCCGGTGATCATGGTCATCGTGAGCCGTCGAGAGCTCAATACCCTTAAGACGATCGTGCGCGAGCGCGATCCTCACGCCATTGTGACGGTCGCTGACGTTACGGAAGCCTTCGGCGAGGGATTCAAGGACATTAGCGCGTAGGGGCGACCGCGTTCCATCCAAAAGACGTTCACATTGATAAACCGTTTCATCACCGGTTCTGCCTGCTAAATTGTTCAAATAATGATAAAAACTCTGGTAAAGCCATCAGTTTCCAGCATAATGAATGACGTACGTGCATTGCGGCTGTGTTGGGATTACCTTCGGTGCCGTGCGCATCTTGTCTAAAGAGGATGAAAGGAAGGCACAATGAGCGACGAAGAGCTCAAAAAGGTTGCCAACGAGGTAAGGAAGGGCATCGTCACCGGCGTGCACGCTGCCAAGTCCGGCCATCCGGGCGGTTCGCTCGGTGCTGCCGACATCATGACCTATCTGTACTTTGAGGAAATGAACGTCGACCCGTCCGATCCCCGCAAGGCCGATCGCGACCGTTTTGTGCTCTCCAAGGGCCATTGCGCTCCGGGCCTGTACGCCGTGCTCGCCGAGCGCGGGTTCTTCCCCAAGGAGGATCTTGAGACGCTGCGCCACATCGGCAGCCACCTGCAGGGTCACCCCAACATGAACGACACCCCGGGCGTCGACATGTCCACCGGCTCGCTCGGCCAGGGCATTTCCGCCGCCGTGGGCATGGCCGTTGCCGCCAAGCACTGGGGCGATACTTATCGCACGTACGCCCTGCTGGGTGATGGCGAGAGCGAGGAGGGCCAGGTCTGGGAGGCCGCCATGTTTGCCGGCAACCAGCATCTCGATAACCTCTGCGTGATCGTCGACCACAACGGCCTTCAGATTGACGGTCCCGTCGAGGAGGTCAACGACCCCATGCCGCTCGCCGACAAGTTCCGCGCGTTCAAGTTCCACGTGGTTGAGCTCGCCGACGGCAACGACTTCGACCAGATCCGCGCCGCCTTTGCCGAGGCTCGCGCCACCAAGGGGCAGCCGACCGCCATTATCGCCGAGACCACAAAGGGCAAGGGCGTGTCCTTTATGGAGAACCAGGTTGGTTGGCACGGCAAGGCCCCCAACGATGAACAGTTTGAGCAGGCCATGGCAGAGCTCACGGCCGCCGGAGAGGAGCTCTAGGATGGCAGACGTCAAGAAAATCGCCACGCGTGTAAGCTACGGCGAGGCCCTCGTCGAGCTCGCCAACGAGCACGATGACTTTGTGGTCCTCGACGCCGACCTGGCCGCCGCCACGCAGACCGGTAAGTTTAAGGCCGCTTGCCCCGACCGCTTCTTCGACGTGGGTATCGCCGAGAGCAACCTGATGGGCGTCGCCGCCGGTATCGCGACCACTGGTCGTGTTGCCTTCGCGAGTACCTTTGCCATGTTCGCTGCCGGTCGCGCCTTTGAGCAGGTCCGCAACTCCATCGGCTACCCGCACCTCAACGTTAAGATCGGTGCCACGCACGCCGGCATCTCGGTGGGCGAGGACGGCGCCACGCACCAGTGCTGCGAGGATATCGCCCTCATGCGCGTCATCCCCGGCATGACCGTAATTGTTCCCGCCGACGACGTGGAGGCCCGCGCCGTGACGCGCGCCGCCTACGAGTGCGACGGTCCGGTGTACATGCGCTTCGCCCGTTTGGCCTCGCCGGTTATCAACGACCCCGAGACCTACAAGTTCGAGTTGGGTAAGGGCATTGTCATGCGCGAGGGCGCCGATGTGACCATCATCGCCTGCGGCCTGATGGTCGGCGAGGCTCTCGAGGCCGCCGAGCAGCTCGTTGCCGAGGGCATCGACGCCGAGGTCATCAACATGCACACCATCAAGCCCATCGATGCCGATCTGATCGTCAAGAGCGCCACCAAGACCGGCCACGTCGTGACCGTCGAGGAGCACTCCGTGATCGGTGGCCTGGGCAGCGCCGTTGCCGACGTCCTGTGCGAGCAGTGCCCGACGCCGCTCAAGAAGATCGGCGTCAACGACACCTTCGGCGAGTCTGGCCCGGGTGCCGAGCTCCTGCACAAGTACGGCCTGGACGCCGCCAACATCGTGGCGACCACCAAGGAGTTCTTGGCATAGAGCAACCACCGCTCAAATCGGCCACAAGCCAATAGCAAATAGACGTAGACAGGGACGCCCTCAAAAAGAGGACGCCCCTGTTTTTATATTTCAGCAAAATCAGTGCCGCATCAAGCAAGGCCTTCTTCGGGAAAAGGGCCCAGTACGGCAACGTGCAATTCAGCCCTCCCAACTTTGTATGTGCAGCACCCCAAGATCACGCGGCGACCCCATAGTAGCCGCAGGCCGCGCACAGGATTACCTCCCAAATCTTTCCGCAGGACGGAGGCGCCCCCGCAGCGCGAAGCGCGCAGCGGGGGCGCCGACATGTCCGAGGACGATTTGGGAGGTAACCCTGTGCGCAGCCGGTGGGACCAAACCCCGCCATGCTTCTTATGTGCAGTAAAGCTAATGCTGCTAAAATACAAAGCGCTCATGTAGTTTAAACGCACGACGATAAGGAGCACCAGTGGGTAACCACTTCCGTACCTCCGGTGCGGGCGATGATGCCCCCAAGACGCAGACAGGCGTCCAGGGCAGCCGTTTCGCCACTCCGGATTCAGAGGGCCAGCCTGTTGCTCAGGCCCCCGCTCAGCCGGCAGATCAGGCACAGCCGGCATCCGATCCCTTTGCCTACAATCCCACCAGCGATGTCGCGCTTTCCGGCACGGCGGGTTTTGAGCCCGTTCAGGCCGTGACCGCTCGCGTGGAGCAGCCTCAGGCTGGCGCCGCCACGCCGCAGCCTACCATGGCCGGCATTCCCGACCCCATGGCCCCTGCGACGCCGGTTCCTCAGCCTGCGCAGTCCGGTCTTTTTGCCGCTATTCCCGATCCCACGCAGCCTGCTGCCCCGGTGGTCGAGAGCGATCAGGCAGCCGAGGTCGCAAGCCTCGATAACGCGCTCAACAACCCCGATTTTACGTCGGTGTTTGCGCCCATCGATCCGCAGGCCAGCCGCAAGAAGATGGCCAAGCAGGCCGGTGTCGAGCCCGTCATCCTTATGGAGCATGTCACCAAGATCTATCCGGCACAGCCCAACAAGCCTGCACTCGACGACATCAACATCGAGATCTATCCGGGCGAGTTCGTCTTCCTGGTCGGTCATTCCGGCTCGGGTAAGACCACGCTGCTGTCGACGCTCAACCGCGACGTCAAGCCGACGAGCGGCCGCATCTTGGTTGCCGGTCAGGACCTCATGAAGATCAAGAACCGCAAGGTTCCGTTCCTGCGCCGCCAGATTGGCGCCGTGTTCCAGGACTTTAAGCTTCTGCCGCAAAAGACCGCCTACGAAAACGTGGCGTTTGCCCTGCAGTGCATCGGCAAGCCCAAGGGCGTCATTCGCAGCCAGGTGCCCGAGGTGCTGCGTCTGGTCGGTCTGGCCGATCAGATGGACTCGCTGCCCGACCAGCTTTCCGGTGGCGAGCAGCAGCGCGTTGCCGTCGCCCGCGCTATGGTCAACCGTCCGCCGCTGCTGATCTGCGACGAGCCCACGGGTAACCTCGACCCGGCGATCTCGCTGGGCATCATGAAGCTGCTCGAGCGTATTAACCGCACCGGCACCACCGTGATCGTCGCCACGCACGACCGCGAGATGGTCGATAGCATGCACCGTCGCGTGATCGCCCTCGAGGGCGGCCACGTTATCCGCGACCAGGAGAGGGGAGGTTACGGCAACTATGGCACCAACTAACGTGGGCTACTCCTTCAAAGAGGCAATCAGTCACTTCTTCCGTAACTGGACTACCTCGCTCGGCGCCGTCATCACGATCTTCCTTTCGCTGTTTATCATCGGCCTGTTCATCATGGGCTCCGCGATGCTGAACTCCGTGATCGGCACCGTCGAGGATCAGGTCGTCATCAACGCCTTTATTAGCGATGACGCCGACCAGGCAGATGTTCAGGCCTTTGAGGCTGAGCTCAAGACGTGGAGCAACGTCAAGTCCGTGACGTACAAGGACAAGGACGACGCGCTGGCCGAGTATACGAGCAAGATGTCGGGCAACGCCGACGCCACCATGAGCGCGCTCGATGGCCAGAACCCGCTGCCGGCTTCGTTTGCAATTGAGATGGACGATCCGTCCAAGGTCGAGAGCACGGCCCAGAAGCTCAAGAAGAACGCCGACTTCCAGAAGATCGCGGATGACGGCGACGTCAACGCGAGCGTGCTGTACGGCCAAGAGGAAGTGAGCCGCCTGTTCCAGGTGACCAACTACATCCGCATCGCCGCCGTGGTGCTCGTTGGCCTTTTGACCTTTATCGCATTCATCTTCATCAACAACACGATTCGCCTGTCCATCACGGCGCGTCGTCGTGAGATTGCGATTATGCGTCTGGTCGGCGCCAGCAACGGCTTCATTCGCGGCCCGTTTATCACCGAGGGCGTACTGCAGGCCATTTTGGGCTCGCTGCTTTCCATCGGCGTTCTGGAGCTGCTGCGCAATCTGATGATTCCGCGTTTGCAGGAGAGCATCGGCTGGATGTCGTTTGCCCTGCCGATGCAGTACTACCTGGTGACCTATGCTGCGCTGATTCTGGTCGGTGTGATTATCGGTCTCTTTGGTTCTGCCATAGCCATGCGCCGCTACCTGCGCGTGTAGGCATGCCTGGAATTCATCCCTTCCAACGGGTCGTCTCTTATGGGGCGGCCCGTTTTTTGATCTCTAGGGGACGGCAGGAAAGCGAATCATTTGGGTAGACTCTTTGGAGTTCGTCATCGATAGCAAGGAGGCGCCATGGGGCGCAATAACAAGCATAAGCGCGGTGCTCGCAATAAGCGTGGGCCGGTGCGCAGCGAACGCCGTCCGAGCCTGACCGGGCGCGTGCAGCTCCATGAGCATGGCGCCTATGTCATAACCGAGAGCGGCGACTACAAGGTTATGGGCCGCGGTAAGCGCGAGATCATGGATGGCGATACCGTTGCCGTGAGCATTAAGAACAGCCCGCACGGTGAGCGGCGCGCCGTGATCGAAGGCGTGGTTGAGCGCGCAGCCATAAGCGTGGTGGGTACGTACCAGACCGCTGGTCCGCTCGGTGTGATCGAGCCGCTCGATTCGCGCCTGAAGGCCGACTTCTTCATTCTGCCCGAGGATACCTCGGCGGATCGTCTGGGCGTCCACCCGGGTGATGCCGTTGTCGCGCGCATTTTGACCTACCCGACGCGCCTGGAATCGGGCACCGTGACGATCGAACGCCGCATTGGCGGAGATGACGCGCCCGATTTGGGCGTTCAATACGTGATGGCGCGTTACGGCTATACCGATAGCTATCCCGAGGCCGCGCTGGACGAGGCCGAGGGGCTTTCGCTCGATGTGTCCGCGGCGCTTAAGGACCCGCTCCGCCGCGATCTGCGCGACCGCTTTGTCATCACGATCGACCCGGTCGACGCGCGCGACTTTGACGATGCCATTTCGCTTGAGCGCACGCCCGAGGGTGGCTACAAGCTGGGTGTGCATATCGCTGACGTTTCTCACTATGTGGCTTGGGACGGGCATATCGATCTTGAGGCTCGCCATCGTACGACATCGGTGTATCTGGCCGATCGCGTGCTTCCCATGCTGCCCGAACGCCTGTCCTGTGACCTGTGCTCGCTTCGCCCTGACGAGGACCGTCTTGCGTTTACCGTTGACATTGAGCTCGATGCGCAGGGTCGCGTGCGGCATTACGATCCGTACCCCAGCGTGATTCGCTCGCGTGTGCGTATGGACTATGACGGCGCCGAGGCGCTGCTGGTGCGCGCCGGCGCGGTGGAGTATGGGGTGCTGGAGGGTGCGGCCGAGGATGTTGCGGCTGCTGAGGCCTCGCGCGAGGAGGCGCTTGGGCGTGGGCTTGCATGCGAAGAGACAGCCCGCGGCTATAACGTCGACCTGGGCGATTTTTTGGTTGCCGCCAACGAGCTTGCGGAGCTCCGCCGCCGCATTCGTCGCGCGCGCGGTTCGGTCGACTTTGATACGGCCGAGATCCGCGCGCTCTTGGACGAGGACGGTGTGCCCGTGCAGATCGTGGCCCGCGAGCGCTCGTGCGCCACGTCGCTGATCGAGGAGGCCATGCTGCTCGCCAACGAGTGCGTGGCCGAGTGGCTGGCCGACCGCGACATTGAGGCCTGCTATCGCGTGCACGATGACCCCAGTCCCGATAGCCTGCACGGCGCCGCCGTGGCGCTGGCGCAGCTGGGCATCATCGACGACCGCCGTGCGGCTGGTATTGCCCTGGGAAGTCCCGATGAGCTGCAGGCTGCGGTCGACGCCGCGGCTGGCACGGCCAACGCGCCGCTTGTCAACACGCTGCTGTTGCGCAGCATGCAGCGCGCACTGTACAAGCCGCGCAACGAGGGCCACTTTGCGCTTGCCGCGCCGTGCTACTGCCACTTTACGAGTCCTATCCGCCGCTATCCCGATTTGGTGGTGCACCGCGTGCTCAAGCTGCAGCTGGCCTATGAGCAGCTGGGCGGCAAGGACGCCTTGGTACGCACGCCCCGGCTCATCGGTAAAGGTCGCGAGTCCCTGCCACGCATTCTGCCGCAAATTTGCCGTGCGTGCAGCGATGCGGAGC
>CABUDS010000050.1 GCA_902490405.1 uncultured Collinsella sp.
GCGAAACTGCGCGCGGGACGATAAATAGGGGCCTCCCGCAGGTAAGCTGCGTTAAAGTACCAGCGGCTATACCAGATTCCCCACCAGTAGAATCTGCAAAGGGGAACCAGAAAATATAAATACAGTAAGTCGATGCGACAAAGGAGGCGTCCCTTCATCGCATCGACTTACTAGAAAAGTAAATATTGTTTCAAGCGAGTAGCCGCCCGCCCGGGGCTTACCTATATCGTTCCACGCGCAGTTTCGCAGCGAGCGAAGCGACGCGAGAATGTTTGAGCATGGAATGATATAGGTAAGCCCCGGGCGGGAGGGATACGGGCGCCCTAGGCGATGCCGCTGGAGCCGAAGCCTCCTTTGCCTCGGTCGGTTTCGTCTAGTTCTTCTACTTCTATGAGATTGACCGTGGGGACTTCTTGGATGACGAGTTGGGCTATGCGGTCGCCTTTATTGATTTGAATGTTATTGGAGGGATCCAGGTTGATGAGGATAACCTTGAGTTCTCCTCGGTAGTGGGCGTCGATGAGGCCCGGCGTATTGACTATAGACAGGCCCTGCTTGATGGCCAAGCCGCTGCGGGGCTGGACGAAGCCGGCGTAGCCATCGGGCAGGGCGATGGCCAGCCCCGTAGAGACCAGACGGCGTTCGAAGGGCTTCAGGACGCAGTCTTCGTTGGAGCGTAGATCCAAGCCGGCATCGGTGGGATGGGCGTATTTGGGAAGCTCGAGGGTGGGGTCGAGACGCTTTATGTTGACGGTAATGTTGGACATGGAATCACCTTAGCTTGTCGAGCTCTTGCAGAAATTCATCGACGTCTTTGAAATCGCGGTAGACCGAGGCAAAACGGATGTACGCAACCTTGTCGATCTTGGCCAAGCGCTTGAGCACCATGTCACCCAACTCATGGGACGTGACGGCCGTCAGCGTGCGAGAGCGAAGCTCGACCTCGATGTCATCGATAATCTCATTGAGCTTCTTAGTGTCGATATCGCGCTTGATGGTGGCGCGCATCAAGCCGACAAGAAGCTTATTGCGATCGAACCGCTGCTTAGTTCCATCTGACTTAATGACCTCGATAGGGTCCTCGCATCGCTCAAACGTTGTAAAGCGGTAGTTACACGAGCAACATTCGCGACGGCGCTTAATGGTGTTATTTGACTCCTGCATACGGGAATCAACGACGCGGGTATGTGCCTTGCCGCATTTGGGACAGCGCATGGTACCTCCTCTTAAACGATAACAAGGGTACCATGCGCAGCGCGATAATGATTACGAACGAGCAGGAACCTTAAGATGCGCACCGGCGGCGAGCGAACCATGCTCCAGATGATTGACGCTACGGATCATGTCGGAAGTCTCTTGCGTGGAAAGGCCTTCGATTGGATATTCTTCGGCAAGCGACCAAAGAGAATCGCCAGGCTGAACGCGAATGGTCTCGTAGGTAATGTTGGAAACGGACTCGGCATACGCGGCGTGACGAGCGCTAAAGACCGACATAGCGAGGACAAAGAAGAGCGTAAGCGCAACGGCGACGGCGACAATCGTCGGAACCTTCAGGGCAACGCGGGCCGGCGCGACTACAGCCTGCTGATTGCGCGCAGGCTTTACGGTCAAAGGCTGAAAGCCGGAGCGGCCACCCTGAACAACCGTAAAAGTGGGTTCTGCAGGCGTCTCGAGCTTAAGGGCGAGGTTTCCCTGGACCATATTCGTTACGTTCATCATGTTCTCCTCTCGCGTGTTTTGCTGAGAACAGTTTTATCAAGCCGCGCGGACAAAAATGTCTAGCGCGAGAACGAATGTTCGGTTATTATTATCTTCGAACAGTTGTTCCTGTCAAGCAAAATTCGAACATTTGTTTGACATGGGTAGAGAGGATGCCCTGATGGCTCGCAAAATTACCAAGCGTCAGCAGCAAATTTACGACTTCATCAAGGAATATCAGCAGGAGAAGGGTTATCCGCCCAGCGTGCGCGAGATGGCTTCTGCCGTGGGCCTTTCCTCCCCCAGCACCGTGCACGCCCATCTCTCTGCCCTGGAGGCGCGCGGGCTACTCAAGCGCGATGCCACCAAACCGCGCGCCCTGGAACTCTTTAACGAGGATGGTTCCTCTGTCTCAATTTCTAAATCTGACGAGCCCACCGCACCTCGCGGAACGGTCTCGCTACCGCTCGTTGGTCGCGTCGCGGCTGGGATTCCCATTCTGGCCGAGCAGAATATCGAAGACACGTTTACTATCCCGACCGAAATCGCCACTGATCAGGGTTCCTTTATCCTTGAGGTGCATGGGAGCTCAATGATCAATGTCGGCATCTTCAATGGCGATTACATCATCGTCCGTGAACAAAAGAGTGCCATGAACGGCGAAATTGTCGTGGCCATGATTGATGGTTCGGCGACCGTCAAGACGTTCTACAAGGAGCAGGGGCGTGTGCGCTTGCAGCCCGAGAACGACACCATGGAACCTATCTATGCAACGAATCCCGTTATCCTGGGCAAAGTCGTCGGCTTGATGCGCCGGTTCTCGTAATGCAAAAACGCATAACCATATTTGATACCGTCCGCGGGTTTACGATGATTTCTATGGCAGGTTTTCACGCTTGCTATGATCTCGCCTACCTGTACGGCTGGGATATGCCCTGGTTTACCCAGTCAGTCTTTCAAGACATCTGGCGCGCCAGCATCAGCTGGGTATTTTTGTTTATCGCCGGTTGGATGTGCACCCTTTCGCGCAACAATATCAAACGTGCCGCCAAATACGCCTTAGCAGCACTCGTTGTCTGGTTGGCAACAACACTTGTCTCAGTCGACGATTCGGTTAATTTTGGCATCATCTACTGCATGGCCGCGTTAGCTCCTTGTGAACCCCGAGGGGTGCGCTTTTCTTTCGCTTGTGCCGACAAGCAACTGTCGCCGGGGGACCGGCAAACCGAGGAAAGGAAAAACCATGTCCGACCAGATGTCACGCCGCGGCTTCATGGGCGCCGCAGCAACCGGAGCCGTCGCGCTCGCCGGAGTCGCGCTCGCGGGCTGCTCCAACACCTCCGCGAGTTCCGAGAAATCTAGTGAAAAGGAGAAGGCCGCGAAGCCGGTCATCCTCGTCACGAGCTTCGGCACGAGCTACAACGACTCGCGCCACATCACCATCGGCGCCATCGAAGACGCTATCCGCGAGAAGTACTGGCAGGACTACGACATCCGCCGCGCCTTCACCGCGCAGATCATCATCGACAAGCTGAAGAAGCGCGACGGCATCACGATCGACAACATGACCGAGGCGCTTGACCGCTGCGTGGAAGACGGCGTGAAGGAAATCGTCGTGCAGCCGACGCATCTCATGGCTGGCCTGGAATACGCCGACGTGAAAGACGAGCTCGACAAGTACGCCGACAAGTTCGACAAGATCTCGCTCGGCGACCCGCTGCTCACCTCCGACGACGACTACAAAAAGGTGGCCGCAGCCATTAAGGAGAACATGGCGTCCTTCGACGACGGCAAGACGGCGCTGTGCCTCATGGGCCACGGCACCGAAGCCGAATCCAACGCCGACTATGCCAAGATGCAGGAAGTGTTCAAGAACGAGGGTTTGACGCAGTTCTTCGTCGGCACCGTCGAGGCTGAACCGACCTGCGAGGATGTTATCGCCGCCGCGAGCGCCGCAGGCTACAAGAAGGCCGTGCTCGCGCCGTTCATGGTGGTCGCGGGCGACCACGCGAACAACGACATGGCAGACGAGACCGACCCCGACAGCTGGGCTGCGAAGTTCGTGGCCGCCGGCTTCGAAGTGACGTGCCTGCTCCAGGGTCTGGGACAGAACGTCGCGGTCGACGACATTTACGTCTCACACGTGGACGACGCCATCGCCAAGCTGTAAACTCGCCGCGCACGGGGGCGCCGGTCGCGTCCCCGTGCAACGGGCATGCGCCTTTCCCCGACTGACGACGCATGCCCGTTGCATTCGCATCCCGACCGCCCACCGCACGGCGCGGGCGGTCGAAGCGATTGAAAGGAACCCCCTCCATGTTGAAGAAAACCCTCGTCTTCGCCCTGTCGGCGGCGCTTTGCGCGTTCTCGCTCGCCGGCTGCGCCGGAAATTCAATCGACAGCGCAAAGGCAAGCGATGCCGATTCCCAGGAAAAGACCGAACAGGCGGCCGATGCGCCCGCGGGCGCAAGCGCTGCCCCCATCACCGCCGACAAGGTGGCCGACGGCACCTATCCAATCACCGTAGATTCCAGCTCGAACATGTTCAGGATCGTGGACGCCCAGCTCATCGTGGAAAACGGCTCCATGCACTGCGTGATGACGCTTTCCGGCACGGGCTACGGCAAGCTCTTCATGGGCACGGGCGACGAGGCTGCCGCCGCGAGCGAGGCCGACTTCATCCCCTATGTGGAAAACGCGGAAGGCAAGTACACCTACGACGTGCCCGTTGATGCGCTCGACGAGGACACCGCCTGTGCCGCGTGGAGTATTAGAAAAGAGCAGTGGTACGACCGCACACTTGTGTTCGAATCCGCCGGCGTCGATCTGCGCGCCGACGCACTGAAGTAACGCCATGCGGTCGATTCTTCCCAAGGGGGAAAACAGGAAGCTCCGCAGCATCGCGGCGCGCGCGATCGCCTGCGTTCTCGTCGCCCTGCTCGCGCTTCCCTTCGCGGGGTGCAGTGCGAGCCCGAACGCGTCCGGTGGCACGGCGGGCTCTCAGGAATACACGGTGAGCGTCTCGCTTTCCGGCGGGTCAGGGCGCGCAAGCATCGCCTCACCCACCACAATTGTGAAGGATGGCGACACCTACACCGCGACCATCACCTGGTCGAGTTCGAACTACGACAAGATGACCGTCGACGGCGTGGACTACGCACCCGTAAACGACGGCGGCAACTCCACGTTCGAGATACCCGTCACACTCGACGAGGACATCGCCGTTTCGGCCGAGACCGTCGCCATGTCGACGCCGCACACCATCGACTACACGCTCCACTTCGACTCATCCACCATGAAGGAGAAATCGAGCAACGATGCAAGCGGCGGCTCCCCTGCGGGAACGGCTTCAAGCGCCGCGGCCGACTTCCACAACGCCGATTTGGGCTGCGGCTGGGAGCCGACGGGGGCGCTTCAGCTTGAATACGCCAAGCACTTCACTGTCGACGAGTACGAAGGCGGCCTGCGGCTTATCTGCATTTCGAACGGGGAGCGCTTCCTCGTGGTGCCGCAAGATGCGAAGGTACCTGATGGGTTGAGCTCCGACATCGCGGTCATAAGGCGCCCCGCCGACAAGGTGTACCTCGTGTCGTCGGCAACGATGTGCCTGGTCGACGCGCTCGATGCGAACGACAATATCTTAATGTCGGGCACGAAGGCCGACGATTGCTCGGTCGCGGGCTTCAAAAGCGCGCTCGAAAGTGGGGCGATCGCCTACGGCGGCAAGTACAGCGCGCCCGACTACGAGCGAATATCGGCCTCGGGCTGCACGATCGCCATCGAGAACACCATGATCAACCACACGCCCGATGTGAAGGAAAAGCTGCAGAAGCTCGGGCTCGTCGTGCTCACCGAACAGTCGTCGAGCGAGCCCAAAGCACTCGGGCGCGTCGAGTGGATTAAGCTTTTCGGCGTCCTGTTCGACAAGGAAGACGAGGCCACGCACCTGTTCAACGAGCAGAAGGCCCGCGTCGAGCAAACGTCGGGGCTCGCGTCGTCAGGTAAAACCGTGGCGTATTTCTACATTAACTCGAACGGGGCCGCCGTCACGCGGCGGGCGGGCGACTACGTGGCGCAGATGATCGAGCTTGCAGGCGGCAGCTACGCGCTCGATGACGCGCAGACGGCGTCGACGTCAGGTTCGTCAGTAACGCTCGAAATGGAGCGCTTCTACGCGACAGCGAAGGATGCCGACATCATCGTCTACAACGGCACCATCGACGAATCGGTTGCCACCTTGAACGACTTCGTAGGCAAAAACGCGCTATTGTCGCAGTTCAAAGCCGTGAAGAACGGCAACGTCTGGGTCACAAGCGCCGACATGTACCAGCAGATGACTTCTACCGCCGACATTATCGACGAGCTGCACGGGGCGTTCACCGGCGATGACGCGAGCGACTTCCATTATCTGAGGAAGCTCGGTTAGCGCCATGAGAAGCCGGCTTTCCATGGCATACGACGAATCGGGGCGCGCCGCGCGGTGTCGCGTCGTGACGGCGCTGCTCGCTGTTGCCCTCATCGTGCTCGTCGGGGCCAACCTGTGCATCGGGAGCGTGCTCGTGCCCGCAGACCACATCCCCGGCATCCTTTCGGGCGGCGCGGCAAATTCCATGGAAAGCCAGGTCATCTGGGAGATTCGCCTGCCGCGCGTGCTTTCAGCCGTGCTTCTCGGCGGGGCACTTTCGCTTTCCGGGTTCCTGCTGCAGACGTTTTTCAACAACCCCATCGCCGACCCGTTCATCTTGGGCGTCTCCTCGGGCGCAAAGTTCGTCGTCGCGCTTACGATGATCGTACTTCTAGGCGCGAACCAGGCCATGTTCTCGCCGGCCATGGTGGCCGCAGCGTTTCTGGGCTCGCTTATCACCATCGGCTTCGTGCTCCTCATTGCACGGCGCATAAGTTCCATGGCCATGCTCATCGTGGCGGGCGTCATGGTGGGATACATCTGCTCGGCGGCGACGAACTTCCTCATCGCCTTCGCCGACGACCAGTCCATCGTGAACCTGCACAACTGGTCTTTGGGTAGCTTCTCGGGTTCGAGCTGGGACGACATCGCGGTCATCGCGGTCGTGGTGATCACCGTGAGCGCATGCGTATTCGCGATATCGAAGCCCCTTTCCGCCTTCCAGCTGGGAGAAGCCTACGCGAAAAGCGTCGGCGTGAACGTCGAACGCTTCCGCGTGGTGCTCGTCCTTCTAGCGAGCATGCTCTCCGCCTGCGTGACCGCGTTCGCTGGTCCGGTGTCGTTCGTAGGCATCGCGGTTCCGCATCTCGTGAAGTCGGCGCTAAAGTCGTCGAAGCCCATCCGCGTGATTCCTGCGTGCTTCTTGGGAGGCGCCATCTTCTGCGCGGGCTGCGATTTGATCGCGCGCACGCTGTTCTCTCCCGTCGAGCTTTCCATCAGCGCCGTCACCGCCATCTTCGGCGCTCCGGTGGTTATCGCGCTCATGTTGAAGAAGCGGGTGAGGTAGATGGGGGAATTCGTGCCGCGGCCCAAAACGCTCGGAGGGGACATTCCATGCTTAGACAGTCCTGAGCTCGCACGAAAGCGCCAGAAGGCACTTTCGGCTCGTGCGGAACTGCGCGCGGAACGCCTCCTCCGAGCGGAGCCGAACCTCGAAACTACGGTCGAAACGCAGGCTGACGGAGCGCCGCTTTTCCACATAAGCGACCTGTCGGCGGGCTACGACAAGAAGGTCGTAGTCGAAGGCGTCGATCTGGAGGTTCGCGCGGGCGACGTCGTGGCGCTCATCGGGCCGAACGGCTCGGGCAAGTCGACCATCTTGAAAACCATCACACGCCATCTGGCACCGCTTGCCGGCGCGGTCGAGCTCGACGGGCGGGAGATTTCCCGATGGAAGACGGCGGAGTTTGCAAGGAACCTTGCCGTTATGCTGACAGATCGCCCCCGGACCGAGCTCCTCACCTGCCGCGATGTCGTAGAGGCGGGAAGGCACCCCTACACCGGGCGAATGGGCACACTCTCGCCCGACGACCATAGTCGGGTCGACGAGGCCATGAAAACCGCACATGTGGAAGAGCTCGCCGAGCGCGACTTTATGCAGATAAGCGACGGGCAACGCCAGCGCGTCATGCTCGCACGCGCCATCGCGCAGGATCCGCGTGTGCTCGTGCTCGACGAGCCCACGTCATATCTCGATATCCGCTACCAGATCGACCTGCTGCGAATACTTCGCCACCTTGCGAAATCGCGGAATGTGGCTGTCATCATGTCCATCCACGAACTCGAGCTCGCGCAGAAAAGCGCCGACAAGGTGATTTGCGTGAAGGACGGCCGGGTCTTCCGCGCCGGCGCACCCGAGGACATATTCACGCGTGAGACGATTGGCGAGCTCTACGGCCTTCAACATGGCACCTTCAACGAGCGCTTCGGCAGCGTGGAAATTGGACGCCCGCACGGCGATGCGCACACGTTCGTCATCGCCGGCGCAGGTACGGGGTCGGCTGTGTTTCGCCAGCTCATCCGGCAGGGCAAGGCGTTCTACACGGGCGTTCTGCACGAAGGGGACATCGACTGCGAGCTCGCGCGCGACCTGGCGGCGGAATGCGTGGCCGAGCGCGCCTTCGAGCCGATCGGGGATAGAACCATAGCCCGCGCCAAAGAGCTCCTCGTCCACTGCGCGCGCCTTATCGTGTGTCCCGCCGCCTTCGGCACCATAAACGCCCGCAACGCAGAGCTCGTCGAGTTCGCACGCTCGCACGGTATCGAGGTCATGCGAGCGTGCGAAGGCGCATCGGAGGATTCCCAATTGGGGTGGAAAGGATAAACTGGACTTTCTTTTAAGGATCCTCAGGCTACAGCTCCTACGCCGGCAAGATCTCCAAGGCGCCAGAGAACCTCGTGAACAGGAATTTTCACGCCAACGAGCCCAACTAGACCTAATCCAAGCGAGATTCCAAACTCGAAAGACCGCTCAACGTCAGATTATTAGCAACCTCCGAGACACGCTCGATAGGAACCGAGCCGTCAGACAGCGCCCATGTGCGATAGATTCCGATAATACCCGACAGCAAAAACGCCAGATAGTAGTCGAACATCTCGTCCTTGAGACCTTGGGGCAGCAGATCGCGCTCGGCAATCTCGTGCTCGAGCGGCGCACGAAGACGAGCCATAAAATCATCGAGCGGAATGTTCTCGATCAGCTGACGATTGAGCACCAGGTTGTTGCACAGCGCCTCGTTAACGGTTTTAAAGAAGGTCGCCGCCGCGCCCAGGGCGCGCTCGTTGGTGTCACCGTCCATGGAAGCAAGCGTTTTCTCGACCGAGTCGACAATCATCTCCACCACATCGACGGCAATGGCATCGAGCAAGCCATCAACCGTACCAAAGTGCACGTAGAAGGTCTTGCGGTCGACATTGGCCTCGCGCGCGATGGCACTCACCGTAATGTCTGCCAGCGGCTTTTCCATGAGCAGGCGCTCGAAAGCGGAAAGGATGGCATTGCGGCTGCGAACGATGCGGCGATCAAGACGCGGTTTGCTGGTGTCCATGGACGTGTCCCTTCGATATGCGGGCATTCATCAACAGATGAGAGATAATCTACGTAAGAGGATTATCCCCCATACAGCACAAATATGCCCCGCATCATGAAGAACGCACGACTGCCCTACTGCGACTTAGGGTGCTTCTTCTTATTGAGTGCCGACGGAGACACGCGGATACCGTCGCCTGTCTGTCGCACATAGGCTTTATGAGCCGGCTTAGCGGTCCCAGAAGCCTTCTGAGCGTGCTTCTTGGGATCAACGGTAACAGCATTCATGGGGTGCGGCTTAGTGGGCGCAGAGGGCGTCTGAGGCGTACGGCCGAGCTTGCGCATCACACGATCCCAGCGCGCATGGATGCTCTCGTTGTGGGCGCTCTTAAGGCCCAGCAGGGGCGCAGCCAATATGGTCGGCGCGATAAACGTAATGAGGCGCCACAGCAGATAGCCGGCGGTCGATGCCGACCCAAAGAAATGACCCAAGAACAATGCAAAGCCGCCCTCGGCGCCACCAGTTCCACCGGGCAAGGGGACCGCAGAGCTCAGCAGCTGGACAAAGGCGCTCGCGGCCATGACCGAGAAAAAGTCGACCTCGTGGTGGCCAAAGGCAAGCATCAGGAAATACGGCACGAGGTAGAAAAACGCGAGCTGCAACATGGTGATGACCACCGTGAGCAGCATGGACGAAAAGTGGCCGGCTGAAAGCTTGAACTTCTCGGAGAAGGAGTAGATCTCGCCATCGACAAACGTGCGCCATCCCTCGATCTTAGTGGCCGAGACACCAATGCGCTCAAGCCAATTGATGATGCAATGGGCGACGCGCGTGACGGTCTTAGGCATGAGCGCGACGGCGAAGATGCCAAGCAAGATGCAGCAGTGCCCACCAAAGCTAAAGACACACAGCAGCGTCATGTCGCCATAGCGCTCGGCAAAAAACGGCATGCGAGCAAGCAGTAGGATAGCGCCCCAGGCAACGAGGCCAAACTGATACACGATAAAGCGCGTGAACTGCGTGGCACCGGCCTCGCCGACATTTTGGCCTGCCTTGGTCAGGCGGTAGATCTGGGCGGGCGTAGAGCCCATCATCATGGGCGTCAGGTTGCCAAAGAAGATACCGCTCGCCTCGACCGAGATCAGGTCGCGAATGCCGACGGGCGAATTGGGATCGAGCCAGACGGCGATCGCATAGGCGACGATGCCAAAGAACAGGTACAGGAACATGCAAAAGCATGCAGCAACGAGCCACGGCGCCTGAACGCTCGACATGGCAGCCCAGAACTGTCCCATCTGACCGGTCACAATCAGATAAACGATATAGCCAACCAGCACGACGCCGATAAAAATGGCACCGCGACGTGCACCCTTGTTGTCATCGCCACCCGAGGCCTCAACCTCGACCTGGGGCTTAGATGTATGCTGAGAGGACTCCTTCATGAGGCTCCTTCTGACCGTCCAAATATCTTGCATATTGTACCCGCAAGGGCCACAAACAGAACGTAAAGCTATGGGCCAAATGGGAATTGCAGATGGTTTGCTCGGAAATAAAAAACCCGGGCTTCCGTGGGAAGTCCGGGTCTCAAATTCAAGGTAGCCCGTACCAGATTCGAACTGGTGATCTCCGCCTTGAGAGGGCGGCGTCCTAAACCGCTAGACGAACGGGCCATAGGCCTCGGCAGAAAAGAAGTGGTAGCCCGTACCAGATTCGAACTGGTGATCTAGTTTGGTTCGTTTGCTGAAGGCTTCTTCCATATTTTTCAAGTTGGCTGCACCAC
>CABUDS010000051.1 GCA_902490405.1 uncultured Collinsella sp.
ACCGGATGAAGATACGTGCGACGGGGGCGAGGCGAATGGCTGAGCGGTATCGATACGCTGGTTCAACGGTATCACATTGGCCACATAGATTTTTAACTTGCATTTCTACCCGCCCTTTTCGTAGAGTCGCCGATACGTGCTTAGCGCACCCTCGGCGCGTCCGGCAGGCTTTGCGAAATGGGATCCAGGAGACTTCGGCGCAGCATCATCTTGCGGAATGCTTCTAATGAGCCTCCCATCCTTCAAAAACAGAATCTCATCGCACAGCCTATCGACCGAATCCAAGATGTGGGATGACATGATGATGCACGTACCAGAATCGGCCAGCTTCCTGAGAATCTCGGAATGCAAGTCCACCCTGCTGGGGTCGAGCGCGTTCATGGGCTCATCTAATAGAAGGTACCGCGCGCCCGTCGCATACGCAATCGCCAGGGTAAGCTGCTGCTTCATGCCCTGGCTCAGAGTGCGGATCCTCATCTTCGCGAACTCGCCTATCTGCGTTTGTTCCACTATCTCTTCGATATCGCGGGCATGCGGCCACATATCGCAAACCATCTTGAGGTGATCTTCCGCACGCAATCCGGGATACAGCAGCGTCCCCTCACCAGGTGCATAGAAGATCATAGAACGGACCTCTCTCGCACCCGTACCCTGTACCTCATCCAGAACGATGCTCCCGTCCACGCGAGGACCCGGCAAACCTGCCATCGCACGCAGCAACGTCGTCTTTCCATGCCCGTTCGGAGCGACGAGACCGTAGACCGTACCCGGGGCAAACTCAGCGTTCACCGAATCTACGAGCACCTTCTTTCCATAAGAGATCGTCAGCGTTTGAAGGTCAATCATCGAGATCATCCCCTTTCGATCTTTGGAACACTCAGGCGCACCATCAACGGAGATATGGCGCCCAAGACCACCAGCAGAGCGCCCGATGCGCCGACGACCTCTCCAAAAGGCATCGCGTTCGTCCCTCGCCCAAGGAACCCAATCGTCCCCACCTGGGAAGCGGGATCAAACGAGGCGAATGGAGCCAGCAGCGCGACGCCCATGCCCACGCTTTCAACATGAGCGCTCAACGAACCCAACACCAAGAGAACCGCGCAAACCATTCCGGTGACAACGGGGTTGCGGCTAATCGCTGCTGTCAACGCAGCGACGACGGAAATCACGCCGTATGCCATGACCAGCAACGGAATACTGCACAACACCGCCTCCCCCACCATGGACGTTGTCGAAGCTCCCGCCCGAATGAGAGCGACGGGATACTCCGATCCACCCGCACCGTTCTTAATCACGGACACAACGACAGCGGGAACCATCGACACCAAAAGCAGCACCAAGCCAAGCAGGAGAGCCAGCGCAACAGCCGTCAGAAAACGCACATGCGCTGTTGCGGGGATCTGGAGAACCAGAAGGGAACGACACTGCAGGTGGGTGCACGCGAGCGATGTGACAACCACGGGCAACAGCAAAAATAAGGAGGGAAGCGCTGCCTGGAGATACGAAAGGAGGATTAATGGGGGCATCTTCGTACTTAACTCGTAAACCTTGGGGTCCGGCAAGCTCGCGATCGACTCAAGCAGAAGGGCGCGCGCCTCCGCACGAGAAGGAGTCTCCGGCTCGATTCCGATCGATTGCAGGAGAGTCGCATCTGCCGCGCCCAGCTCACCTCGAGCGCGCTCGTACGTCGCAAGGCTTCGAAACCCCTCCGCAGGCATAGGCGCGTACACGAAACCCGAAAGAGCATCCCGCATGTCTTCCAGGGCCGCTTTGCCCTCGACGTCCATATTCGCAGCGTTCTGCTCTAGATACCGATCTATTGAACGGAGCTCCCCATCCCTATACCGAACAGCGGAAACGTTATCAGCGTCAGGAAACATCTCGACCAGAGCCGGGGCCAGCATCGTCGTCGACATTGCAATCGCGCATACGGCGAGGGTAGGAGAACGCAGGAGCAGTTTCCCCATCGTTCTTACGTATGCAACGGCGGAGGCACAAGCGCTCGAACGAGTTGCCGTTCTCGATGCAGTGAAGGAACCTCTCTCAAGACAAATCGGGGATATCGGGCACGCGCAGCCGCTCTTTCCAGCAACGCAAAGCAGGCTAATTGCCAGCACCTCGATCCCGATTGCGCATACGAGGGCAATCGCGCCACGCTCGAAGCAAAGTCCAGGCAGATTCACTATCTGCGTTGTCGGGTACGGGCTATAGGCGCCGACGGTCAACTCAGTGTTCGCATACGTAAGGGGATTCAACAGGGCGAACTCACGTAAAGCGATGGATCTTCCGTAATACCCGGGAACCATCGTCACCCCCATCAGGGCACATACGAACACGATTCCAAGCGTAGGGTTATTGGCAATCTTCACGGCAAGGTGAACGACAAGCGAGATGAACGCTGCCACCAAGAATTGCAAGATGGCCGTCTGCGCGAACACCAGCCAAGCCGGTTTGATAACCGGAGTCGCATATTGAATGTAGCCTATCGGATAGAACGGCGAGCCCGGGCCATTCTTCACAAGCGCGGCGATTATCCCTGGAAGATTGATGGCGAGGACGGCAAGCATTGCAAAAACACTCGCCCATACGCTCGATGCAACAAGTCTACCCAGCTCGCCCATCGGTGCCTGGATGATGAGCTTTTCACGTTTGTTAAGACGCGCGGCAAGGAACGAGACGGCAACGGCCGTTGCGACCCATAGCAAGTACTCCTTCGATCCGTCATAATAGGTGTACTCTCCATCCGATATCTGCAGAAACGGAAGTAGGGGAGAGAGCGGTGCCAAGATAAGACGTCCCGCGGCAAGAGGGTACAGAAGCGCGGGCATGCTTGATGAAGAGGTATAGACACCGTCCTCCCCCGCATTCACAAGCGCATCCGCATAGGATGCTGACAATTCCTGCTCAACACGGGTTATTCCCGACTCGAGGTATTCGACCCGTCCGTCGATGCCAGCCGCGCTCCTGAAGACGGGCAGAGCACAAAGAACCATCAACGCAACAACGACAACACAGAGCGACCTGGAGGAGAGAAGCGACCTAAAGATCGCCTTCGAGATTTTGAGCATATTCATCGCCAACCTTAACCTCATCCAGTCGGAACAGAGGGGCCGAACAAAATGCTCGGCCCTTATTACTTGCCGGCAAAGTCAATTTAACATAAACTGTTAAAAAGTAACCTGAGTTTTTTAAATTCTTCGGAGGTTATTATGAGTTCCGACAATCGCACTCCCCGGCTTCATTCCTTCCGCATCGCATGTGCGATAGCCTCTGCGACCCTTTGCGCCACCGCCATCGCACAAGTGGCGTTCTCCTTAAAGCCAGCAATCGAAGTGCTCGACAACCCTGTAATTGCAGACTCCCCCGCGTATCCAGCCCTTGCGATCTCGACATTGGTCCCTGCCGTCATCGGTATCGCTACGACCATCCTCAGCGCCGTTCTCGTGTGGACGATCAAGAGCGGAGACCCCTTCAAGAAAGGGTCTGCGACATGCTTGAAGGTGCTCGGCATTCTCTTCGTTGTTCAAGCTGCCACCAGCCTCTACGCCGGCTCACTCAAAACCTCCGTTTCGATGTTTGGCGGCGAGGGGGCCGTCGGCGCCCAAGAGATCGCTTCATCATTCGATTGGACCTCTCTGGTTCTCGGCATCGTCTTGTTCATGCTTTCCCAGCTCTTCTTGTACGCCCGAGAGCTGTACCTCGACTCCGACGAGATTGCGTAAGGAAACGCCATGCCCGTAATTGTTCGCCTCGACAAGATCATGGCCGAGCGAAAGATTTCCTCGAACGAACTTGCCGAAAGGATTGGAACCACGCCCGTGAACCTGTCCCGTATTAAAAAAGGGCATATTCGCGGCATTCGCTTCAACACACTCGAGCAGCTATGCCTCGCCCTTCGTTGCCAACCCGGAGACCTTCTCGAAGTCATGAGCGAAGAGGATGCCCGAAAGGAGTTCGGACTCGATTGGTCCGCCGAGGATTAGAGGGCGGTCGTACTCGCCCTGCACACGGGGATGCGAATCGGCGAGGTCTGCGGCCTTCGGTGGTGCGATGTGGATTTCGAGACGGGCCTGATCTCGATCAGACACTCGGTGGCGTACGCGAAGGGAATGGGTTCGTTCATCAAGGACACCAAGACCCATGACGCCAGGGGTATCCCCATCGACCCGGTCGGCCTACTCCCCTTCCTGAAGGAGACCCACGAGATCGACTGCGGAAAGCTGCGCTTGCGCGGCCTTACCGGGGCGGTCGAGATCGGGGACTGCTACATCCTGTCGGAGCCGGGCGCGACCTTCGCGACGACAAGCTATATCCGCAGGGCGTTCAAGACGTTCTCGGAGACCAACGGCCTCATGGGCACCAACGACGAGCTGATCACGTTCCACGGCCTTCGCCACACGTTCGCAACGCAGTGGATCCGCCGAGGCGGCGATATCAAGGCGCTCCAATCGATCCTCGGCCACAAGGACGCCATGGCGACGCTCAACGTCTACGCCGACATCGAGCCCATCTCCAAAATCCATAACATGCTGCGCGCCACGCCGTGCCTTTGGCGCGGGCACCTCGGGCCGAGGGTCGATCCGGGTCCCATGTTCCAACAGAGGATCCAGGAGTCCATCGAGACGCTCCAGGCGTTCGGCTACGGCATCACCGAGCCGGACGACCGAAATATTGCCATACGCGACGTGAAGACGAACAGTTGGCTCTAGCTCACCGAGTACGCGGCAGTGCTGGGCCCATCCCAACTGAGGTCACGGTGGTCCGATAGGGGCACCGCCCGCGGCATGCGCCGCGGAGCGGTATCCCCTACCGAAGGTCGGGGATGCCCTCCGCTTCCAGTTCGGAATCAGCCGTCGGAGGCGTTCGGCTGACTGCGGGAACGGCCTGTCCGCTCAATGTGTTCGGCTGAGATCGGAAATCAACCCAACACGAGCCGGACACGCGCCAGACGGCTCTTCCCCGTACGGCCTTCCCCCTTACGCTCATGTTGCAGGCATGTAACGCCGCAGCGAGCGCGCCTTTTTTGCGCCAGACAGGTACAATGATGAACACTGTACCGTAGCGGAGCGCCCCGCGCGCGCCGCAACCACGCGAAAGGGTTTCCCATGGCCGAGATCTCGTCCTCCCGTATCGTCATCACCGTCCTTGGCAAGAACCGCCCCGGCATCGTCGCCGGCGTCACCCGTGTCCTAGGCGAGGCCAACGTCGACATCCGCGACATCACGCAGTCCATTATCGAGGACATCTTCACCATGACCATGCTGGCCGATACCGCCGAGTCCAAGCTCGACTTCGCCGAGCTGCAGAAGGCGCTGGCCGAGGCCGGCGAGCTTTCGGGCGTCAACGTGTCCATCCAGCGCGAGGACGTCTTTAACTTTATGTACCGCCTGTAGCGAGCAAGCCGCTGGGGATAGCCTGACGCGCGCATGCCCATGCAAGTCACCCCGATGCGGCCCGGAGAGGAGCGCGCATGGCCTACGACGCCAAGAAAATCTATTACCGCTTCGATGACCACTTGAGCCGCCTGGTTCTGGATTACGAAGCAAGCCGCCAGATTTCGCCTGAGAGCGAAAGCCTCTACCACGGCCTGCCGACCGACCCTTATGACGAGGGCCTGTTTGTTGAGCACAATGTCAAGCGCGGCCTGCGCAATGCCGACGGCTCGGGCGTGGTCGCGGGCCTTACCCGTATCTCGGACGTGCACGGCTACAACAAGGTCGACGGCAAAGTCGTGCCCGACCAGGGCAAGCTCACGCTGCGCGGCTATAGCATCGAGGATCTGGTCAACAATGCCCAGTCCGAGAATCGCTATGGCTACGAAGAAGTCGCCTATCTGCTTATCACGGGCTCGCTGCCCAACAAAGAGGAGCTCGACGGTTTTTGCGAGCGCTTGGGCGCCTTTAGGCATCTGAGCGACGAATACGTCAAAGAGTTCCCCATGACCACGGTGTCGTCGAGCATCATGAATGTGCTTCAGCGCGCCGTGTTGTTGCTCTACGCCTTCGACGCCGAACCCGACGTCATTACGCCCGAGCACGAAATCGACGTCGCCATCTCCATGCTCGCCCGTCTCCCCCGCATCGCCGCCTTCGCGCATATGGCCTCGGTCGCCAAGCGCCGCGGCTCCGAGGTTCATGTGCCGCACCCCACGCCCGGCCTTTCCACCGCCGAGACCATCCTGCAGGTGTTGCGCGGCGGCATGGCATTCAACCGTGACGAAGCCATGCTGCTCGACGTGATGCTCATGCTGCATGCAGAGCACGGCGGCGGCAACAACTCCACGTTCGCCTGCCGCGTGCTGTCCTCCTCGGCCACCGACCCGTATTCTGCCTACGCCGCGGCTATCGGCTCGCTCAAGGGTCCGCGCCACGGCGGCGCCAACGCCAAAGTCGTGTCCATGCACGAAGACATCCGCGCGCATGTTTCCAACTGGGAAAACGAGGACGAGGTCGCGGCCTACCTGGGCAAGATCCTCGACAAGCAGGCTTTCGACGGCACCGGCCTCATCTACGGTATGGGCCACGCCGTCTACACGCTGAGCGACCCGCGCGCCGAGGTGTGCCGCCGTTACGCGCGCACGCTTGCCGCCAAGAAGGACTTGGGCGAGGAGTTCGCGCTCATCGAGCGCATCGAGCGCTTGGCCCCGCAAGTGATGCGCGATCACGGCATGACCAAGCCCATCTGCGCCAACATCGACCTGTACACGGGCTTTATCTACAAGATGCTCGGCGTGCCCGAGACGCTCTTTACGCCGCTATTTGCCGTCGCCCGCATGGCCGGCTGGTCGGCGCACCGCATGGAAGAGCTCTTCTGCGCGCACCGTATTATTCGCCCGGCCTATCGTCCGGTGATCGAGCCGCTAGCGTACAAGCCGCTCGCCGACCGCTAGGACGCGAACCGTTATAGAACTCGAGCGTGGCCAGGGCATCGCCGCCCTCGGCCACGCTTTTTATGCCAGCAGAAAGGGCTGTATCAAATGATTGTGTTTTCCGATATGGACGGAACGCTGCTGACGAGCGATAAGCAAATGAGCGATGCCACCTGGTCGATGCTCGACGAACTCGCTCGACGCGGAATTGAATTTGTGCCCTGCACGGGACGTCCGCTGTCGGGCATCTTTGAGCCCATCCTCGCCCATCCCTCCGTGCACTATGCCGTCTGCGCCAATGGCGCCAGCGTCTGGCAGCTCGACGACGATGTGCCCAACGATGTCTCGCGCGCCACGCGCATTTTGAGCCGTCCGCTCGATCGCGGCATTGCGCATCGCGTCCATCGCATCGCCGCCGGCCACGATGTGACCTTCGATATCTTCGCGGATGGGCAGTGCTTCCTCCCCCGCTCGCTCTACACGCGCCTGGACGAATTCTGCGGCGGCGACCCCCACATCGCGGCTTCGCTCAAGCGCACACGAACACCGATCGACATGGATATCGACAGCAAGATCGACGGGGTCGAGACGCTCGAACGCATCGCCATGTACTGGCACGACCCGGCCGATCGCGACGCCATCGCGGCTGAGCTCGACACGCTCGGAGGCATTGAGGTCACGCGTTCTTACGCCATGAATATCGAGGTCATGGGTGAGGGCGCCACCAAGGGAACGGCCCTCACGTGGCTATGCGAGCACCTGGGCGAGCGTCTCGCCGACGCCTGGGCGTTCGGCGACAACATCAACGACATCCCCATGCTGCAGGCAGCGGGCCACGGCATGGCCATGATCAACGCCGAGCCCGAAGACCGCGAGGCCGCCGACGCCGTCACCGGATACGACAACGACCACGACGGCGTCGCCCACACCATCATGGCCGCCCTCGCCTAGCAGCAGCAACCCGGCAGAAAAGGAACGTCCCTAACTGCTGGATTAAGCAAGGCTCTCCAGAACACGGCGGAGTTCTTGCTGGACGGCGTGGTCGCGGTTACAACCCACCACGCGATCGGCCACCGCCTTAAGCGCGGGGCGCGCGTTTTCCATCGCGCAGCCCGTGCCGACAAAGCGAATGATCTCGTAGTCGTTCATCGAGTCGCCAAACGCCATGACCTCGTCGCGACCAATGCCGTAATGCTCCGCGAGCTGCGCGATACCCGAGGCCTTCGACACACCGGGCTGCATGGCATCGATCCACGCGTTGCCCGAAGGCGCAAAAGTAAAGAGCTGACCAAGTTCGCGCTGTAGCACGTACGCACTGTCCATAACCGCACTGTCGTCGCAAAAGATACTCGCTTTGATGATATTTACGCTGGGATCGGGCAGCTCCCAAATACGCTCGGCATTGGGAAGGTCCTTATCGACCTCACGCACGAACTTGCACTCGTCATCGAGCAGGAAGGACTTGGTTCGGTCAAAGAGCGCAAGATGCAGATTGGGAAACGTCCTGACGGCTTGGGCGAGCCTTCGAATCGCCAGGTGGGAATACACCTCACGGTCTACCATCTTACCGTCGGCGTAGACTTGGGCGCCGTTAGCGGCGACAAAGTCCATCTTGTCGCGAACGGGCGCAAAGAACTCGCACAGGCGATCGTAGCGACGACCTGACGATGCGGCGAAATGCACGCCATGCTCGTGTAGCGCCAGAATCAGTTCGTAGGTCTCGGGAGGCACCTGGCCGTTTTCGTCAAGCAGTGTGCCGTCCATATCGGATGCAATCAGTTTAAACATAGAAAAGCTCCCTTCGGGCTTGTTGGAATCGAACGTGTATCCGATTCCAACGTACCCAAAGGGAGCTCAAATAAGACTCCGCGGGCGTAAACGTTACAAGGACCTGGCAAATAGCTCACACATGCCAGAGGTCTCACGGTCGCGGCGTCAGGCGACACACCACCCCGACGGCTAGTCGTTTAAGAACGTCCCCGATGACTAGTCGGCGTAGGTGAAGGTCGTGACGTCGAACATGCCCTCGGGGCGGATGCGGAGCGTCGGGATCACCGGCAGGGGCAGGAAGATGATGCCCATGATGGGGTCGAGCGGCGGCTCGATGCCCATGGCGCGCGCCTTGACCATAAAGTCGTCGTGCTGCGCGGCGACATCCTCGGCCGTGCCCTCGCTCATCAGACCACCGAGCGCCAGCGGAATACGCGCCACGACCTCACCGTTGCGCACCAGCACGTGGCCGCCCTGGCCAACAGCCTCGACGGCAGCCATCATATCGGCCGCGTTGTCGCCCACCACGCACACGTTGTGCGAGTCGTGGCCGATCGTCGAGGCGATGGCACCGCCCGTAATGGTAAAGCCACGCACCCAGCCGCGACCAATGTGCTTGCCAACAAGACCCAGGCCCGCAGGGCCATCACCGTCGGCCCCCTCGGCCTGCAGTGACAAGCCGCGGCCATGGCGCTCGATCAGCATAATGCGGCGCAGGCCCTCGGCATTCTCGGGACGAGCCATGCCCGTGATGGCCTTGCCCGGCACCACGTCGATCACGGCCTCGCCCGGCTTAAAGGCATAGTCGAACACGTCGAGCGATAGCTTCGGCAGCTTAACGGAAGCACGCAGCTCATCGGCAAGGGCCGCAACCTCGGCCATCTCGGGTGCAATTTCGCCCACAAAGGTGCCATCCTGCGCCACCAGGGCACCGGCGGCATAAACACGATGCGGAGCCTTGGCAAACGTAAGGTCATCGAGCACCAGCAGGTCGGCGCGCTTGCCCGGGGCGATCGCGCCACGGAGCTCGTGTGGGTCGCGGCAGCCGTGGTCCAGGCCAAATGCCTCAGCCGTAGAAAGGGACGCCATGGAGATGGCGACCACCGGGTCGATGCCGGCCTCGATAGCCACGCGACAGGCATTGTCGATCATACCGGTCGAAAGCGCGTCGGAAGGAGCACGGTCGTCGGTCGCAAAGCAGCAGCGACGGGCGCGGGCGGGGTTCTCCAGCAGCATCGGCGACAAGTTGGCCAGGTCGTGGCTGCACGTGCCCTCGCGCAGCATCACATACATGCCGCGGGACAGCTTATCGAGCGCCTCCTCGGGAATCGTCGACTCGTGGTCGGCGATAATACCCGCTGCGGCATAGGCGTTGAGGTCTTTGCCGGCAACAAGTGGCGCATGGCCGTCGACCTGCTTGGACGGCGTCTGGTTGGCAGCGTCGATGCGAGCGCAGGTCTCAGGATCGGCCATAAAGACACCCGGCAGGTTCATCATTTCGCCCAGACCAAAGACATCGCCCGGATACTCGGCAAAAAACGCCTGCATGTCAGCGGCGGTAATCACAGCGCCCGCTTGCTCATCGGGCAGCGCGGGCACGCACGAGGGCATCATGTACTTGATGGAAATGGGCGCGCGACGGCCGTCCTCGATCATAAAGCGCAGGCCGTTCAGGCCGGAAACGTTGGCGATCTCGTGGCTGTCGGCGATGGCAGTGGTGGTGCCGCGCGTCGCCGCCATGCGCGCATACTCGGCGGGACGGATGTTCGAGGACTCGATATGCAGATGTCCGTCGATAAAGCCGGGGGCGATATAGCGACCCTGGCAGTCAATGACCTCAGCCGCCTCGTAGGTGCCGGCGGCATCGTCGCGACCGTCGTAGAGCACGCCGACGATTACGCCGTCCTTGACGGCAACGCTACCGGGCGCCACGCGCTGGCCATATACATCGACAATCTGCGCATTGGTAAACAGCGTGTCGACGGGCACGCGGCCCTCGGCAGCATCGATCACAGACCTCATGACCTCAACGGACATACATACTCCTTTAACTGTAGAAATAACTGCGGAGCGGACGAGCCTTCACCGCAGCAAGCCAATAGCAATTGTATGCCCAAAAGAAGGTCCCGCTAACGCCCCGTCCGCTTAACGGCACACGCCGCTTGGCGCAATGGAGACAGGTTGCTTTGCACCAATGACAAGGAGTGTCCCAAAGTGCCAACAACGGCAGCGCCGATATTTTGGCAACGCCAGACACTATGACCCAATCCAGGGGCACGGAAACGACAGGAGCCCCCGCTCGTGA
>CABUDS010000052.1 GCA_902490405.1 uncultured Collinsella sp.
ACCGCTGACCGATGCCTTGCAAGCGCTTGATGCAACGTGGGTACCATACCGAATAGTTGATGTTCGGGCGGGTGTTTGGCGCATGGCGTCGACCCCGCCCGCTTTTCTTTTTCTCGATAGGAGTACCCATGATTAAGAATGAGAACGTCGAGGGCGAGCCGGCCTACGACGAGACGTACCGACGCGGTCCCGTGGTCATGCGCGGTCCCATGATTCCTAAGGACAACACCTACGCCAACCTGCTGGCGCCCGAGGAGTCGACCGACTGGTTGCATGCCGATCCGTGGCGCGTGCTGCGCATTCAGGCCGAGTTTGTCGATGGCTTCGGCGCGCTTGCCGAGCTTGGTCCTGCGGTGACCATCTTCGGTAGCGCCCGCACGCCCAAGACCGATCCGCTTTACAAGGCGGCGCGCACCGTCGGGCGCAAAATCGCCCAGCGCGGCGTGGCGGTTATCACCGGCGGCGGTCCCGGCATCATGGAGGCGGCCAACAGGGGAGCGGCGAGTGTCAACGGCAAGTCAGTTGGCCTGGGCATTGAATTGCCGCACGAGCAGGGGCTCAATAAATACGTGAACCTCGGCATGGACTTCCGTTACTTCTTTGTGCGCAAGACCATGTTCGTCAAATACAGCTCGGGTGCCATCGTGTTTCCCGGAGGTTTTGGTACGCTCGACGAAATGTTTGAGGTGCTCACGCTGGTGCAGACACACAAGGTCAAGCGCATGCCGCTCGTTTTGGTGGGAACCGAGTACTGGCAGGGCCTGTTCGACTGGCTCAACGGCCCGGTGATGGACGCCGGTATGATCAGCCCGCTCGATCCCGAGCTCGTGCATATCACCGACGACCTCAACGAAGCCGTCGACATCGCCCTGAGCGGGCTGATGTAGGGCGCTGTGACTGTTGTTATAGTAATGTGAACGGCATACTGATGCTATTTAACATCAGTATGCCATCAAAACGGGGTATACTGATGCAAAAGACGAGGCGAGGAGGTCGCGTATGTCTACTGCAACGGTTAAGCCTACGACGGTTCGCATCGAAGAGGGGCTCAAGGAACAGGCGACTGAGTTCTTGGATTCGGTCGGCCTCAGCCTCAATTCCTATCTCAATCTTGCCGTTCGGCAGCTTGTAAATCAGCGAAAGATTCCTTTTGAGATTGTAGGAAGGGCGGAGGTGCCCAACGAGGCGACGAGGCGTGCCATGGTGATCGCCGAGGCTCATGAGTTGGGGATTTTGCCGGACGATAGCCCGTCATTCAACAACGCTGATGAGCTTATGTCATTCCTCGATGAGGAATAGCGATGTTCGAGATTAAAGTCGAGGCTCAATTTAGGGCGGACTACAAACGAACGATGCGCATGCATCCGCAGCTAAAGAGTGAGTTTAAGGCGGCAGTCGCAGAGCTTGCAGCTCACGGCTCGCTTCCCGCGGAATATGGCGCCCATGAGCTTTCAAACCCGGGCGGAAACTACAACGGCCACATCGATTTCCACCTATCCGATGGCTTGGTCGACGTGGTCGTTCTCTACTTACCGCATAAGACTAATCCTGTGATCCGGCTGGTCAGAATGGGCTCGCATGAGGAGCTGTTCCAGGGCCCGCAGGGCTGATTGCCGATTTCTAAGTTGCGGTGGAATAGGGATTGGTTGACGGCTAATAAGTCAAAAACAGTCCCTATTTCACCGCAACTGCTGGGGGTACCCCGTTCGTCGCCGCGGCCTCCGGTTCCACTTTTCGCTGAATTTCGCTCAAAAGCTCGGCTGCGACTTCGCTGCTTTTGAAACGAATGCTGCAGTCTTCTTTCTTTGGGAAAGCCAGCAACGGAATAGCTCCGTACCAGACAGTTTCCTCGTCAATCACTGATGCGCACAGGCGTCCTTCGGCTTTGATGAGATAGTTGACGTTCATCTCGGCAAAAATCGCTTTCACGTCATCGCGTGGAGTTGAAGCAATAGAAATCTCAAGGGCAATTCCACGGGTAGCGGCATCCGCGAGTGCAGCGGCGAGCTTTTCAAGGCATGCGGCGGACGCGTAGGGTGCGGCAATAAAAATGCTTTTCGATGCGTTCTCGATGTCATTCACTAAAGCCTCCACGGCTCTTGCCGACCTAACGAGGATGTTTCGATCGTCCTGTCTGTTGTCGTTTGCCGCAAAGACTTCATACCCCAGCTTGGCGTAGGTCTTGAGCCTCTTTTGGTACATGCGCGCGAACATGGGTATCGACAGGTCAACATAGTCGAATATCTCAACCCGCTGTTTGCCCTCGTGGCTTCTGTGTAGCCTACCTGCCTGCTGCGTTATGCTGCCGTCCCAAGATATTGGAGTGGCAATGAGCAAAGTGTCAAGGTAAGACAGGTCGAAGCCCTCGCCCAGAAGACTTTCAGTTGCGACGATGATTCGATGATCATGCTCAAAGCTGGGAAGACTCTTCAGTATTGCTTTTCTTTCTTTGGCGTCGATTTCTCCGGTTAAGAGTATGGGTTCGTGTCCACGGCTTTGAAGTAGCCTGCATAGCTCTTCGGCATGCTTTTTTCTTTTAGATAGCACAAGCGGATGCCGGCCGTTTGATGCGGCCTCGAGGGCGTCCTCGATAATTGCTTCGTTTCTCGCGGCGTGTACACACAGGAGATCGAGAATTTGGTTAAAGGATGCTCCTGGTCCGTAGGTGGGTAATCGAATTCCGGTGAAACGCGGTCTAACAATGCGCTGAATCCCCTGTTGGATTGCTTGCGTTTTTGGATCGACGACATAGCGAACCGGGCCGCAGAGCATCGAGAGTGCCCGCGTGAGTCCGTCCGAACGCTCGGGCGTTGCGGAAAGGCCATATACATATTTGGCAGGAGCGGACTTGAGGACAAGCTCAAGCTGTGGCGCGGCCGCATGGTGGCATTCGTCACAGATGATGAGACTGTAATCGCGAACGAACTCCTTGGCTAATGACTCGCCGGTTTGGGGATCCTTGCCGGATAGCGACTGGAATGAAGCAATGTCGATGAGACGGCTTATGGCGGTCTTGCCTCCTCCGATTTGCCCAATGAGCGGAGGCTGTCTTTTGCTGATTCGTCCCTTTGGGGTTCGGACGGGCTCTCTGTTGTCCGTGATGTCGAGAAATCGTTCGAGTTGGGATTTCCATTGGGCAATGAGCGCAGTTTTAGGAACGATGACGAGCGTTGGAAGACCAATGGCAGCAATAAGATAAGCTCCGATGACGGTTTTGCCGAACCCCGTCGGTGCGGACATGATCCCGTCTTCATAGCTGAGCATCTGTTCAGCGACAATTTGCTGTTCAGGGCGAAGAGTCCCTTTAAATGCCATCGCAATTGGATGGCTCGACTTGCGTTTGTCTGAATAGTGGGCAGAAACGCCGGCTTCTTGAAGCAGCCGCTCAAGTTGAACCTTGCAGCCTCTGGGAATCGCGACGTAGCCATCTCTAAGTTCGCTGAGGTCTATGAACCGCGGTTTGCCGAATACCGATTGATGCATAGATTGTGCGCGGAAGAATTCTGGGTTGGCAAATGTTGCAAGCCTGCGGACTTCCATTTGAGCTGCGGGACTCAGAGATTTTTCGGGGATATAGAGCATATCGGTCTGCGTGACGGACAGCGATGACGGGAAGTCCCGCGGTGCGAGCGGAAGCCGCTTTCGCAGTCTCTGGGAATGTGGCACACCGGTGTTTGCCGCCGCAACAGCTGCTATTCCATGTGACCTATTTTCGATGCTCTCGATCAGATTTTGCACCGTCACGCGCGGGATTAACTGGATTTGCGAAAGGTAAAGCCATTGATCGGGAAAGGGCTCAAATTGCTCGTCAACAAATACGCTGTTCCCTTTTCGCTGCGCTTTTCCTTGAAAAGGCAGCGCTATGAGATTTCCAAAGCCGCCCTCAGGAATGGTGGACTGCGCGGGCAGCATTCGGTCAAATGCTTTGAAGGTGATTGTCTTGTTCAGTATCGCCGCTTCGGTGATAAGGCTGCTTCCAAAATCTCGTGCGGTCTTTGCGCTGACGAGCTCTAGGAAGAAAAACCAGACATGTGCGCCGTCGCCCGATCTCGATCGCTCAACTGCGACATCGATTCCGTGGCTTTTTGCGACATGTCGAATGGCTTTCGTCGCTTCTTTCCAATCGGCTCCGTCAAAATCGATGACCAGGACTTTCGTGTTACTGTCTTTATCGAGCACATATTGGCCTATAACGTCTCGAAGCCTATCGTCATTGCCTCTGAAATGGGCGATGATCGCGGCATCGCTCAACTCGGGGAAGACGCGGCTGCTGCATTCCGTGCATTTGACTCTCTGGTGGCTTGCTTTGGGGCAAATGCCTGACTTCCACTCATTTGCGCAGGCGGGCGTATAGCCAATTCCTCCGTCTTTTCTGCGGTACCCATGAGCGTAGACATCTTTGCGACCAGTAAAGAGATTGCGGAAGAGCTCGAGTTTGTCGCGCGCTGGGCTTGCGCTGGTGACGATATCTTCGATCTGCGCCCGTCTATCGAAAGAATCGCCAGCTTTCTCCCATTCTTCCAGCGTTGTATAACGGATGTCTGGACCGCTGCTGCAGATAACGATTTGCTTGCGCGGATCCGAAGCGTGGACGACCGTTTTATTGAATTTGAATAGGGCGCTCCCGAAAAGGGCGTATTGATGCGTGCCGTTGCTCATTTGAAAGCCATTCTTATCAGCGTTCATTGGGATGAGGGTACGTCATTTCAGCTTTATGAGATACGCGACTTCGATTTTGGTTCGGTAATAGTGGGGTACCGATCCGTGAGTGGCAATCAGCCGGTGCCAAAACGTGCGGCGGCTGTTGTTAAAGGTTTTTGACGGCTATGGGGCGGGTTGGCGGCGTGGGGAGGGGTTTTCGAATGACCCCGTGGTCAAATAACGTCAAATGTGAGTACTGCTGTTAATGTAGTCTCATAACATTTGGCAAGAATAGAATACCAATTCGACATTATTCTATATATCTAACCCACCAAACACGGCATTTTGAGCCTTGGCAAGGCGTGAAATTAATCGAAACGATCGATTCCGGCGAGATTTTGCTGCTACTAATTTGGTGGCATTACTCATATTTGCCATTTTTGTCCAGTGGGTACCGCGAGGGGGTCTGTTCGACTGGCCCAACGGCCCGGTGATGAGCGCCGGTATGATCAGCCCGCTCGATCCGGATCTGGTACACATTACTGACGACCTCAACGAGGCCGTCGACATCGCCCTGAGCGGGCTGATGTAGAGTAGCTAAAATGGGACGGGGCTAAAAAGACTGGTCTGAAACGTTTGATACCAGTCTTTTTAGCCCCGTCCCAAACGAACTGCTTCTAAGTTGCGGTGGAATAGGGATTGATTGGCGGCTAATAAGCCAAAAACAGTCCCCATTTCACCATAACTGATGTGGGCGTCCCTAGCGAGTTGGCTGGTAGCGGGGGCAGTAGCTGATGGCGATGGCGTCGACGCCTACATGGGTGGCGATGGTGCAGCCGATGGGGCCGGTGCCGGCGTCTACGTAGTCCTGGCCTGCGAGTGCCTCGTCGACAAGCTCCTGCTCCTCGGCGGCACCGGTCGTGAGCACGCGCACGCTGGAGCCCGGATGCTCGGCCAAAAACGCGAGGCAGTCTGCCATGGTGTTGGCGACGATGCGCTTGGCGCCGCGGCCCTTCTTGATGGCCTTGATCTCGCCCGACTGCCACTCCGGCGAAACGGCCAGGCGAATATTGAGCATCTGCGTGAGCTGGCCGGCGAGCTTGGGCGCGCGGCCGTTCTTAACGAGGTTCTCGAGCGTGCGGGGAATCAGCAGCAGGTGCGCGTCGGGCAGGGTCGCGCGGATCTGTGCCTCGGTCTCGTCCAGGCTGCGGCCGTCCTCGCGCATGGCGAGCGCGTACTCCACCAGCAGGCCCTCGGCACCCGAGCCGGTGCGCGAATCGATGCAGCGCACGTCGAGCTCGTGGGTCTCGGCGACCAGGCATGCGTTGGAATAGCAGGCGGACCATTCGCTGCACAGCGAGATAAAGATCGCGCTATCGTGGCCGTCGGCGAGCACACGGTCAAAGAGTGCCTTGAACTCGCCGGCACTCGGCTGCGAGGTGTGCGGCAGCTGCTCGGAGCCGGCCATGCGGGCGACGTACTCCTCGGCGGTGATCTGTACCTGGTCGAGCAGGTCCTCGCCCTCGATAATCACATGCAGTGGAATGACGTAAATGCCAAGCTCTTGAGCACGGGCGGGGGAGATGTCCGACGTGGAGTCGGTTATGATGGCAAAAGACATAATTGCACCTTTCATTGGGGCGCTTGCGCGCCGCCTTCTGAGAGCAAAGTGCGACAAGTATAGTGGAGTCGTTCCACATTTCTAGGTTCAATTGTTGAATAGTCAACAGTTTGAAGTGTCGGTGTGGAAATCATCAACTGGGGAAGAGGAATGCCGATGGAGGCGTTGGAGATATACAGGCGGCCGGTTGTGCTGTTCGATTTTGACGGCACGGTGGCCGATACGGGCCGGGCGGTGATGAGCTCGACGCGCAAGACGTTGGCCGCGCGCGGGTTTTCGGAGGCGCAGATGGGTGACCTGCGCCGCATGATCGGGCCGCCCCTGTGGAAGAGCTTTCACGACTTTTATGGCTTCTCCCGCGAGGAGTCGCTTGTGGTGGCTGACGAGTACCGTGCCTTTTTTGATGAGCTGGGACCGGAAGAGTATCCCGTGTTCGATGGAATCCCCGAGCTGCTCGATGGCCTTGTCGCGCAGGGGCATCGCTTGGTCGTGGCGACGTCACGCATGGAGGCAAAGTGCATTGACATGGTGGGCGAGCTGGGGCTTTCGCAGTTTGAGGCGGTGGTTGGCATGAATCCGCCGCAGGGACGCGAGACCAAGGCCGATTCGGTTCGCGATGCCCTGGCGGCGCTCGGCGCGACGGCGGGCGATGCCGTGATGATCGGCGATCGCTTTAACGATGTGGAGGGCGCACACGCGATGGGCGTGCCGTGCATCGGCATCTATTCGGGCGCGGCAGCGCCGGGCGAGCACGAGGCGGCGGGTGCCGATGCAGTGGTGCACTCGGTGGCCGAGCTTGCTAAACTTTTCGCTATCTAATAGACATAATGTGAGGGGCGGGCGTACCCGTCGCTCATTGGTAAGGAGGTCGTCCATGAATCAGGTGGAGCAGAGCGTCGCTGAGTATGTCGACGAGGTCTGGGAGGATGTCGTCGCTGATATCGAGCAGCTGGTGAGTTATCCTTCCGTGGCAGTTTCTGCCGATGCAGAGCCCGGCGCGCCGTTTGGCCGCCCGGTCCGTGACGCGCTCGACTGTGCGCTCGGCATCGCGCAGAAGCTTGGCTATCAGACGAGCGACGACGAGGGCTATGTGGGCATTGCCGATATCCCTGGCCGCGGCGACAAGCAGCTCGCGACCATCTGCCACGTGGACGTGGTGCCCGCCGGCCCGGGCTGGAACACCGACCCGTTTGCGCTGGAGCGTCGCGAGGGCTGGCTGCTCGGCCGCGGCGTTATCGACGACAAGGGTCCGGCGGTGCTGTCACTCTACGCCGGCGCCTATCTGCTCAAGCACGGCATTACCCCGCGCTATACTTTCCGCGCGCTGCTGGGCTGCGATGAGGAAGTGGGCATGTCCGACGTTCACCATTATCTGGAGAACCACGCAGACCCCGACTTTTTGTTTACGCCCGATGCCGAGTTTCCGGTCTGCAATGCCGAGAAGGGCCAGTTTGGGGCGACGTTCGTGAGTCCCAAGATCGACGGCGGGCGCATCGTGTCGTGGAGCGGCTCCGAGGCGAGCAATGCCATTCCGTCGCAGTCCATCTGCGAGCTCGCGATTGCCGCCGATGAGCTGCCGGCGCCCATTGAGAACGCCGACCGCCTGGAGATCACGGCGCTTGATAACGGGCATGCGCAGATTTTCGCCCACGGCATTGGCGGTCATGCCTCGATGCCAGAGGGAACGATCAACGCCGTCGGGCTGATCGTGGCGTATCTGCGCGAGGCCGAGGACGCGTTTGGTGCACGCGACGAGCGCCTGCTGACGCCTGCCGAGCACGAGTTTGTCAAGTTTTTGGCCTTTGTGCATGCGGACGCCTATGGTCGCGGCCTGGGTATCGACGCGACGAGCCCGGCGTTTGGCCCGCTCACCTGCAACCCCGGCGTCATCCGCGTGGTGGATGGCCATATCGAGCAGGTCATCGACGTGCGTTTCCCTGATAGCACGAGCGCCGATACCATCCGCGAGCAGCTCGAGCCGCTCGTGGGGCGCTTTGACGTGACGTGTCGCCTGGGTCATGCAAAGGTGCCGTTCTCGGTGTCTGCCGACGATCCGGCCGTGAAGGCGCTTATTGATACCTATAACGAGTTTACGGGTAAGCATGCCGAGCCCTTTGCCATGGGCGGCGGCACGTACGCGCGTAACTTTGCCCGCGCCGTGTCGTTTGGCCCCGAGGAGACCGGCCTGGAGCTGCCCACATGGGGCGGCCAGATGCACGGTCCCAACGAGTGCGCCAACGAAGAGCAGCTCAAGCAGGCGCTCAAGATTTATATCGTGGCGATCTTACGTTTGAACGAGCTTGAGCTTTAAGGCTGCGGCGTTTTAACAACTTAGCACCCCTTTCGTCCGGGCTTTTTAAGTTGCGGTGGAATAGTTCCTAGAATGGGCCATTTGATGGCCAAGCAGGAACTATTTCACCGCAACTTTGTTTTTATTGGTGTAAAAGGCGGGTCATGCTTGCGACGGGGTTTGTTATTCGTTTGTAAAGCCGAGCCGCGCTTGCGGTAAGGGTCTATCAGATGCCCGTAAGAAAGCGCAGCTGACGCGGGCGCTGCCCGATCGAGACCGTATCTTTCCAAACAGCAAAGCGGGCAGGGTGCCCGCGAGTCGCTTGTATGAAAGGAAGATCATGCTCGATCAGGCTTATTCTCGTCGTCAGTTCCTCGGCCTCGCTGGTGGTCTTGCCAGCATCGTCGGTCTCGGTCTCGTTGGTTGCGGCGGCTCCGGCGAATCCGACGCCGCCGGCAAGGGTAGCGCCGCTGCTGCCGAGTCCGTCTCCGGCGAGGTGACCTACGACGGCGCCTCCTCGTTCCAGGCTCTCGTCGAGGCCGCTGCCGAGAAGTTCATGGATGCCAACCCCGACGTCTCCGTCTCCGGTTCGGGCAACGGTTCGGGCAAGGGCCTGACCGCTGTCGCCGCCGGCACCGTTACCATCGGTAACTCCGACGTCTTCGCCGAGACCAAGCTCGAGGCCGATCAGGTCAAGAACCTCGTCGACCACGAGGTTGCCGTCGTGGGCATGGGCCCCGTCGTCTCCAAGAACGTGAAGGTCGACGACCTGTCCCTCGAGCAGCTCAAGGGCATCTTCTCCGGCCAGATCGCCAACTGGAAGGAGGTCGGCGGCGACGACGCTACCATCGTCGTTCTCAACCGCAAGGCCGGCTCCGGCACCCGCGCCACCTTCGAGGCCGCCGTCTTTGGCGACGAGGCCGTCGACTTTAAGGGCGACGCCGAGCTCGACAAGTCCGGCGACGTCCAGACTCAGATGGGCAGCACCGACAACGCCATCTCCTACCTGGACTTCTCGCACTTCGATGACTCCAAGTTCAACGCCATCAAGGTCGAGGGCGTGGAGCCCAAGAGCACAAACGTCACCGACGACTCCTTCAAGATCTGGGCGACCGAGCACATGTACTGCGCTAAGGACGCCGACGAGGCTACCAAGGCCTTCCTGGAGTTCATGCTTTCCGACGACGTCCAGGGCAAGCTCGTCGAGGAGCAGGGCTTTATCCCCGTCTCTGCCATGAAGGTCGTCAAGGACGCCAGCGGCAAGGTCTCCTCTAAATAAGTAATCGCCCCCGGAAAGGTTTGCAATGGCAAAACAGCTGCCAAAGCGCGACCTTGAGAACGTGGGCCTAGTCGTCACGGGCGCGTGCGTAGCGCTCGTGACGCTTGTCGTTGCCGCGCTCATCTTTATGGTCGCCCAAAAGGGCCTCTCGGCATTTGTTAAGGACGGCGTCTCGATCGTCGAGTTCTTCACCGGTACCAAGTGGGACCTGGCCAACACAGCCGAAAACGGCCTGCCTTATACCGGCGCCCTGCCCCTGATCGTCACCTCGTTTGCGGTCATGGTGCTCTCCACGCTCATCGCGCTGCCCATCGCCATCGGTTCTGCCATCTTTGCGGTCGAGATTCAGCCTAAGTTTGGCTCCAAGGTTTTTCAGCCGCTCATTGAGCTTTTGACCGGCATTCCCTCGGTCGTCTTTGGCCTGATCGGTTTTCACGTGGTCGTCGGCCTTATGAAGA
>CABUDS010000053.1 GCA_902490405.1 uncultured Collinsella sp.
CAGGGGAGCGTCGTCACTCGTCTGCATCTGGTCCATCGATAACTCCCCTTCAGCTTTGTAACACGGATTTATTATTGTAGTGCATGAGTGTCACGTTCACGTAAATTTGGGTATGAGCGCAAAGAACGTCAATGTTTCGACGAAAGGACGCTTCATGACTACCGATAAGCCGATCGATGTTGCGATTATCGGTGGCGGCCCCGCGGGCTATGCTGCCGCCATTTATGCTGCGCGTGCCAACCTGACGACGACTGTCCTTGAACAGGGCATGTCGGGAGGGCAAATCGCCACAACCAATGAGGTCGAGAACTATCCGGGCATTCCGTTCTTGAGCGGCGCCGAACTCGGCGAGCGTTTTCAGCAGCATGCAGAGGGCTTGGGAGCACAGGTTACATGGAGCATGGTTACGGGTATCGATTACGATGCCGATGCAGCGCTGTTTACGGTGCATCACGATATGGGCGACACGACGGCCTCGAGCGTTATCGCTTGCATGGGTGCCATGCCGCGTCCGGCGGGTTTCGCTGGCGAGGAAACGTATCGCGGTCGTGGCGTTTCGTATTGCGCAACATGTGACGGCATGTTCTTCCGTGGCAAACAGGTCTTTGTAATCGGTGGTGGCAATTCGGCATGCGAAGAGGCGCTGTTCCTGTCAGACATTGCCAGCAGTGTGACCATCGTGCTGCGCCGCGACCAGTTCCGTGCGCCCGATGGTGTTGTTCAGAAAGTACTCGCAAAGGACAATATTACAGTTAGGTACCAAACTAGTATTGTGGAGCTATCGGGCGAAGCGATGCCAACGACGATTACCTTTAAGGACAATGCATCCGGCGAGACTCATACCGAGTCATTTGAGCCCGGCTCGTTTGGCATCTTTGTCTTTACCGGAACGCAGCCCCATACCGAGCTTGTTGAGCATCTAGTCGATCTGACGCCTGATGGCGGCATTCTGACTGATGAATCCATGGCGACCCGCACGCCAGGTCTATTTGCCGCTGGCGATATCCGTTCCAAACGTTTACGCCAGGTTGTGACCGCTGTTTCGGACGGAGCCATAGCGGCAACGAGCGCATACGCGTTTCTCCGTGGATAAGTACGATAATATATCTTATGTAAGGTTGTTATCAATTTATTAAATGGCGGGACGAAGCATCAGTGCACTGTCCCGCCAATTTTCTTGGCGGCTATGTGGTATGCAAAACTAGATAACCTAGAATACAATATAGAAAATGAACGGAGGACCTTTATGAACCACGTTAAACACGTTATTCCGATGTCCGATTCGTCGGTCAGTATTAAGCCTGAGGATATTCAGCCCACTGTGCTGCCCGATGCATTTATTCAGTCCGAAATCGTGCGTAAACTCAATACGTTGAGTCTGCCGCGCTATGACCAGTTGCCCAATGTGACGCTCTATCGCGACCAGGTTATTGAGTATGTTGCGCTGTGGATGGAGCCGCTGTCCATTTGCGTTGAGCAGCCCGTCATTACGCCATCGATGATCAACAACTACGTGAAGGTCGGCCTGGTGCCTGCTCCGGTTAAAAAGCAATATGGCCGCGAGCAGATTGCCCGTCTGATCGCTATCTGCATCTTTAAGCAGGTGCTACCTATTGCTGCGGTGCAGGCACTCTTTAACATTCAGCGATTGAGCTACGATGCCCCGACGGCCTTCAACTATGTGGTTGATCAGCTCGAGGCATCGATTCGTTCGGCGTTTTCCGTCGAGCAGACGCCGGTTCCCGATACGGCGCATCAGGTAACGCGTGAGTCGCTGCTTGTGCGCAGCGCGGTTTCATCCTTTGTTTCGAAGGCTTACTTGATGAGCTATCTCAAGTTCAACGGGTTTAATAGCTAGCCGACGTATAAAACGGGCGGGACAAAGAGCCATCTGTCGCTTTGTCCCGCCCGTATTTTTGCTTGGTTGGACTTTATTTGCCCGAAGCTACGCCCATGCCGTAGCCGATGATGAGGCCGTGCATCTCGGCGTAATAGGAATCCAGGCCGTTGCAGGGCATGATGATGGTCTTGGAGCCGGGCCAGCGCTCCACAATTCGGCTGGCAAGTGCTTGGGCGCCTGCCTCATTCTCGACATGGTCGATAACGACCTCGCCGCCCGTAAAACCTTCGGCTTCCATGGTGTCGATGATCTTGTTTAGCATCTTCTTTTCGCCACGCGTGTGCCCGACGAGTTCGATTTTACCGGCTTCACTCGCCGTGCCCAAAATGCGAATATTGAGCTTGTTGGCAATGACGCCGGCTGCCTTAGGGATACGTCCGGCTTTGGCCAGGTTTTCGTAATTGCACAAGCTGAAGAGGATTTTGCTGTTCTGCTCAAGGCTATCGAAGTATGCGCAAGCGTCCTCGAATGAGACATCCGGGTTGCTTGCAAGATAACGATCAAACAGCAAGAAGATCAGGTCCATCTTGCCGCCTGCTGCGCGCGAATTGACTAGATGAATCTGCCGGTCGGGCTCCTCGGCAAGAACCATATCGTGAGCCGTGGCTGCTGCGTTGTAGCTGCCCGACACGCCCTCAGAGATTGGCATGCAGATGGTCTTGTCTGCCAATTTGAAGAGCTCGGCCCACTCCCCTACGCTGGGACAAGCGCTCGAAGAAGCGTTCGTCTCCGCCTGAACAGCGCAGTTGAGCTCATGTACATCGAGTGAAAGGTCATCGACGAATTCACGCTCCCCCACTCGAATTTTGAGGGGCGCAAATGCAAAGGCGGTATGGGGCGCGGTCGGTTGCCAATCGCGGAGGTTGCAGCTTGAATCGGAGATAAGTGCCCAGCTCATAGAGGGTCCTTTCTATATGCTTCTCAATCATTATAGCTATATTGCTCACCGATGAAGCGTGCATCTAGTATTGAAAACTAGCACATTAGGATCATGTATGGAGCACGGTCATAAATAAATGAACCTCGCAGCTCAAAGGCCACGAGGTTCACCTTCGTTCGCTATACAGAGTGACTTAGTAGCGCACGAAAATGTAGTTGTTGTTCATACCGGCTGCGACGGAACTGATGATGACGCCCGTTTTGTAGTCGGAAGCATGGATCATCTGACCATTACCGATATAGATGCCGGTATGGTAGGAGTTAACCACAACATCGCCGGGTTGCGGATCGGACACACGGGTCCAACCCATGAAGTCGACCGTGGTGCCCAGACGGCAGTAGCGTCCCGTGAGGCAATAGCTTACAAAACCGGAGCAGTCAAAGCTGTTCGGCCCAATGCCACCCCAAGAGTAAGCGTATCCGAGCTTGCTATAGGCACGCGAAACAACGGAACCGCCGTCAACGGACTGGCTCGGTGCGGAAGGCGTCGGAGCCGGAGCCGGAGCCGGAGCGGGCGTCGGGGGCTGCGGAGTGGGAGCGGGCGCGGGCGTGTTTCCGCCGCCGTCGTTGGTCGTACCGCCACCCTTGTTGGTGTTCTCGCTCGTACCGGCGGTGTCGTTGCTCACCGTGGCCTTTTCGGCGGTGCTAGCATTTATGCCAGCCTGCAGCGCGGCGTTGGCCTGGGCCTCAGCAGCAAGCTCGGCCTGCAACTGTGAATCCAGGGAGTTCACGACACTCTGGGCTTCAGCCTGCTGGGCGTTAAGCTCATCGACCTTCTTTTGCGTGGTGGCGACGTTCTTCTCCTGCTCGGCCTGCTTATCGGTGAGCTGCTGCTTAAGCTCCTTGACCTCTTGAATGGTCTGAGCTTGCTTATCGGAAACTTTGCCGTAGTAGAACAGACGGTTGAGCATATCGCTCAGATCATCGACACCCGTCAAAACCTGAAGCAGGCTCAGACCGCCGGTTTTGTACTCGCCGGCGACATAGGTCGAGAGCTTGGCCTGACCGTCAGCGATCTCCTGCTGCTTTTGCGTGATCTCGCCAGCAGTCTGATCGAGCGCCTGCGTCTGCGTGGCGAGCTCATCGTAAATCTGCTGGGTTTGGGTACCGATCTGCTCGAGCTTCGTTCGAGCAGCGGCAAGGTCGGATGCGGTATCGGCGTAGGCAGGAGCCGCGAGGCCCAAGCCCAAAACACAAGCGAGGGTTGCCGTAGCAGCGCAGCGTGCCATGTTTTTGTGCGTGTTTGCTGTGCGCATGTAGCTTCCTTTCCAGTAACTAAGGGTAACGGCTAGTCTACCGTCACCAGGCTAAAGAGCTCCACATCGTCATCAGACGGCGTGAGCTTCTCGCGCGGGTTGAGAAACGCAAGCTCAAGTATACAACCGTAACCGATAAGCTTTGCGCCCATATCTCGCACCAGTTTACCTGTTGCCTCGACGGTTCCGCCCGTCGCGACCAAGTCGTCCAGAATCAACACGGTATCTTTAGAGCTGATAGCGTCGGCATGGATCTCAATGGAATCCGTTCCGTATTCGAGCTCATAGCTTTGGCTCACGGTCTCGCGCGGCAGCTTGCCCGGTTTACGTGCGGGAACAAAGCCGGCGCCAAGGGCTACAGCCACCGGTACGCCAACCATAAAGCCTCGAGCCTCTGGGCCCACGACCTTGGTGATTCCCATGCCGGCAAAGTGCTCGGCGAGGGCATCGGTCATGGCTTTGAGCGCCTCGGGATTGCCAAAGAGCGGCGTGATGTCTTTAAAGATGACTCCGGGCTCGGGATAGTCGGGGATGTCGACGATTTGAGATTCGAAGTCGTACATTGCATGACCTTTCAATGGGTTGCCGGATAAGCGGCAGCTGTTATTTGCCCGCGGTGGCGGTGCCGGTTTGCGAAGGGGCGACGACCTTGAGCGGCTTTACGAGAGAATCCTCGTGCGAAGCCGGCGCGACAGTTTCTTCGTTTTTTGCTTTGGTGAACTCGGAGCGAGTGATTTCCTCATCGAGTGCATCGATGTCGGCGTCCTCGACCACGGCGTTGAGCGACTCAAAAACGCGGTTCTTGAGCAGCGCAGTGTGCACACCCTCCGTCAGGTCGTGAAGCTTCTTAAACGCACGCTCGAGCTTGGCGTCGCGCTCGTCATCGGAGGTGTCCATGCCGAGCATGCTTACGAGCACTTGCTCAAACATCGAGGATTCGCGGTTGGCGGAAGACACGTACTGACGCAGGTTGCGCGGCTCGATATGGAAGCGTGACAGCTCGGAGCAGTAGCGGATGATCGGAAAATCGCGACCATCGACGAGCTCACGGTTCTGCGGACTCTTGATGATGCGAATGAGGTCGTTCTCGGCGAGCGAGCGGATAAACGAGATCTCGACGCCCAGCATATCGGGAATGGTCTCGATGGGATGCAGCTTTTGTTTGGTCTCCTTGGGCTCCGTCTTAAGCGGAACATCGGACAGCAAGCCCACCTCGTAGGCGAGCGTTGACAGGTCCGTGGCGTTTTCCAAGCGCTGCTTAATCACGTTGAGCGGCATGTAGCGGGTCTTCTGCAAGTGCAGAATGACCTCCAGGCGATCAACGTCCTCCTTAGAGTACTGACGGTATCCCTTAGGCGTACGATGAGGGGTAATGAGCCCCTCATCTTCTAGAAATCTAATTTTTGAGTTCGAAAGATCGGGGTATGCGCCTCGAAGTAGGTTGACGACTTGGCCGATACTCAGATAGTTGCGTTCGGCCATGCCCTACTCACCGGTTTCGATGCGCTCCGGCGTGCTCTCGTGGTAGATGAGCGTAAACGTACCGATCTGGACGGAAGAACCGTCGTGCAGCGGGGCTGCATTGACGATGGCACCGTCGACCCAGGTGCCATTGAGCGAGCCCAAGTCCTCGATGCGAGCGCCGAGGCCCTCGCGGATAATGCGCGCGTGGCTGCGCGATACGGTCATGTCATTGAGGAAGATGCCGTTCGCAGGATCGCGGCCGATGGTGGTCACGTCGTCCTCGAGCTCAAAGGCGGCACCAGTCTGCGGACCCTTGACGATGGACAGAACGGGGGCGGTGATGCGCACGTTGGCCATGAGGTCGGGAACGGTGACGTCGCTTGAAGGCACGCGGAATACGCAGGTAGCGTCAGCAGTCTTATCATTCTGAGGCATATTGTTAACCATGTTGTCCATGACAACCCCTAACTTATCGCGGACGAGCCGCAAATAATGAACCGTACGTAATCATACCCCAACGAATCAGTCTTCGATTTCGGGGTTCAGAAAGTCGATGTCCTCGTCCTCGGGATGCGCGAGAGCCTGTTTAATGGCCGCTCCGCCCTTAATGGAGTAGATGACAGCCGTGAGCATGGAGAAGATTACGCCGCCGTACACAAAGAAGATGCCGAGGGGCACCGAGCTTCCGTTGAGGCCCGGGAAGGCCGTAAGGGTTGAAGGTAAAAGTTGCAGGCCGTCAACAACGGGGAACCCGAGCAGCATGAGCGAGAATCCGGTCATGAGCAGCGCGGTGGCAATCTTTCCGGGGAAGACGACATCGATGGGGCGACGATGATAATGACGCACGATAAGCGTTCCGATGCCCAGATAGATGTCGCGGCCAATAATGAGCACGCAGACCCAGATGGGTAGCTCTCCGCGGACCACCAGTCCCAAGACGCCGGTGAACAGCAGCGCACGGTCGCAGATGGGATCCATGACCTTGCCGAGCCATGAGACTGTCTTAGTCATGCGGGCGATCTGACCGTCCATCCAGTCGGTAGAGGCGGCAACGGCGTAGATAACGATGGCGATGACGCGGTTGTTATCCGTCACAAACAGGTAAAGAAATACCAGGGTGAGGATTAGGCGCGTAAAGGTGATGAAATTGGAGATCGTAAAGATCTTATTCGACGGGTAATCGGAAGTGCCGATAAGCTCCTTTTTGATCTTCTTTTTGATGCCCACAGGACTCCCCCGCTGGTTAACGACAAAACTTTCGATACTATACCCGTTCCGGCGATGTCTATCCAGCGTAAGCATAGAGAGTCCAGACATATGGAGGGCGCTTTTGGACGGCGGGGATTTTCGCATTCGTGTACATCAGCCTCCAAACATGTCGAAAAATGTCGTTTTTGGAGGGTGACGTACACGTTTTGATTCGGTGATTACATCGATCGGGAAAGTTGTTGCTTTAAGCAAATTAATCATGATGTGCGGGTCGAGAAGGGTTGGCGCCAAAAGAACCCAACGGCCGTTACGGCTTCGTTAGAAACGCGCCCCACCATGCATGGTGAACCCGAAAGGTGAGGCGCGCGGGCACGGCGACTCGGCCCGCGCGCCCGGAAGAGAAAGGACGAACCCATGGGTTACATGCTCGAGACGCGCGGGCTCACCAAGCGCTTCGGCCGCGGCGACCAAGCGCAGGACGCCGTGGCCGACGTGAGCCTTCATATCCGCGAGGGCGAGGTGTACGGGCTGCTCGGCCCCAACGGCGCCGGCAAGTCGACAACGCTCAAGATGATCTGCGGGATGCTGCGACCGACGGCCGGGGAGATCCTCTTTGCCGGGCACGCCTGGCGCCGCGAGGACCTCTACGCAATCGGCAGCCTCATCGAGGAGGCGCCGCTCTACCCCAACCTCACCGCGCGCGAGAACCTGCGCGTGCGCACCACGCTGCTGGGCCTTCCCGAGAGCCGCATAGATGAGGTGCTCGCCGCCGTGGACCTCGCGGACACCGGGAAGAAGCGCGCCGGGCGCTTCTCGATGGGCATGCGGCAGCGCCTGGGGCTCGCGCTGGCGCTGATCGCCCGGCCACGCCTGCTCGTGCTCGACGAGCCCACCAACGGCCTCGACCCCATCGGCATCGAGGAGCTGCGCGACCAGATCCGCGGCTTCGCGGCGGCGGGTACGACGGTGATCGTCTCGAGCCACATCCTCTCCGAGGTGCAGCAGATGGCGGACACCATCGGCATCATCTGCGGGGGGCGCCTCGCCTACGAGGATGCGCTTCGTCCCGGGCAGGACCTCGAGGAACTCTTCATGAGCTTCTGCCGGGAAGGGCGACGAGCGCGCGGGGAGGTGGCGGCATGACGGGTGAGAAAGGCGGCCTGCTCGCGGCCCTGCGCGCCGAGGCCCTGAAGTCGCGCCACGCGGCACCGGTTCGCCTGGCCGTGTTCATGGCGCTGCCGATGCCGCTGCTCGGCGCGATGCCCTACCGGGGCGTGCAGATCTTCAGCGCGTGGAACTACTGGTACGCGCTCTTCCTGCCCGTGTCTCTCTCGCTCGTGGTGGCGTGCGTCGCGCGGGCGGACGCGCGCACGCGGATGCGGGGGCTTCTGGGCCTGGGCTTCCCGCTCGGGCGCGCCTGGTGGGCCAAGGCGCTCTGGTGCCTCGCGCTCTGCACGCTCTCGAACCTCGTGGTCTTCGGCATCTACCTCGCGGGATCGGCGTTCTCCTCGCAGGGTCTCACGGCCGCGGGCACGCTCACGATGCTCCTCTGCGCGCTCGCCAACACGGTGACCGCGGCGTGGATGATCCCAGCAGGGCTCTTCCTCACGGCGCGGCTCGGCATGCTCGCGGGCATCTTCTGCCCGCTCGCCGCGCAGCTCGTGGGTGGGTTCGCCTGGTCGTTGGTGCCGCTGCCGCAGCTCTTTCCGCCGTCGGCGAGCATGGTCATCCCCACGAGCTTCATCCCCGTGCTGCCGAGCGGCGAGCCACTCGCGGCGGACATGGCGCTCGGCGGGGCGCTCGCGGCGGACGGCGTGCTCACGCTGGCGGGCCTTGCGGTCTGCGCGCTCGCGTTCGCCGCGCTCACGGCGGCGGGCGCGGCCTGGTTCGCGCGCTCCGAGGAGAGGTGATGGCCATGACACGACTCTCCGACCCGACGCCGCGCATGACTCTCCCGCTGGCCCTGCTCTCCGAGGCCCTTCGCCTGGCGCGCTCCCCGCTCTCGGCGGTGCACCTCGTCTGCTGCCTGGCAGCCGGTCTTGCCTGCGGCGAGTACTTCTCCGTAGCCCGATGGGACCCGGCGCTGGGCGCGGACGCCTACGCCCAGTTCCTCGGCGCCCTCATGCCGCTCATGTC
>CABUDS010000054.1 GCA_902490405.1 uncultured Collinsella sp.
GTCCCGAAAACCTTGGGGTGGAATCGGCCCAGATCGCGCAGCGCGTACGCGAGGCACTGAAGGGCGTGGGTTTGGTGGGCTTCGAGCGCTACGAGACCCATGCACTTTCGGGCGGACAAAAGCAGCGCGTGGCGCTTGCCGGCGTGCTCGCCATGGAACCGCGCGTGCTCATTTTGGACGAGGCGTCCTCGATGCTCGATCCGCGCGGGCGCAAGGGCCTTATGAAGGCCTGTCACGCGCTGCACGAACGCGGCATGACCATCGTGATGATTACGCACTTTATGGAAGAGGCCGCTGAGGCCGATCGCGTTGCCGTCTTCCAAGCGGGCCGCGTTGCCATGCTGGGCACGCCCGAGGAAATCTTGACGCGGGCGGACGAACTCGCGCGGCTGAACCTGGATATGCCGGCATCGTGCTGTCTTGGCAGGGCGCTTCGCGCGAAGGACGTGCCCATTTTCGCACGGGTGCGCGAGGCGGATATGGTCGCCGATATAGCGCAGACTTATGCCGAGCGGAGTGGGACAGGCATCGCCGGGCGGCCTTTCGCATCCGATTCTCGTATTCCCGACAACGTCTCCTCTGCAATCGATGGCGCAGACGCGCTGGAGCCCGTCATCGAGATTTCGCACCTTTCGTATAGCTATTCGCTGAGCGCCCGTGAGCGTCGCCGTTGGCACAAGCGCTCAGTCGCCGAGGGCGCATCGAACAAACAGGCCCTCTGGGGCAACGACCCTAGCAGCCCCTGGGCGTTGCGCAATGTGTCGCTAGCGGTGCGTCGCGGCGAGTTCCTGGGCCTTGCGGGCCATACCGGTTCGGGTAAGTCGACGCTGGTTCAGCATCTTAACGGCCTGATTCGTCCCCAGGAGGGTTCCGTTTACGCGTTGGGGCTCGACCTGGCAAACAAGAAAGATGCCGCCGCGGTTAAGGCAAAGGTCGGCGTGGTGTTTCAGTATCCAGAGCGTCAGCTGTTTGCCGAGACCGTGGTGCAGGACGTGGCATTTGGTCCGCGCAACCTTGGCCTGTCGCAAGACGAGGTCGCGCGCCGCGTTGCGTCATCGCTCGCACGCGTGGGCCTCGACCTTGCCATGATAGGTGACAAGAGCCCCTTTGAACTCTCGGGCGGACAGCAGCGGCGTGTGGCGTTTGCCGGCGTGCTCGCTATGGAGCCCGAGGTGCTGGTACTCGATGAGCCCATGGCAGGTCTCGATCCGGCGGCTCGCAGGGATTTCCTGGAGCTCATTGGCCGTTTTCATGACGAGGGCCTGACCGTTGTCATGGTTTCGCACAGTATGGATGACCTAGCCAATTGCTGCGACCGCATCGTTGTGATGAACGAAGGCGCGGTGTTTGCCGAGGGCACGCCCGCTCAGGTTTTTGCGCATGCGGATGAGCTTAAATCGATCGGTTTGGGCGTTCCCGCTGCCCAGCGCATGGCGCTGGCGCTTGCGAAGGCAGGCGTGCCGCTGCGCTTTGACGGCCTCTATACGGTTGAGTCGCTGGCAAACGAGTTGGTGGACCTGCTAATCGGTCGCTCGGACGGTCCTTCTAACGTCGCGGACACTGCTAAATCCAAGACGGTCGCGCGAGAGGAGGGCTGCTAATGGAGGCGTTTTCGTTTGGCAGCTACTATCCCGGCGATAGTGCAATCCACCGCCTGGACCCGCGAACCAAGTTGCTCTTGGGCTTTGTGTTTCTGATCACGACGCTCACGGTCAACAGCTTCCGCGGACTGGTCCCGGTCGCAATCTTCGTTGTTCTGATCTATACCGTGTCCCGGGTGCCGGCTTGTCGCGTCCTGTCATCGATGGCGCCGCTGCTGGCGATCGTCGTGGTGGTCGCGGTGCTCAACCAATTTACCGACCAGAGCGGGCGCATCCTGTGGCAGCTCGGCTTTCTGCAGATTAGCGAGGGCTCGCTACATTCCGCCGGGTTTATGGCGTGCCGCCTGACCCTGATGATGGCCGGTATGAGCGCTATTACGCTCACCACGCCCACGCTCGATCTCACTGCAGGCTTTGAGCGTTTGCTCGCGCCGCTTGCGCGCGTGGGCCTTCCGGCACACGAGCTCGGCATGATCATGGGCATCGCGCTGCGCTTTATGCCGCAGTTTGCCACCGAGATGAAGCAGACGGCGGACGCGCAGGCAAGTCGCGGCGCGCGCGTGACGGGTGGTCCGCTCGGCGGCGTGCGCATGCTCTCAAGCGTGGCAATTCCGCTGTTCACGGGCGTATTTCGTCATGCCGAGACGCTGTCTGCCGCCATGGATGCACGCTGCTATCACGGCGAGCAGGGCCGCACGCGTCTGCATGCGCTTGCATTTCGCCGCGGGGATGCGCTGGCTGCGGTGGTGACGATGCTGCTGTTTGCGTGTGTCATCGTCGTCAACCTTCAACTTGTTTAGGCGCGATTCGAGCGCAAGAAAGGGGTCCCTATGACCGACAACGACCGCACGGCGCAGCTCGAGCGCGCCTGTTCGTATCTTAGGCGTATTCCGGCGTGGTATCTCGCCACGATCGACGTGACGGACGGACATCAGCCACGCGTAAGGCCGTTCTCGTTTGCCATGGTCGATAACGGTAAACTGTGGTTTTGCACGTCGCGCGACAAGGACGTGTGGGCAGAGCTCGACGCGAACCCCAAGTTTGAGCTTTCGGGCTGGAAGCCGGGGGAGTGCTGGATCGTATTGACCGGCGAGGCCGCGCTCGAGGACGATGCGGTAGTGAGCGACTGCGTTCGCGAAGCTGGCTTTAAGCACATGGTGGGCATTGGCGAGAAGCACGAGAGCGCCAACGACGGTCGCCTTGCGTTTTTCTCGGTCCGCAATATCGCCGCGCGCTTCTGTGATATCGACGGCAGCGAGGAGCGCCTGGAGCTCTAGCGCGTCTCAAATTAACTACCCGTTCCGAATTAGCTAGCGCCAGGAGGACACATGGACGGATTGAATACGGTGTTGGAGTATCTGACGTCGGTGCCGGCATGGTATTTGGCGACGAGCGTTGACGGACAGCCTCATGTGCGTCCGTTTTCGTTTGCGCAGATCCAGGATGGCAAGCTGTGGTTTGTAACAGCGCGCACCAAAGATGTGTGGCAAGAGCTGCTGCAAAACCAGCGCTTTGAGGCCACGAGTTGGTGGCCGGGCCATGGCTGGCTTATCTTGCGCGGGCGTGCCGGCTTGGATGACCGGGCTTTAGGCGAAATGCGCGAAGCCGGGTGGAAGCATCTAGAGCACCTGGGCGAGCACTATGAGGGGCCTAACGACCCCACGCTCGTCTTCTTTAGCGTCGAGGATCCCGAGGCTTTTATCTGCCATCACGACGAATGGGTGCCGGTCGAGCTCTAGCCAGCTGGCTCATCCTAACAACTTGGTTTTCGCATGGGCGGGCCCCGTATTGCCCGGCGCCGTTAGGAGCGCCGGTCAATACGGGGCCCGCTCCATTTGTCAATTCCTTCAAGCGAATGTGTCGGGAATGTTTCAATGCATGAATATGCAAGCCATTTACGTAATCATGCATCTTTTGGTGCTAAAGTTTCAACCCACTTCATAACGACCGCTGCGAAATGCGCATCGGTGCATAAATCGCAGACAAGGAGTCTGATATGTCTTTGAAGGTTGGAATCGTCGGCGCGGCTGGATATGCCGGAGCCGAGCTCATTCGCCTCGTCCTCGGTCATCCCGAGTTTGAACTTGTTGCCATTACGTCCAACGCCGATGCCGGCCAGCCGCTGTCCGCGGTGTATCCGAGCTTTGCTGGTGTGAGCGATCTGGTTTTCACCACGCATGACGCCCCCGAGCTCAAGAGCTGCGATGCGGTTTTTCTTGCCGTGCCGCACACGGCTGCCATGGCACAGGTACCCGCGCTGCTTGCATCGGGCGTCTCCTGCTTTGATCTTTCGGCCGACTACCGTCTGAACGACGCGTCCGTCTTTGAGACATGGTATGCCGCCGAGCATACGAGCCCCGAGCTGCTCAAGACCCGTGCCTTCGGTCTGCCCGAGCTGTTCTGCCAAGACTTGGAGACCGCCGTATCCGACCATGCCGACGGCAAGCCCGTGCTGGTCGCCTGCGCCGGTTGCTATCCCACCGCAACGAGCCTTGCCGCCGCGCCCGCCGTGCGCGCGGGCTGGGTGGCCGAGAACGGCCCCGTGATTGTCGATGCCATTAGCGGCGTGACGGGCGCCGGTAAGTCCTGCAACGCCCGCACCCATTTTTGCAGCGCCGACGAGAACTTGGAGGCCTACGGCGTGGGCAAGCATCGCCACACGCCCGAGATTGAGCAAATCCTTGGCCTGACCGATCGCGTCGTCTTTACCCCGCACCTGGCACCGCTCAAGCGCGGTCTGCTCTCCACGGTGACGCTGCCGCTCGCGCCGCAGGCTCTCGACACGCTGGCTCTTGAGGATGTCGTCGACCATTACAAGCAGTTCTACGCCGGTCGCACCTTTGTGCGCGTGCTCGATGCCGGCCAGCAGCCCAAGACGGCTTCGGTCGTCGGCACCAACGCTGCCCAGATTGGCCTCGCGCTCAACAAGCGCGCGGGCGTGCTGGTGGCGACGGGCGCCATCGACAATCTGTGCAAGGGCGCTGCGGGCCAAGCGGTCCAGTGCGCCAATATCGTCTTTGGCTTTGACGAGCGACGAGGCTTGCCCACAGTGGCGTGCCCGGTGTAGCACATTCGATTGTTAACGATTTGGTAGTCGGGCATCGAGTGGGGCGCCACTCTTAAGCTGGTTTCATGATCACGACTGGCATGGCGCACCAACCGATGTCCGTTTTTTGTTTGACATAAGGAGTCATAAAGACGATGAATACCGAGCTGTTTGATATCAAGATTCGCGCCGTCGAGGGTGGCGTTACGGCTGCGGCTGGTTTTAAGGCTGCAGGCATCCACGCTGGGTTCCGCAAGAACCCCGAGCGTCTGGATTACGCGCTCGTCGTGCCCGATAAACCCTGTCCCGGTGCTGGCGTGTTTACCACCAATCGCTTTTGCGCGGCGCCCGTGCAGGTGAGCCGTGCCAACCTGGGCGGTACCGACAAGGGGTACGGTATCATCGCCGGCATTTCGGTCAACTCTGGCAATGCCAACGCCGCCACGGGTGAGACCGGCCTTGCATGCGCGCGCGAGACGTGCAGCATCGCATCGCAGGTCATCGGCTGCGAGCCTCAGCAGATTCTGATTGCCTCCACGGGTGTGATTGGCCAGATTCTGCCGATCGACACGTTTGAGACCGCCATTCCTGCTGCCTACGAGGCGCTCTCCGCCCACGGTGGCGCCGATGCCGCTCGCGCCATCATGACGACCGACACGCACTCCAAGGAGTACGCCGTGTCCTACGTCAGTGAGGCTGCGGGTCATGCGGGCAATGTCTATACGGTAGGCGGAATGTGCAAGGGCTCGGGCATGATCATGCCCAACATGGCCACCATGATCGCAGTTATCACCACCGATGCTCCCGTCGAGCCTGCGGCACTTCATGCCCTGCTGCTCTCGACCGTCAAGCAGACCTTTAACAAGGTAACGGTCGATTCCGACACCTCGACCAACGACACCTGCATCATGCTTGCCTCCGGCGCCGCTGCCGCAGATGCCGAGCCGATCGTCGAGGGCTCCAATGCCTTTGACGAGTTGGCATTTGCCGTGCACGAGGTGTGCGAGAGCCTGGCGCGCAATATCGCCGCCGATGGTGAGGGCGCATCCAAGCTTGTTACGGTCAACGTTACCGGCGCCGCTAACGACGAGGAGGCCGATATCGCCGCCCGTGCCGTTGCCAACTCGCCGCTCGTTAAGACCTGCATCGCCGGCCACGACTGCAACTGGGGCCGCGTTGCTATGGCGCTTGGCAAGTGCGGCGTGAAGTTTAATCAGGAAGACGTTTCCATCGACATGATGGGCATGCCTGTCTGTCGCGATGGTCTGACTGTTCCCTTTGACGAGGACGAGGCTCTACGACGTTTCGAGGCGCCCGAGATCGTGATCTCGGCCGACCTGGGCGCAGGCGACGCGGCAACGACCGTGTGGACCTGCGACCTCACGCATGAGTACATCTCCATTAACGGCGACTACCGTTCCTAGATTCCAGGCACGCTGCGCATCTTGCCGCGATTGCGGACAGCGGAGCACGGCGCGATAACGATACGAAAGACGAGGCAGATTATGAAATTCGCACGCGATTGTCGTTCGAACGAATCCAACGAAGCAACCGCGCAGCTGCTGTTCGAAGCGCTGCCGTGGATTAAGAACCTGACCGGTAAGACGGTTGTTATCAAATATGGCGGAGCCGCCATGGTAGATGAGCAGCTGCGCCGCGACTTGATGAGCGACATCGTGCTGCTCAAGATCATCGGCATGCGCCCTGTTATCGTGCACGGTGGCGGCAAGGCCATCAACGAGGCGCTGAGCCACTACGACATCCCCGTCGAGTTTAAGAACGGCCAGCGCGTGACCACGCCGGCGACTATGGATATCGTGCGCGAGGTGCTGGGCGGCAAGGTTAACCAGGAGCTGGTTGCCGCCATCAACCACCACGGCAACCTGGCCGTGGGCGTGTCGGGCAGCGATGCTGGCACGCTCATCGCCGAGCCGCTCGACCCCGAGCTCGGTCGCGTGGGCAAAGTGACGCACGTTAACACCGACTATATCGAGCGCTTACTCGATAGCGAGTACATCCCCGTTATCGCTACCGTCGCGGCGGGGGAGGACGGCGGCTTCTTCAACATCAACGCCGATACCGCCGCCGGTGCCGTTGCGGCAGCGCTCCACGCGCACAAGGCGATCTTTTTGACCGACGTCGACGGCCTGTACAAGGACTTTAGCGATAAAGACTCACTCATCTCCAACCTAACACTCGACGAGGTTAACGAAATGCTCTACGGCGGCGAGGTCGATAAGGGCATGATTCCCAAGCTGCGCGCGGCCGTCGATGCGCTTGCCGGCGGCGTATTTCGCGCTCACATCATCAACGGCACCACGCCGCATTCGCTGCTGCTGGAGCTGCTGACCGATGCCGGCGTCGGCACCGTGATCCATTCCACCGAGACGGCTTACGAGTTCGATACGCATCCGCATCCGCTTTCGACGTTTGCTGCGCGTCTGACCGAGAACCTCGACGAGGTCGAGAAGCTTCAGACGGTCTAACTGACCCGCAGCCGCCCCATTTCTGCACCCATAGGCCTGCGCCGTCCGGCGCTCAACGAAAGGCATCCCATGTCACTTGCAGCTCAGCAATCGCTTGAATCCCATTACGTTATGCATACCTTTGGCCGCTCTCCGGTCGAGTTTGTCGAGGGTCACGGCATGAAGCTCACCGGCGACGATGGTCGTGAGTACCTCGACTTTCTTGCCGGCATCGGCGTGTGCAGCCTAGGTCATGGCGACCCGGCTGTGCTCTCGGCGCTCGAGGCACAGACCAAAAAGCTCATGCATGTCTCCAATTACTTCTACATCGAGCAGCGTGGACAGGTCGCGGCGCTGCTGTCCAAGCTTGCCAACGACGACTTAGATGGTGCACGCGTGCTTGCCGATGCCATTGCCGCCGGCGATGAGACCACGGCAGCTGCTCTTGGTGCCCCGGCTGCGGATGAGCAGGTTTGGGAGACCTTCTTTGCCAACTCCGGCGCCGAGGCCAACGAGGGCTCGATGAAGCTCGCGCGCCTGTACGCCAAGCGTGCCGGTAACGGCGGCAACACTATCGTGTGCATGCGCGGCGGCTTCCACGGCCGTACGCTCGAGACCATTGCCGCCACCATGCAGGATTGGCTGCAGGATAGTTTCCGCCCGCTGCCGGGTGGCTTTGTGGCCTGTACGCCCAACGATATCAATGAACTGCGTGCGATCTTTAAGCAGCTGGGGAGCGAAATATGTGCCGTGATGCTCGAGCCGATCCAGGGTGAGAGTGGCGTGCACCCCATGACCGAGGAGTTTATGGCGGCAGCGCGCGACCTGGCACACGAAGTGGGCGCCGTGCTTATAGCCGACGAGGTCCAGTGCGGCATCTTCCGCTCCGGCAAGCCGTTTGCATTCCAAACCTATGGCGTGGAACCCGACATCATGAGCCTTGCCAAGGGCATTGCCGATGGCGTGCCCATGGGTGCCGTCGTAGCAAAGAAGGAGATTGCCGACGTGTTTAAGCCGGGCGACCACGGCTCGACCTTTGGCGGTAGCTGCTTGGCTGTCGCGGCGTGCGCCGCGACGCTCTCCGCGCTCGTGCGCGGCGATTATGCCGACCATGCTGCCAAGGTAGGCGCCTATATGGAGGCAAAGCTCGCCAAGCTGCCGAACGTGACCGAGGTGCGTGGCCGCGGCTTGATGCTCGGCTGTGATTTGGATGATGCCGCGGGCGACGCGCATGATATTGTTGCCCGCGCGCTGGCCGCCGGTGCCGTGATTAACGCTACAGGTGCTCATACGCTGCGTTTCCTGCCGCCGCTCGTCTGCGAGGAATCCGACGTGGACAGTCTGATCGAGATCCTGTCGGACGTTTTGGCCTAACACAGCGAAATAACTTAACTTTGACCGGGTTCCGGACTGCGGACGTGCCCTATGTGGCATGATTCAGCGGTCTGGAGCCCGTTTTGCCTTAGATTTGCTAAGGCGGGGAGACCTGCTGGTCAAAAAACATCAAATATGAGTACTGTTACCGATTTGGTAACAGCAATTTTGGACTAATCAGACCAAATAGCAAGTCGAAATGGTAGCGCGCAGAGATGTGGTGTAAGAGGCGGGGAATGCCCCGCCTCCGCCCTTT
>CABUDS010000055.1 GCA_902490405.1 uncultured Collinsella sp.
TATGAAAGGATATTGCAATGAGCATCCGCGTTGATGAAACGAAACCCGACATCGAGGCCACCGAGCCCGTGATTCCCACCACCTGCTCGCCCGAGGACCTTCCCGACGAGGAGCTTCTCTACGACCTCGCCGACCTGTTCAAGGTCTTCAGCGACACCACGCGTATCAAGATTCTCTACGCCCTCATGGGCCGCGAGCTCTGCGTGGCAGACATCGCCGAGGCGACCGAAACCTCGCAGTCCGCGGTGTCGCACCAGCTGCGCACACTCAAGCAGTCGCACCTGGTCAAGTTTCGCCGCGACGGCCGCAACATCCTCTACTCGCTTGCCGACGATCACGTCTATACCATGCTCAACCAAGGCATGAGCCACATCTGCGAATAGCGACCAACCACGGTACCAGCGCGGCCTGCACCCAAGCCGCAAATACAGAGAAAGGAACCCACCATGAAAAAGCAGTTCAAGCTCGACGAGATCGACTGTGCCAACTGTGCGCGCGAGCTTCAGGACGAGCTGGCCAAGCTCGAGGGCGTCAAATCCGTGTCCGTTAACTTTATGACCCAGAAGCTGACGCTCGAGGCCGATGATGCTGAGTTCGACGAGGTGCTCAACCGCGTTGTTGAGTTTACGGCCGACGCCGAGCCGGACTGCGAGATCATTCTCTAGCCCAGGTTTACGCCAACCCGCAAGGCCGCGCTTGCCGCGGCCTTTGCTCGCGAAATTATATGAGCGAGTGTTCATACATTCAAATGGGAGGATACGAGTCATGGCCACCGCCGACCCCAAAAAGAAAAAGAAGAAGCGTAGGAAAAAAGAGTCGCTCGAGCATAAGCGCAACCGCATCCTGGTAGCGCTGGGCATTTTTGCCGTGGTGTACGCCCTCGATGAGCTCGGCACCCTCACTGCCGTATTCGGCACCCCGGGCGACATCTACGCCAGCTTCGCACTGTTCCTCGTGCCTTTTTTGATTGCCGGCTACGACGTGCTTCAAAAGGCATACAACAACATCCGCCGCGGCAAGGCGTTCGACGAGAGCTTCCTCATGGCCGTCGCGACCATCGGCGCGTTTGCCATGGTGCTCTTCCCCGACACCGACCCGCACATGGCCGAAGGCGCCGCCGTCATGCTGTTCTACCAGGTCGGCGAGCTGTTCCAGGCATACGCTGTGGGCAAGAGCCGCAAGTCGATCAGCGCCATGATGGACATCGCGCCCGACTACGCCAACGTCGAGCAACCCGACGGCACACTCGAGCAGGTCTTCCCCGATGACATCGCCGTTGGCACCGTCATCGTCGTCAAGCCCGGCGAGCGCGTGCCTATCGACGGCGTCATCGTCGAAGGCGAGACACAGCTCGATACCGCCGCGCTCACGGGCGAGTCAGTCCCCCGCCCGGCCAAAACCGGAGACGATATCATCAGCGGCTGCATCAACATGACAGGTCTCATCCACGTGCGCACCACCAAGCCATTTGGCGAGTCCACCGTCGCGCGCGTCCTGGAGCTCGTAGAAAACGCCAGCGAAAAGAAGGCGCGCACCGAGAACTTCATCACGCGCTTCGCCCGCGTCTACACGCCCGCCGTCACCGGCGCTGCCGCGGTACTCGCGCTCGGCGGCGGCTTGGTCACCGGCGCCTGGTCCGACTGGATCCTGCGCGGCCTGACCTTCCTGGTCGTCAGCTGCCCGTGCGCGCTCGTGATCAGCGTGCCGCTCAGCTTCTTTGGCGGCATCGGCGGCGCATCCAAGCTGGGCGTTCTCATCAAGGGTTCTAACTACCTCGAAACGCTCGCCGACGTGGACACCGTCGTCTTTGACAAGACGGGCACCCTCACCAACGGCACGTTCTCGGTGGTCGCCGTATCATTAAAAAAAAACTATACCGAGCAATCGCTGCTTGAAGTCGCAGCCCTCGCCGAGTCATTCTCCGACCATCCCATCGCGCAGTCGGTGCGCGCCGCCTACCAGGGCGAGCTCGACCCCAAGCGCGTGAGCGACTCCGCCAACGACGCGGGCCATGGCGTGACAGCGACCATCGATGGCAAGCACGTCGTCGTCGGCAACGCCAAGATGCTCGCCGCAGCCGGCGTTGAAGCGCCGGGCTGTGAGGTCGTCGGTACCATCCTCCACGTGCTCGTGGACGGTGCGTATGCCGGCCACATCGTGATTGCAGACACCGTTAAGGCCGATGCCGAGCAGACGATCCGCGACCTGCACGCCGCCGGCGTCAAGCGCACCGTCATGCTCACGGGTGACCGCGAGGAAGTGGCTGCGTCCGTAGCCGAACAGTTGGGTCTCGACGAGTTCCACGCGCAGCTGCTGCCGGGCGACAAGGTCGAGCGCGTTGAGGCGCTACTCGCGGCCGAAAGTGGCAAGGGCAAGCTCGCCTTTGTCGGCGACGGTATCAACGACGCGCCTGTGCTTACGCGCGCCGATGTGGGCATTGCCATGGGCGCCATGGGCTCCGACGCCGCGATCGAGGCCGCCGACGTGGTGCTGATGGACGACAAGCCGTCCAACATTTCCCGCGCGATCCGCGTGGCGCGCAAGACCATGACGATCGTTTGGCAGAACATCATCTTTGCACTGGGCATTAAGCTGCTGATTCTGGTGCTCGCGGCGCTGGGCATCGCCAGTATGTGGCTTGCCGTCTTTGGCGACGTGGGCGTGGCGATCATCGCCATCCTGAACGCCATGCGCGCGATGGGTGTCAAGAACCTGTAGCGCCTGTGGTCCCTCCGGCCGGGACCGGGCTTGGTTTTGAAAACGTCCTCGACCAATGAAACGCCCCCGTTCTGCTCCTTCGGAGCTACGAACGGGGGCGCTTCTGGTCTGCGGAGTGTTTTCAAAAACCAAGCCCGGTCCCGGCCTGCGGTAACGTTGCTGGCGGTTCTTGGGCATCGCTTGGTGGCGGGGTTCCTTGTCTGAGTTGGACTTGGTTGGCGGGGCTACTGGTCCCGGTCGCTGTCCCGTCCCAGCATCGCCCTCAGCTTCTCAAAGCTTTCCTCGCTCAGGCAGTGCTCCATGTGGCAGCCCTCTTGCGACGCGACCTCAGCCGAAACACCCGCATCCTCCAGCAGCCCCACGAAAAAGCAGTGACGCTCCCACATTTGGCGAGCGACCTCCAGACCACGCTCCGTCAGATGAACGTCGCGCTTGCCCATTTCGACATAGCCGTTGCTTTCCAGCGTCGCCATGGCCTTGGAAACGCTCGCCTTGGTCACGCCCAGGTATTCGGCGACGTCGATTGAGCGCACGATGCCCTGACGTTCCGATAGAACGTAGATCGATTCGAGATAGTCTTCTCCGGATTCACGCAGGGCCATGGGCCGCCTTTCGCGATGGCTTCTAGTTAGCCTTTGGATACTTTTGCTTGATTTACTTTACCGCAAAAGTTGCCCATGTCTTACTACTTTGCCTAAAAGTTAGCCGTGTTTCACAAAACATGCGGGACGAAAACAAAATGGGGACGCCCCGCAAGGAGTGTCCCCAGCTGCCGGCAGAAAAGGAACGTCCCTAAGTGCCGGCCGCAGCTACAGTAGCCCAAAGTGCTTGGCGGCGTTGTAAATGCCGTCGTCGTCTACGGCGGTCGTAACGTAGGTCGCCGCGGCCTTCACGGTATCCTGCGCGTTGCCCATGGCCACACTTGTGCCCACGGCCGAGAACATCGACAGGTCGTTCTCGCCGTCGCCAAAGGCGATCGCCTCGCTCGCGTCGATGCCCAAGCGCTCCAGCGTCGCCGCCACGCCCAGGTCCTTGCCGCCGTTAGCGGGAATAATATCGCAGAACAGATCGCACCAGCGCGTAGTGAGCGAATGCGACACGGAATCGGTCACGATATGCTCGTCGGCCGGATCAACAAAGGCGCAAAACTGGTAGACCGGCGCGTCAAAGGCGTGCTCAAACGGCTCCTCATGGTAGACAATCCCCGCGTTACTGCCAGCCGTCACCACGCGCTCGGACAGGCGGTTCACAAACGAATTCTCGCCCTGCATGCACAGCGAGTCGTAGCGCCCCTCGGCCACCTGGCCCACGATCACCGCAACGTCGTCCGGGTCAATCGGACAGCTGCGGTAAACCCCCTCGGCATCAAAGCAGCGCTGGCCCGAAAGCGTAATGTACGCATCCCAACCCAAGTCGAACAGCCAATCGGGCATCTGGTAGGTCGGGCGACCCGTAGCAATCACGCATGCGATCCCCTGCTCGTGAAAGCTATCGAGCACCCGCTGCGCCGACGCCGGAATCCGGTGCGTCTTAAAGCTCAGCAGCGTGCCGTCGATATCGAAAAACGCGGCTTTGATCATCCTCGTCTACTCCTCGCCCTCGAGCTTTTCGCTCGCCTCGAGCCATGCCATCTCCAGCTCGTCCATGGCGGCGTGGGCCTCGTCGATCTTTGCCTGCTGCTCGCCCAGCGCCGTGTAGTTGGTGGGATCGACCTGAGCCATCGCAGCCTCGGCCTCCTCCACGCGAGCGCGCTGCGTCTCCATCTTGCGCTCGAGCGAGCTCACCTCGCGGCGGAGCTTCTGGCGCTCGGCGTTGGAAAGACCGTTGGGCTGCCCGCTCGTCTTGGGCTTTTCGGCCGCAACCGCTGCGGCGCCGGTGTCGAACGTGCCGGTCTTGGCACTCGGTGCGCCCACGGGCTCGCCCTCGGCAGTAGCGTTGCACAGGCGCAGGTACTGGTCCACGCCGCCGGGCATATGCGTCAGGTGGCCGTCGAGCAGCGCCCACTGCTGGTCGGTCACGCGCTCCATCAAGAAGCGGTCGTGCGTCACCAGGATCAGCGTGCCCGGCCAGCCGTCCAGCAAGTCCTCGACAATCGCCAGCATGTCGGTATCCAGGTCGTTGCCGGGCTCGTCCAGGATGAGCACGTTGGGCTCGTCCAAGATTGTCAGTAGCAGCGACAGGCGGCGGCGCTGACCGCCCGAAAGATCGCCGATGCGGCTCCAGAGCTGCTGCGTCGTAAAGCCCAGACGCTCGCAGAGCTTCTCGGGCGAAGTCTCCTTGCCGTCAATGACGTAGTACTTCTTATAGTGGCTGAGCACCTCGCGAATCGTGTCGCCCATGTAGGGCTCGAGCTCCTCGAGCTGCTGCGACAGCACGCCAAAGCGCACCGTCTGGCCAATCTTCACACGGCCGCGCAGGGGCGCGATCTTGCCCTGAATCACGTCAAGCAGCGTGGACTTGCCGGCGCCGTTCTCGCCCAAAAGACCATAGCGGTCGCCCGCACCGATGAGCCAGGTCACGTCGGAGAGCACCTGCTTGGGCGCGCCGTCGGTATCCACATAGCCGGCGTCCACGTCGACCACGTCGATAACCTGCTTGCCTAGGCGGCTCACCGCCAGGCGCTTGAGCTCCAGCTCGTCGCGCACAGGCGGCACGTCGGCAATCAGCTCGCGAGCGGCATCCACGCGAAACTTGGGCTTGGTGGAACGCGCCTGGGCGCCGCGGCTTAGCCACGCGAGCTCCTTGCGCGCCATGTTGCGACGGCGCTCCTCGGTAACCGCGGCCATGCGATCGCGCTCCACGCGCTGCAGGATGTAGGCCGAGTAGCCGCCCTCGAAGGGGTCGACTTGGCCGTCGTGGACCTCCCACATGCTGGTGCAGACCTCGTCCAAGAACCAGCGGTCATGCGTGACCACGAGCATGGCGCCCTGACCGCGCTGCCAGCGGGCCTTTAAGTGACGCGCGAGCCAGTTGATGGTGCGCATGTCCAGGTGGTTGGTGGGCTCGTCGAGCATGAGCACGTCGTAGTCGCCGATCAGCAGGCGCGCAAGGTCCACGCGACGGCGCTGACCGCCCGAAAGCTCGCCCACCGTGCCCTCCCAGGGCACATCGCTAATGAGGCCAGCCAGGATCTGGCGCGTGCGGGGGCTCGAGGCCCACTCGTACTCGGGCGTGTCGCCCACAACGGCATGATGTACGGTATCGGTGTCGACAAGCTGGTCCTTTTGGCCGAGCAGTCCGATCGTGGTGCCGCGGCGGTGCGTCACGCGTCCGTCGTCGGGTTCCAGCGTGCCGGCGAGCACGCTCAGCAGCGTCGACTTGCCGTCGCCGTTTTTACCGACAATACCAATGCGGTCGCCCTCGCCCACGCCGAGCGTCACGCTATCGAAAATATGCTTGGTGGGAAACTCTAGGCTGATGGAATCGCATCCCAAAAGAATCGCCATATGCCCTGCTCCTTCGTAGAAATTCAACGTTGTCCATGATAGCAGCGAGCCCCACCCCAAACCACCACGAAGGTGCCTGTCCCCTTTGTGGTGGTCGTTTCGGTCGCAGAGCAAAAGGCGGGCCATCTCGCAAAAGAGATGACCCGCCTCTCCAATCAGTCCCGCGGCGACCGTGGCCGTCGCGGGCCTCAAGCATGTCCCGGACTAGGAGAACATGCCGGTGAGGTAATCATTCAGCCGCTTATCCTTGGGCCGTTGGAAAATCTCGTCGGTCTCTTCGTACTCGACCATATCGCCCATGTAGAAGAACGCCGTGCGATTGGACACGCGCGACGCCTGCTCCATGTTGTGCGTCACGATGACGATGGCGCGGTCGACAACGATCGATGACATCAGGTCCTCGATCGCCAGCGTCGAAATGGGGTCGAGCGCCGAACAGGGCTCATCAAACAGGATCACGTCGGGGTTGAGCGCCAGCGTGCGCGCGATGCACAGGCGCTGCTGCTGACCGCCCGAAAGCGCGTAGGCGCTCTTGTCGAGTTTGTCTTTGACCTCGTCCCACAGCGCCGCGCCGCGCAAGCTCTCCTCGACCATGCGATCGAGCTCGTCGCGGTCGGTGATGCCGTGACGCTTGGGCGCAAACGTGATGTTGTCGCGAATGGACTTGCGGAACGGGTTGGGCTGCTGGAACACCATGCCGATGGAACGGCGCAGCTCGTACGTGTTCTCGGTCTTGGTGTTCACGTTGCGGCCGCGGTAGTTGATCTCGCCCTCCACGCGACAGCCGCGAATCTCGCGATTCATTAGGTTGAGGCTGCGCAAGAAGGTCGACTTGCCGCAGCCCGAAGGCCCGATGAGCGCCGTGATCTCGCCCTTGTGAAAGTCGAGCGACGTATTGTGCAGCGCATGGTGATCGCCATAGTACACGTTGACGTCCTTGGTGGAGAGCACGACCTCGTCGTTCACGGCCTTGCCGCTCACACGCACGTGCTTTTCGCTTTGCCCCACGCTCGACAGAAAGTCCTGGGTCTCGGACGTGGCCGCTTCGGTTGCGGGCGTTGTATTCATCTCGCTCATTCGGCCGTCATCCTCCTTGCCAGTTGCTTGCCCACGATACGGGCGATTACGTTAAACAGCAGCACGCAGATCATCAGCAGCGCCGCGGTACCCCAAACGATCTGCTGGGCCTCGGGGCTGCCCTCGCCATAAATCTTGTAGATGTGCACGGCGAGCGACTCACCGGGACGGAACACGTTCCAGGCGCAGGTGGGGCTCGACAGGTTAAAGCTCAAGAAGTTCAGACGCACCGGCGAGCTCATGCCCGAGGTAAAGAGCAGCGCCGCGGCCTCGCCAAACACGCGGCCGGCCGAAAGCACGATACCGGTCACGATGGCGGGCATGGCCTCGGGGATCAGGATGTGCAGCGTGGCCTCCCAGCGGGTGAGGCCCATAGCCAGGCACGCATCGCGCTGGGCCTGCGGCACGTCCTCGAGCGCCTGCTGAATCACGCGCACCAGGATGGGGATGTTGAACATGGTGAGCGCAACGGCGCCGGAGATGATGGAGTACTTCCAGCCCAGCTGCACCGAGAACACCAGAAAGCCGAACATGCCCACGACGATGGAGGGCAGCGAGGACAGCGTCTCGATGGCGGTCGAGGCGATGTCGCGGATGGGTCCGTCGGGCGCGTACTCGACCAGGAAGACCGCGCCGCCCAAGCTGATGGGCACCGAGATGACCAGGGTGATCAGCAGCAGATAGAACGAGTCGAACAGCTGGTAGAGCACGCCGCCCTGGGTTCCGTTGGCACGCGCGGGCTGCGTGAGGAAGCCCGGCTTAAGCAGCGTCGAGATGCCCTCGAACAGGATGTAGGCCACCATGGAAACGACGATGAGCATGACGATGGCGGCGATCGCCGTCAGCACGCCCGTGGCGATGCGGTCCTGTTTTTGGACACGCCCGAGTCTCGCCTCGTCGATATGGATGCGCGTGCTAGCCACGAGCCTTCGCCCCCTTGCGGCCGATAAGGTGGATGATCAGGATAAAGATAAGGCTCATGCCCATCAGCAGCAGACCGAGTGCCCACAGAACGTCGTCCTGGGCCGAACCCTCGGCATAGACCGCCATGGACGTGGTGAGCGTGGTGGTGATGGTCGACGCTGGCGACAGCAGCGACATCGGCATGGCCTCGATACCGCCGATAACCATGCGCACGGCAAGCGTCTCGCCAAAGGCGCGGGTCATACCCAGGATGACCGCGGTCATGAGCGACGGCATGGCGGACTTGAGCACCACGTGCCAGATGGTCTGCCAGCGGGTGTAGCCCAGCGCGAGCGAGCCCTGACGGTAACTGTCGGGCACGGCGCGCAGGCCATCGACCGAAAGCGTGGTCATCGTCGGCAGAATCATGACGGCCAGCACGATGGCGCCGGGCAGGATGCCCAGGCCCGTGCTCACGTGGAAAACGCTCTTCATAAGGCCGACGACCACGTGAAAACCGATCAGGCCAAAGACGACCGAGGG
>CABUDS010000056.1 GCA_902490405.1 uncultured Collinsella sp.
AGCGGTCGGCGGGGCCATTGTGGCCCTTGACAGTGGATTGGGTCATATGAGCGAGCGGGCCGCATTTGAGACAAGGTGACGTGAAACGAAAGGGCGCTGACCTTCTGGTCGCGCCCTTGAAGTTGAACGTCAGATTGTCCAAATGCGGCCCGCGTAACTAAACCCGCTCTGCGATCTCGTGGATGAGGTAGTCGGTCTTTTCCCAGCCCAGGCACGGGTCGGTGATCGACTTGCCAAAGACACCGCCATCGACCGGCTGGTTGCCGTCCTCAAGGTAAGACTCGATCATAAAGCCCTTGACCAGCTTGGAGATGGACTCGTTGCGGCGGCAGCTGTCGAGCACCTCCTTGCAAATGCGGTACTGCTCCAGCGGGCGCTTGCCCGAGTTGTCGTGGTTGCAGTCGATGACCGCCGCCGGGTTGGCGTAACCGGCATGCTCGGTGTAGCGCTCGGCCAGGCGCTCCAGGTGCTCGTAGTGGTAATTGGGGTAGGTACGACCGTCGAGACCGATGTAGCCACGCATAACGGCGTGCGCGAGCGGGTTGCCGTCGCACTCGACCTCCCAGTTGCGGAAGATAAAGCTCTGATGTGCCTGGGCGGCGTAGATGGAGTTGAGCATAACGGTGGTGGAACCGGCGGTGGGGTTTTTCATGCCCACAGGCACCGAAATGCCGCTCGACACCAGACGATGCTCCTGGTTCTCGACCGAGCGCGCGCCCACGGCGACGTAGCTCAGCAGGTCGACGAGGTACTGGTAGTTGGACGGGTAGAGCATCTCGTCGGCGGTAAAGAAGCCAGTCTCCTCGATGACGCGCAGGTGCATGTGGCGGATGGCCTTAACGCCTTCAAGCAGGTCATCGGGCGCCTCGGGGTCGGGGTTGTGCAGCAGCCCCTTGTAGCCGGTGCCCTTGGTGCGCGGCTTGTTGGTGTAGACACGCGGAATGATGATGAGCTTGTCCTTGACCTCTTCGGCGACCTTGGCCAGTCGGTTCATGTACTCAAGCACCGAGTCCTCGCGGTCGGCAGAGCACGGGCCGATGATGAGCACCTTGCGTGCGTCCTCGCCGGTAAAGACCTTGGCGACCTCGGCGTCGAATGCCTGCTTTTTGGCGGTAAGCTCGGCGGAAAGCGGCATTTCCTCGCGGATCTCCATGGGGATCGGCAGCCTGCGCTTGAATTCCATGGCCATATGGGGCCTCCTTTATCAATTAACGGCAACAATTGGCGAATTCTCGAATGCTCGGCATTATCCGCTGTCGCACGCTAAAGTGCAAGTGAAACCTGCCGAAAAGGGACAGGTTTATTTTGGTCGGTTTTATCTGGGGAAATGTCGGCGCTCGCCGGAAGGGGAGGGCCAACGTACGGCACGCTGGAGCAAGTTGGATCTTCTGCGGCATACCCTGTGGGCAAAAAATGGCAAATATGAGTACTGTTGCTAGCGTAGTATCATATCGATCTTACAAGATAATAGACACAACAGTAAATATGTTCATTAACGTTGGCACACAGAAGCATGCTACCGGGCATTTTGATCAATTTGAAGGCATATCTAGGCCGCAATGAGGTCGTTTGGGGCAGTTTTGGCTGTTACTAAAAAGGTGACAGTACTCATATTTGCCATTTTTTGTCCACGGGGCCTTGAGGGAGGGCGTCAATCAGGTCCCAGGGGAGGCGGTTCGAGGGCCGCAGAACAAAAAACGGGGGCGCAGGCTGTCCTGCGCCCCCGTTCTCGGGCGTTATTCGTTCCCTGCGGCAGAATTTACGCCGCTTCGTCGAACTGCGAATTGTACAGGTCGGCGTAGAAGCCGCCTTGGGCGAGCAGCTCGTCGTGCGTGCCCTTCTCGACGATGTCGCCGTCGCGAATCACCAAGATCACGTCGGCGTTGCGGATCGTGGACAGGCGATGCGCGATGACAAAGCTCGTGCGGCCCTGCATCAGCGCATCCATGGCGCGCTGAATAAGCTCCTCGGTACGGGTATCGACGTTGGAGGTCGCCTCGTCCAGAATCAGCGCCGGGCGGTCGGCCAAAATGGCACGGGCGATGGTCACGAGCTGGCGCTGACCCTGCGACAGGTTAGTGCCCTCCTCATTGATCATAAAGTCGTAGCCACCGGCGAGCGTATGGATAAAGTGGTCGCAGCGTGCGGCGCGTGCAGCGGCTTCGACCTCGGCATCGCTCGCGTCGGGGCGTCCGTAGCGGATGTTCTCGCGGATGGTGCCGTTAAACAGCCAGGTATCCTGCAACACCATGGCAAACTCGCCGCGAAGTGCCGCGCGGTCCCAGTCGCGCACGTCGACGCCCTCGACACGCAGCGAACCGCCGTCCACGTCGTAGAAGCGCTGCAGCAGCTTGATGAGCGTGGTCTTGCCGGCGCCGGTGGGGCCGACGATGGCGATGGTCTGGCCGGGCTGCGCCTCGCAGCTAAAGTCGTGGATGATGGTCTTGTCGGGCGTGTAGCCAAACTTGACATGGTCAAACTCCACGTGGCCGGGGCGCTTCTCGGGAATCTGCGCGTCGGCTTTCTGCTCCTCCTCGGGCGCGGCCAGGAACTCAAAGACACGCTCGGTGGCGGCGGCCATCGACTGCATCGTGTTGCTCACGTTGCCCAGCTGCTGCACAGGCTGCGTAAAGTTGCGCACGTACTGGATAAAGCTTTGAATGTCGCCGGGCGTGGCATTGCCGGTCAGCGCGAGCTGCGCGCCCACCACGACGACGCCCACGTAGCCCATGTTACCCACCAAGCTCATAAGCGGCATCATCAGGCCCGACAGGAACTGCGAGCGCCAGCCACTAATAAAGAGGCGGTCGTTTTGACGGTCGAACTCCTCGATCGAGGCCTCGGCGCGGTCGAACACCTGAATGACGTTCTGGCCGGCAAAGTCTTCCTCGATAATGCCGTTGACGGCGCCCAAAACCTGCTGCTGCTCGCGGAAGTACGGCTGCGAGAAGTGAATCATTACGGTCAGGATAATCGCGGCTGCCGGCAGCGTGAGCACGGTAACGCCGGTGAGCGGCAGGCTGATCGACAGCATCATGACGAGCACGCCGATAATCTGCGTTACCGACGTGATGAGCTGCGTCACGCTCTGGTTGAGCGACTGACCCAGCGTGTCGACGTCGTTGGTGATGCGGCTGAGTACGTCGCCCTTGCTGTGGCCGTTAAAGTAACTCATCGGCACGACGGCGATCTTGGCGGCGATCTCCTTGCGCATGCGATAGCAGATCTTCTGCGTGACGCCGGTCATGAGCCAGCCCTGGATCAGGCTGCAGGCAGAGCTCGCCAGGTACAGGCAGAGCAAAAAGCCGAGCGTCTTGGCGATCCAGGCAAAATCGACATCGCCGGTGCCGTTGACCTTGGCAACCAGGCCTTCGAACAGTTTGGTGGTAACCTGGCCGAGCACCTTGGGCCCCACAATGTTAAAGATGACCGAGCACACGGCAAAGGCGACGGCGGCAAACACGGCAACCTTGTGTTGACCGATATAGCCGAGCAGCTGCCGCATAGTCCCCTTAAAATCCTTGGCCTTTTCGCCACGGCGCATGCCACCCATGCGGCCCATGGGACCACGCTGACGGGTGGGCTTGGGAATCTGAGTCTTGGTCTCGTCTGCCATTAGCGCTCGCCTCCTTCCATGACGGCTGCAATTTCTTCTTGGGTAAGCCCCAGCTCCTCGGCGGAAAGCTGCGACTGTGCAATCTCCAGGTACGCCGGGCAGCCGTGCAGCAGCTCCTCGTGCGTGCCGGTGCCCACTACGTGACCGTCGTCGAGCACGATGATCTGGTCGGCGTGCATGATGGTCGCGATGCGCTGGGCCACGACCACGAGTGCGGCGTCGGTGACGTTTTTCGCAAGCTCCTCGCGAAGGTGTGCGTCGGTCTTGTAGTCGAGCGCGCTAAAGGAATCGTCGAACACCACGACCTCGGGCTTTTTGGCCAGGGCGCGGGCGATGGCCAGGCGCTGACGCTGGCCGCCCGAGACATTGGAGCCGCCCTGACTGATGGGGGAGTCGTAGCCGCCCTCGCGCTCGGCGATAAAGTCCTCGGCCTGGGCGATGCGTGCCGCCTGACGCATATCATCATCGCTCACCATGTCGCCGGCAAACTTGAGGTTGCTCTTGACGGTGCCCGAGAACAGGCGTCCCTGCTGCGGGATATAGCCAATGCGGCGGCGCAGCTCAGAAAGGGTCATATCGCGCACGTCGATGCCGTCGAGCGAAATGCTGCCACCCGTGACGTCGTACAGGCGCGGAATCAACTGCACAAGCGTGGACTTGCCCGAGCCCGTGGAGCCAATGACGCCGAGCATCTGGCCGGCGTGCGTGGTGAAGTTCACGCCGCTGATGACATCGGCGCGGGCATCGGGATACTGGAAGCTCACGTCGTGGAAGGCGAGCTCACCGCGCGGCGCGCTGGCCGCGGGCAGTTTGGGCGAGGCGGGATCGTTGATGCTCGTGGGACAGGTGATGACCTCTTCCACGCGCTCGGCTGCGACCTCGGCACGGGGCAGGATAACCGAAACCATGGTGAGGATCATAAACGCCATGACGATCTGCATGGTATAGGAGATAAACGCCATCATGTTGCCGACCTGCATCACGCCGTCCGAGACGCCCTGCGCGCCAAACCAGACGATAAGCACGGTGATGCAGTTCATGACGAGCATCATGAGCGGCATCATAAAACTCATGGCGCGGTTGGTGTAGAGCTGCGTGGTCATCAGGTCGAGTGATGCCTTGTCAAAACGCTCGAGCTCATGCTCCTCGCGGTTGAACGAGCGGATGGGCATAAGACCGTCCAGCAGCTCGCGGGCGGTGAGGTTCACGCGGTCCACAAAGCTCTGCATCTTTTTGAACTTTGGCATGGTGAGGCCCATGAGCACGCCGACGACGGCCGAGACCGCGATGATGGCCACGGCGATGGTCCACTCCAGGCCGGTGTGGTTGGCCAGGACGCGCATGACGGCGACGACGCCCATGACGGGGGCCATCAGGCACATGCGAATAAACAGGGTCGCGGCCATCTGAATCTGCTGAATGTCGTTGGTGCAGCGGGTGATGAGCGAGGCCTGGCTAAACTTGCCCACCTCGGCCGGCGAGAAGTGCATAACCTTGTTGAAGGTCTCGCGGCGCAGGTCGCGGGCGATGGAGCAGGCGGTGCGCGAAGCCACGGCACCGGTCAGGATGGTGGCGACCAGCGACACCAGACACAGACCAAACATCGTGGTCGCCATGCGGCCCAGGTAGGCGTTCTGCACGTCGGCGGGGTCGATGCCCTGTGCCTTGTACTCGTCCTGCACATAGCTCACGGCGCGTTGGGTCACGATGGAGCCCGACATGGAGCCCATTTTGTCCGCCATACCGTTGGCGCCCTCGACGAGCTTGCCCTGGTCGATGAGGCCGCCTTCAACGCCTAGACGCAGGCTCTTCATGGTGATCTTGCCGCCGTCGGCATCAATCTGCTTTTGCATATTCTGCGCCGCTGCGGCCTTTTGCTGCATCTCGGCGAGCTGCTCGGGCGTCATCGCCGCCATTTGCTCGGGGGAGGGCATGGCTTGGGCGCCGCTGTTGTCTTTCTCGCTGGACGCGCCCATCATGTCGCCCATGGAGCTGGCGTCGATGCCTTGGTTGAGCGAAAGGACGACGGTCTCAGGCAGGCTCATGATGTCGGCAATCTTGTCGCCGTCGCCGCGCTCCTCCTCGGTGCCCTTGTACGTTCGAATGCCGTTATTGTCCGCCTTACTAAACACGGCCTCCACAGCTTTGGCGTCCTTGGCGCTCATAAAGAGTTCGAGGTCGTCGAGCGATTCGGCGCGAATGGTGTCGGGCACGGGCGAGGCGATGCCGCCTTGCTGCACGCCCACGTCGACGATGTCGCTCATATAGGTAGGCAGCGCCAGATCGGCGTTGCAGCTGATTACGATAAGTACGATAGCTGCGAGCAGTGCCAGGACATGCTTTTTAAAGAGCTTGAGAATCCTCACTCGGCATCTCTCCTTTCTTGATTGTGGTCGATAATTTCGTTGGCACGCCTTAGAAGACGCACCATCTCTTGGGTATCTGTTTCGCCGAGCTGTTCGAGGAAAGCCGCGGTGCGGTCCTCGAATTCCCGGCGTTTGATTTCGAGATCCTGGAATCCCTTGTCGGTCACTATGACGTGTACGCGACGACGGTCGGTCTTTGAGTGCTCACGCTCAACCCAGCCCTTGGCTTCGAGAGCGCGTAGGATATTGGCAATGCGGGCGTTCGAGACCCAGGCGCGATCAGCGAGTTCGCTCGGCGTGAGCGAACCGCCAGCGAGCATAAGGGCGCGCATGACAGCCATCTCGCCGCTGAGAGCTTTGTCCACAAAGCGCGAAACGCGCTGGTGAATGCCGCCAAACTCGGTAAGGAGCTGACTCCCAAGCTCATGGAAATCGGTATCTTCCACCGAAAACCCCTAACACTAGAAACTATTTTCGGTGAAAGATGATACCCCTGCACGCGCGCCCTATACGGTAGATTTTGGGACATGCCTAGAAAACTACCTTTAGGCGACCTCCGTACACCGTCGGTGCCAGTAAAGTTTGGGGCAGATCGTTAGGCATGTCCCAAAGCCTACTCAGAGGCACTTTACCCTGCTAAAGCTGGCATAACAGCTAGAGTGAACGTCGTACAAAGGCAAGGAAAAATACCAAACAAATCGGTGAACGGTAGTTGTTCGCGCTCGCATTTCCTGCGGATTTGTTAAAAACGCCCTAATGGTATAAAAAAAGAAACATATAACAGCCCTGATGAAGGGGGTAGCTATGTTATCCTTCTCAAACGGGTGAAATCTTGGGTTTTGGGTTGCAGTTCCAAGGTGGATAAACGTTTTTCCCTGTACCAACGTGTGGTGAAGAACGGAAGAAGCCGGTAGTGCAAGCCGATAATTCAAGAATTCAATAAGCAGCGGTGTGAGAGAGCGCCGCATTACACGTAACTAGGAGCGTGGTTACACAATGCAGGAGGCATGGGAAGGCTTCAAGGAAGGCATCTGGACGGGAGAGGTTGACGTCCGAGACTTCATCCAGAAGAACTACACCCCCTACGAGGGCGACGAGTCGTTCCTCGCCGGCCCGACCGAGCGTACCAAGGAGCTGTGGGGCGAGGTTCTCGACCTGCTGCTCAAGGAGCGCGAGCAGGGCGGCGTCCTCGATATGGACACCAAGACCGTCACGGGTATCGTGAGCCACCCCGCTGGCTACATCGATAACGCCCATCGCGACAAGGAGACCATCGTCGGCCTCCAGACCGACAAGCCGCTCAAGCGCGCGCTGCACGTCAACGGTGGTATCCGCATCGCTTGCCAGGCTGCCAGCCAGCACGGCTACAAGATCGACGAGAACGTTGTCGAGCGCTACACCTTCGAGCGCAAGACCCACAACGCCGGCGTCTTCGATGTCTACACCCCCGAGATGCGCGCCTGCCGTTCGGCCCACATCATCACCGGTCTGCCCGATGGCTATGGCCGCGGCCGCATCATCGGCGACTACCGTCGTGTCGCCCTGTACGGTGTCGACTACCTGATCAAGGACAAGGAGGCCCAGAAGGCTTCCACCCCGACGGTCATGACCGCCGACAACATCCGCGATCGTGAGGAGCTGCAGGAGCAGATCCGCGCCCTCGGCGAGCTCAAGATGATGGCCGAGACCTATGGTTTCGACATTTCCAACCCTGCTACCAACACGCAGGAGGCCATCCAGTGGATGTACTTCGCCTACCTCGCTTCCGTCAAGGAGCAGAACGGCGCCGCTATGTCCATCGGCCGTACCTCTACGTTCATCGACATTTACGCTGAGCGCGACCTTGCCAACGGTACCTTCACCGAGGAGCAGATCCAGGAGTTCGTGGATCACTTCATCATGAAGCTCCGCATGGTCAAGTTTGCCCGTACCCCCGAGTACCAGGCCCTGTTCACCGGCGATCCGCAGTGGGTCACCGAGTCCATCGGCGGCATGGGTGTCGACGGCCGTACGCTCGTTACCAAGATGAGCTACCGCTACCTGCACACGCTCGAGAACATGGGCACCAGCCCCGAGCCCAACATGACCGTTCTGTGGTCGACCCGTCTGCCCGAGAACTTCAAGAAGTTCTGCGCCAAGACTTCTGTCGCCAGCTCCTCGATCCAGTACGAGAACGACGACCTCATGCGCGTTTACCACGGCGACGACTACGGTATCGCCTGCTGCGTGTCCTCCATGCGCATCGGCAAGGAGATGCAGTTCTTCGGCGCCCGTGCCAACCTGGCCAAGTGCCTGCTCTACGCGCTCAACGGCGGTGTTGACGAGGTCTCCAAGAAGCAGGTCGGCCCCAAGTACCGCGCCGTCGAGGGCGATACGCTCGATTACGACGACGTTGTGGCCAAGTACAACGACATGATGAAGTGGCTCGCTGGCGTGTACGTCAACTCGCTGAACATCATTCACTACATGCACGACAAGTACTGCTACGAGCGCATCCAGATGGCTCTGCACGACAAGCACGTGCATCGCTGGTTCGCTACGGGCATCGCTGGCCTTTCCGTCGTGGCTGACTCCCTGTCCGCCATCAAGTACGCCAAGGTCCACCCCGTCCGTGACGAGAACGGCATCATCGTC
>CABUDS010000057.1 GCA_902490405.1 uncultured Collinsella sp.
CAATTTCTTCCTTTATCAGACTTCCTACACTTGAAAAGTGCGAACATAAAAACATTTTCATCAATATTCTCCTTAGTATATAAATTCTTATTTGTTGAACTAAGCCGTGTATACCATACTCACCAATGAAAGAACGCCCTGATATAGCGTAATTTGCTGTTTTCCTGCGTACGTGCGTACACACTCCACAGGAATTCTAATGGCCCTGCCCCCTTAGCACACGGACTTTGGAACAAAGTCTAGCGTGTTACGCCTTGCCAGAGGTGTACAGGCTCCCGGTACGCACGTACGCAGCAATTGCCATCAATGCGCCATATAAGTGGCGATTAAGTTCGCATAAAGCGACCTTGGTTCCGCAAAACAAAAGGCAGGATACCATCACCACGATGGTACTCTGCCTCTGTTCGTTTCTGTTTACCGTTCCGAGTGGTCCTTCCGCAGAATTACCGATAAACAAAAAACGTACCCGGACCCTTTCTCGTATAGAATCGGGTTCGAGTGCGAACTGAATGTTGGAGCAATAAAAAAACCACCACAAAGGTGCCTGTCCCCTTTGTGGTGGTTTTGGGTTAGGCCTAGAGGGCGTGGCCGTAGGCGTCGGCGGCCTTGATGGCGGCGGCGAACTTCTCGTCGGTGAAGGGCTTCGGGTTGCCTTGCTTCCACTCGTTGGTGGCGTGCGCGTACTCGCACAGGGCCGGGATATCGGACTCGGAAAGCCCGACCTGTTCAAGCGTCACGGGCAGCCCCATCTGCTTGTTAAAGGCAGCATAGCGCTCAAGGTTCTCGGTATCGCCCGTATAGGCAAACAGCACGAGCACGCCCAGGCTCACGACCTCGCCGTGCAGATAGGTTCCCTCGCGCGGAATGCTGCACGTCGCATTGTAGAACGCGTGCGCCACGCTCGAGTTGTAGTAGTAATCGTTTTGGTTGGTCAGGTTCGAGACATAGCCCGTGTTGACCACGATGTCGAGCGCGATCTGCTTGACGGCCTCGCTCGACAGATTCTGGCGCACGTCCTTAAGACCCTGGACGCCGTAGGTAAACAGCGGCTCGGAGCAGGTGTGGGCGAGTGCCAGGCCAATACCGGCGGTGTGCTCTAAATTACCGGCACTCGTGGCGTACTCGACCTCGGGCTGCTTAGACAGGGCATCGCCCACGCCGGCCCAGAAGTACTCCGCCGGAGCCTCGGCGATGATCTTGGGGTTGATGAAGATGTGCGCCGGTCGGTTGGGGTACGAATAGCCCTCGAGCGAGCCGTCGTCGTTGTACACGACGGCAATGGCAGTCGCGGCCGAGCAGTTGGAGCAGATAGTCGGGACGGTGAAGACGATCTTCTTGAGCTCGATGGCCGCCGTCTTGACGGTATCGAGCGCCTTGCCGCCGCCGCAGGCAATGAGCACGTCGGCTTCCTGGCAGGCGGGGGAGTTTACGACCTTGGCGATATTGGCGCGCGTACTGTTGGTGCCGTAGACGCGTGTCTCCAGAATCTCGATGTCGGTGCCCTCCAGTGCCGCTTCGATACTGGGAAGCGCCGCGGCCAGTGCTCGTTTACCGCCGATAATCGCGACCTTGGCCGCTCCGTACTCGTCCAGCGCGCCGGGCAGCTCGTCAAAGCAGTCCTCGCCGACGGTGTAGTCGCTCATTCCAATCGTGCGCATGGCAGCCTTCTTTCGTTAGATAAAGTGCTTTCAGGTATTTTGCTCCAAGTGAGTGCTTGCGACCGCGAGAAATTACTAAAGTATGAAACCGATGTTGAGGGTTTTTCGCCGGCGTTGACCGTGCTACCATACAGCGCATAAGCGTTGATGGGGACGAGTAGTCGGCCGTCCGTGTGCTACAGAGAACGGGGAGCGCTGAGAACCCGTGCATGCGACCGATGAAAATCACCCCGGAGCTGCGGTCCCAACGGACGCGCCGTACAGGCACGTCTTAGTAGACATCGCCGAGATGGTCGTCGATACAGGCCAGCCGAGTAACGGATGCGAGCGCGCTGTAATGCGGGTGAGGGCATCTAAGCTGGGTGGTTAAGCGAAGAGCTTTTGCGGGCACACGGCCCGTTTTGTGGCGCTTCGTCCCAGCTTGCAGGGACGGGCGCTTTTTTTGGTGCCCAACGGGCGTGCGCGCCCACGACATGAAAGGGGTACCGTGGCAAACGAGTACAAGCAGACGATGAATCTGCCCAAAACCGGTTTTCCCATGCGTGCCGGTCTTTCCAAGTCCGAGCCCAAGCGACTCAAGGACTGGCAGGACAACAAGGTCTACGAGCAAGTTCTGAAGAAGAACGAGGGTCACAAGAAGTTCGTGCTGCACGACGGCCCTCCGTATGCCAACGGTCCGATCCACATCGGCCACGCCATGAACAAGATCTCCAAGGACATGATCAACCGCTACTGGATGATGCAGGGCTATGAGGTTCCCTATGTCCCCGGTTGGGACTGCCACGGTCAGCCGATTGAGCACAAGGTCGAGGAGAAGCTCGGCACCGAGAAGTTCAACCAGACTTCCACGGCCAAGATCCGTGAGCTCTGCAACAAGTTCGCTGTCGAGAACATCGAGCTGCAGAAGGCCGGCTTCCGTCGTCTGGGCGTGCTCGGCGACTGGGACAACCCCTACCTGACGCTCTATCACCAGCATGACGCTGCCGACATCGAGGTCTTTAAGGCCATGTTCGACAAGGGCATGATCTATCGCGGCCACAAGCCGGTTCACTGGTGCAAGCACTGCCACACCGCACTCGCCGAGGCCGAGATCGAGTACTCCGACGAGACGAGTCCCTCTATCTTCGTCCGCTTTGAGATGACCTCCAAGCCCGCCGGCCTCGAGAACTTCGACGGCCCGGTCGACTTCATCATCTGGACGACCACGCCGTGGACCATCCCCTCCGATCAGGCCGTTTCCCTTAAGCCCGGCGCCGCCTATGTCGCCGTTGAGCACGATGGCCGTGCCGAGGTCATGCTCGAGGACCTGGCTCCCAAGTGCTGCGAGGAGTTTGGCTGGGAGTACACCCCGGTCATGGTCGACGGCAAGCCCTACGTGGTTCCCGCCGAGACCTTCCACCACATCCACTACAAGCAGCCGATCTTTGATGGCGTTGAGGGCGTGGCGCTGCTGGCCGATTACGTCGGTGTCGATGACGGTACCGGTATCGTCCACAACTCGCCCGGCCACGGCGTCGACGACTACTTCGCCTGCCTCAAGGAGGGCATCACCGACATCTGCATGCCGGTTGATGACGACGGCAAGTTCTACACCGGCGAGGAGTTTGGTACCGGTGGCCCCTTCAGTGGCATGGATACCGACGAGGCCAACCCGCACATCATCGAGTTCCTGCGCGAGCGCGGCACCCTGGTCCTCGAGAAGAAGATCACGCACAGCTATCCGCACTGCTGGCGCTGCAAGCACCCGGTGCTCTTCCGTGCTACCGACCAGTGGTTTGTCTCGATGGACAAGACCGGTTTGCGCGAGCAGGCCGGCAAGGAGGTCCGTGAGAACGTCAAGTGGTATCCGGCCCACGCGGCCAACCGCATCGGTGCCATGGTCGAGCAGCGTCCCGACTGGTGCATCAGCCGCCAGCGCAACTGGGGCGTGCCTATCCCCAGCTACACCTGCGCCGACTGCGGCGAGAAGGTCATGAACGACGCCACGCTCGACGCCGTTATCAAGCTCTTCCACGAGAAGGGCTCCGACGCCTGGTTCACCGACGCTCCCGAGAGCTATCTTGGCGAGGCCTGCGTCTGCCCCAAGTGCGGTGGCCATCACCTCAAGGCCGATAAGGACATCCTCGACGTGTGGTGGGATTCCGGCGTCTCCTGGAAGGCCGTCTGCGAGTACCGTCCCGAGCTGGAGTATCCGGCGGATGTGTACCTCGAGGGCTCCGACCAGCACCGCGGTTGGTTCCAGAGCTCGCTGCTCACCTCGGTGGGCGCCAACGGCCACGCTCCGTACAAGGCGGTCGTCTCGCAGGGCTTCACCCTCGACGGCCAGGGCCGTAAGATGTCCAAGTCGCTCGGCAACGTCATCGACCCCAACAAGGTCTGCGACGAGATGGGCGCCGACATCATCCGCCTGTGGGTCGCCTCCGTCGATACCAGCTCCGACGTGTCCATCGACCACGAGATCCTTGCCCGTACGTCCGATGCCTATCGTCGTTTCCGCAACACGCTGCGCTTCCTGCTCTCCGAGCTCGAGGGCCAGTTTGAGCCCGAGACCGACGGCGTCGCTTTTGCCGACCTGCTGCCGCTCGACAAGCTCATGGTTGCCCGTCTGACCCAGGTCCAGGCCGAGGTCGACGACGCTTACTCTTGCTACGAGTTCCCGCGCGCTTACCGTGCGCTTTACGACTTCGTGGTTACCGAGCTTTCCAACGTGTACCTCGACGCCCTGAAGGATCGTCTGTACTGCGACAAGCCCGGTTCGCTCGAGCGCCGCAGCGCCCAGACCGTGCTTGCCGAGCTCTTCTCGATGCTCATGCGCGACCTGCAGCCGATCCTGTCCTACACGGTCGACGAGGCCATGGCCTATGCACCCGCCGGCTGCGTCGATCACCAGAAGTACGCCGCGCTGCTCGATTGGTACAAGTCGCCCATCACGGTTGACGAGGCCAATGAGTTTGAGGGCGTGCTCGAGGCTTCTCTTGAGCTCCGTAGCGCCGTGACCAAGGCTCTTGAGGATGCCCGCTCCGCCGGCACCTTCACCAAGAGCCAGCAGGTCCGCGTCAAGGCGGTCGTTCCCGCTGAGATGTACGCGCTGCTGACCGGTGATAAGGCCGTCGACCTGGCCGAGTTCTACATCGTCTCCGATGTTGAACTGACCCAGGGCGAGGAGCTTTCCGTTGCCATCGATGCTGCCGAGGGCGAGTGCTGCGACCGTTGCTGGAACTACCGCACCACCGTCGGCGAGTACAACGGCCACGCTCACATTTGCAAGCGCTGCGCGAATGCCCTTTAAGGCACGGTAACTCGGCATTTTATTTATAGGGAGAATTTAGGCGCCTTCGGTCCATTTGCTCCGCTGAAGAAAAGCGACATTCCGTTATCCGGAATGCCGCTTTCTTTTATGCTGGTTATTTATCTGACGTTAGCGAATGTGTCGTGCGCTCTGCGTGTGGCAATATAAGATGGTTATTTGCGTTAAACGGAATTTGATTATCTGAGGGTAGGGGATTTCTTTGGGTCGTTCTGCGGATATGACGCCGCCTTTGCGTTGGCGGTTGGGTGTTGCTGGTAGCGTGGCGTTGGCCGTGCTGCTTGTTGACCAGCTGACCAAGCTTGCGGTTCGTGCCGTCGGCGATGCTCTGCATGTGACTATTATCCCCGGTGTGATCGACTTCCTTTTCGTGCGTAACATCGGTGCTGCCTTTAGCATGGGCGAGGGACATGGCCTCGCGTTTGCCGTGCTGGCGTTTGTCGTTATCGTTGCGATCGCGGTGTACTTGCTTCGCGCGCCCCAGCTTGCTCGCTTTGAGGTTGTGGGCATGGCTATGGTCGTGGGCGGCGCCATTGGCAATGCGATCGACCGTCTGGCTTTTGGCTTTGTGACCGATTTTATTGCCACCACCTTCATCGACTTCCCCGTCTTCAATGTGGCCGATGTCGGCATTACGGTCGGTGTGGTGCTTGCCCTCATCGGCTACATGTTCTTGAGTCCTGCGGCCCGTGAGGTCGACGCGACCGCCGAACTCAACGCCCGTGACGAGGCCCGCGCTAAGCGCAAGGCCCAGCAGCGTGGGGAGCGTGCCCGCAAGATTCGCAAAAGGAGCGAGCGCTAATGGCCGACATCCATATCCTTGTTGCCGACGATGCCGCTGGTCAGCGTCTTGACGCCTATCTGGGCGCTAATGACGGCTGCCCTACGCGCTCTGCCTGCGCGCATCTGATCGAGGGCGGTGCCGTTGCCGTCAACGGCGAGACATGCCTGTCAAAAAAGTATGCCGTGCGCTCCGGCGACCGTATTTCGGTCGATTTGCCCGAGCCGCACGATCCCACCGATGTGATTCCCGAGGCCATTCCCCTCGATATCCGCTACGAGGACGACTACCTCATCGTGCTCTCCAAGCAGCGCGGTCTGGTGTGCCATCCCGCCCATGGCCACGAGAGCGGCACCCTTGCGAACGCCTTGGTCTATCACTGTGGCATTGACCATCTGGGCACCGTGCAGGGCGAGGACCGCCCCGGCATCGTGCATCGCCTGGATCGTGACACCTCGGGCCTTATGCTCGCGGCAAAAGACGACGACACCCAGCGCGCGCTCCAGAATCTCATCCGCACGCGCACGCTCGACCGCCGCTACATTACGCTCGTCCACGGCCACATTGCCATGGACGAGGGCACCATTAACACCGGCATTGCCCGTTCTACGCGCGACCGTGTCAAGATGGCGGTTTCGGACGATCCTTTCGCGCGCCAGGCCATTACGACCTTTAGGGTCCTCGAGCGCTTCGATTCCACGCGTTTTGACGATGGCTATACGCTCGTCGAGTGCCACCTGTTTACGGGTCGCACGCATCAGATTCGCGTGCACATGCGCCATATCAACCACGCCTGCGTGGGCGATCCGCTCTACGGTAAGTGCGATGCTCGTGCCGACCAGGGTTTGACCAGGCAATTCCTCCATTCCTGGCGTGTGGCGTTCGATCATCCCGTGACGGGGGAGCGCATTGAGTGCCGCGATGAGCTGCCGTGGGATCTCGCCGCCGTTCTGGATGACCTAGCCCCGCGCTCGCTCGGCCGCACTGCCGCCGGCGACGAAATCGCACCGCAGCTCGGTCTGCTCGAACCCTAACCAGTATTAGGTGGTTTCTTGAACTCGGTTAGCCTACGGTAAGATATACGGTTGTTTACGTAACGCGTTCTCGGGAGCCTGCATGCTCGCCTTTTTACAAACTAACACGCCCATCGTGATCTTTAATCAGATTGTGGTTACGCTACTCACGGTCTGCTTTCTGTACCAGGTGGTCTTCTTTGTCATTGGCGCTCTTCGTGGCGAGGTCGCGCCTCCCAAGGCCAAAAAACTCCACCGCTATGCCTTCTTTATCGCGGCGCATAACGAGGAGGCCGTGATCGCCAATCTCGTACGCTCTATCAAGGATCAGGACTATCCGTCCGAGCTCATCGAGGTCTTCGTGGTCGCCGATGCTTGCACCGACAACACGGCGCAGCTCGCGCGCGAGGCCGGTGCCATTGTTTACGAGCGCAATGACCTGGCCCGCAAGGGCAAGAGCTGGGTCATGGACTTTGGTTTCGATCGCATTCTCAACGAGTATCCCGACACGTTTGAGGGCTACTTTATCTTCGATGCCGACAATGTTATCTCCCGCGATTACGTCTCCAAGATGAATGATGCCTTTGACCAGGGCTTTCATGTGGTCACGAGCTATCGTAACTCCAAGAACTTCGGCAGTTCGTGGATTTCCTCTGCCAACGCCACCTGGTATTTGCGTGAGGCCCGCTTCCTCAACAACGCGCGTAATATCTGCAAGACGTCCTGCGCCGTCTCGGGCTCGGGCTACCTTATCTCCGCCAGTGTTATCGAGGGCATGCACGGCTGGCAGTTCCATACACTGACCGAGGACATCCAGTTCACCACGTTCTGCGCCATTCACGGCATCCGCATCGGTTATGCGCCGGCGGAGTTCTTTGACGAGCAGCCGGTGACGTTTAAGGCGTCCTGGAAACAGCGCATGCGCTGGACCAAGGGCTTCTACCAGGTCTTTTTTACCTACGGCAAGCATCTGGTCAAGTCGACGTTCCGCTATCATCGCTTTGCCGCATATGACATGTTTATGACCATCGCTCCGGGCATGCTGCTGTCCCTGATCTCCATGCTCGCCAATGCGACGTTCCTGATCGTGGGTGGCCTTTCGCATGGTTTCTTGGCTACCGAGGTCGAGATGCAGGCTTGTGCCGCCTCGCTTATCATGACGTTCGTGATGATGTACCAGACCTTCTTTATCCTGGCGCTGCTCACGACCATCTTTGAGTACAAGCACATTCATTGCGCTCAAAAGTGGCGCCTGGTGACCAACCTGTTTACCTTCCCGATCTTTATGTTCAGCTATATCCCCATCACGGTTGCCGCGCTGTTCCTGAAGGTCGACTGGGTGCCCACGCAGCACGCCGTTAACGTTACCCTCGACGAGGTCATGCAGGGCGCCAAGTAACCACGACCAGAACCACCGCAAAGGGGGTGCACCTTTGTGGTGGTTTTTGCTTTTGAGCAGCTGCTCATGGAGGTGCACGATGTTCTACATCCCATTTTGGATCTGCGTCTTTGCCGGTGCGGTGGTTGATGCCCGTGAGCGGCCTCCGGCTCCACCTCTTCAATGTCCGAAAGACGCTTTCCGGCAGCGGCCAGTGCA
>CABUDS010000058.1 GCA_902490405.1 uncultured Collinsella sp.
TGCCGCGGCCCAGGAAGCGGGCATCCTCAAAGTGCTCGGGGTTGTACTTGGGGTCGAGCATTTTGACGAGGCCCTTGATGTCGGTCGACTCGTCGCAGCCGTTGTTGTTGAGGGCGCGGACGTCGGCGATGATGTCGGCCATCTTGTAGATGGCGTTGTCGCCGCGGTCGGGAGCGGAGCCGTGGCAGGAGGTGCCGTGAACGTCGACGCGGATCTCCATACGGCCGCGGTGACCGCGATAGATGCCGCCGTCGGTGGGCTCGGTGGAAATGACGAACTCGGGCTTAATGCCGTCCTTGTTGTAGATGTACTGCCAGCACATGCCGTCGCAGTCCTCTTCCTGGACGGTGCCGACGACCATGATCTTGTAGCCCTCGGGGATGAGGCCCATGTCCTTCATCATCTTGGCAGCGTAGGTAGCAGAAGCCATGCCACCCTCCTGGTCGGAGCCGCCGCGGCCGTAGATGATCTCGTCGGTCTCGTAGCCCTCATAGGGATCGGCATCCCAGTTCTCGATGTTGCCGATGCCGACGGTGTCGATGTGGGAGTCGATGGCGATGATCTTGTCGCCCTCGCCCATAAAGCCCATAACGTTGCCCAGGCCGTCGACCTTGACCTCGTCATAGCCAAGGTTCTCCATCTCGGCCTTGATGCAAGCGACAACCTCGCCCTCCTCGCAAGACTCAGAGGGGTGGGAGATCATAGCGCGCAGGAAGCGAGTCATATCAGCACGATGGGACTCAGCAGCGTTTTTAATTGCCTCGAAATCGAGTTCCTTAGTCATAACAGTCAACCTTTCTACAAGGGTTTACCTACAGGTAGATATTTCAGATAGATCACTTGTGCCAAGCAGCGTGAGGTTGAGCACCCCACAAGCAAGTAAACGTAGGGTGGCGGAGCATATGTTTGCTCCGTCGCGAGTTCCGCACGCAAAGGAAAGCACTTAATGTGCTTTCCGTCTTGCGCAGGACTGTTCGAGCAGGGAGCAAACATATGCTCCGCCACCCGGACAGGTCAGACCTGCTAGCAGGTCGGATACTCGCCCTCCCAGACGATGCGACGGTACTGATCCGGATCCGTGTCACCTTCCGTGGAGAAGCAAAGCACGGAGCTCGTCTTGTCCAGGCCGATGAGCTCCTTGAGCTCGGCGTACTCGGGATCGAGCATGAGGGTCTCGACCAGGCCGGTGGTCACCGCGCCGGACTCGCCGGAGATGACGCGCGGGTCGCCCTTCTCGGGAGCGCCCAGGGTGCGCATGCCGCGAGCGGTGACCCAGTCGGGGCAGGACACGAAGGCGGTGGTGTGGTTGCGCAGGATATCCCAGCCCAAGATGTTGGGCTCACCGCAGCACAGGCCGGCCATGATGGAGGGCATGTCGCCGTCCACGATGCGCGGATCGCCGTCGCCGGCGGCAGCGCCCTTGTACAGGCAGGCGGCCGGAGCGCACTCAACCACGACGAAGGTGGGCGGGTTATCGGGATACAGGTTGGTGAAGTAGCCCACCACGGCGCCGGCGAGCGAGCCTACGCCAGCCTGGACAAAGACGTGCGTCGGGCGGTTGATGGCCATCTCGCGCAGCTGCTCGGCCGCCTCGGAAGCCATGGTGCCGTAGCCCTCCATGATCCAAGACGGAATCTTCTCGTAGCCCTCCCAGGCGGTGTCCTGAACGATGACGCCGCGCTCGCAGGCATCGGCCTCGGCGGCGGCCATGCGCACGCACTCGTCGTAGTTGACCTCTTCGATCGTCACCGTGGCACCCTCGGCGGCGATGTTATCGAAGCGGGGCTTGGTGGAACCCTTGGGCATGTGCACGACGGCCTTCTGGCCCAGCTTGTTGGCAGCCCATGCCACGCCGCGGCCATGGTTGCCGTCGGTGGCGGTAAAGAAGGTAGCCTGGCCAAAATCCTTGGCAAGCTGATCGGAGGTCAGGTAATCGAAGGTGCACTCGGCAACGTCCTTGCCGGTCTCGTCGGCAATGTAGTTGGCCATGGCAAACGAACCGCCCAGAACCTTAAAGGCGTTGAGGCCAAAGCGATAGCTCTCGTCCTTAACGCACAGGTTGGACAGGCCCAGGCGCGCGGCCTGGCCGTCCAGGCGGGCAAGCGGAGTGACGGTGTACTGGGGGAACGACTGGTGGAAGGCGCGGGCCTTCTTCACGTGGTCGAGGCTCATGATTCCCAAGTGCTTGTCATCGCTCTTGGGCATCGTGTTGCCCGCCCACTGGATCTTATCGGCCATACGGTGAACTCCTTAAGTTCTCTCTTGCCGGCCCCCGCATACGCGTTTCAGCCCATTCCCATTCATGCGGCTGAACTTTTATGTGGATGCCAAACAAAAAGTTTGTTAGCACTGTTCTATCACACTTTTTGAATGGAAAACCTAACAAATTGTTTGTTGCCGTAATCGGTACCTTTTCGCCGCCGAACGGTCGCATAACGCAGCGATGCTTTCGTTATTTGCGAACAGGTGTGGTTTATGGCACAGTGAGCCCAAACTAATTTTTAGGAAGGCACCTATGACCCCCGCACAGATTGAGTTTTACAAGCGTCTTGCGCGCAGCCTGGCGCTACAGTTTGGCCCCAACTGCGAAATCGTCGTCCACGATCTGGAGACCGAGGACGTGGACCGCTCCATCGTAGTGATCGAAAACGGCCACGTCAGCGGGCGCAAACTGGGTGACGGCCCCAGCCATATTGTGCTTGAATCCATGCACGAGGGCACCGCCGACGTGCACGACCGCGAGCCGTACCTCACCAAAACCGCCGATGGCAAGCTGCTCAAGTCCTCGACCATCTTTATCCGCAACGATGAGGGCAAGCCCGTCGGCATTTTGGGCATCAACTTTGACATTACGCTTATGAAGGCTTTTGAGCGTTCGCTCGACGCCTTTACCGGCACCGGCGGCACGGGCTACACCGAGCCCGAGCCCATTACCAAGAACATCGGCGACCTGCTCGAGGACCTGCTGCACGAGTGCGAACAGTTTGTGGGCAAGCCCGCGGCACTCATGACCAAAGACGAGCGCATTCGTGCCATTGGCTACCTCGACCGTCGCGGCGCCTTCCTCATTTCCAAGTCGAGCGAGCGCGCCTGCGAGTTCTTTGGCATCTCCAAGTACAGCTTCTATAGCTACCTCAATGAGGCCAAGGCGGCAACAGGCGACAAGTAGGCACTCGCCTGGATTGCCCCTCCCCTTTTGGGCGCGAGTTCTGGAAAGCATGAATCCAAGACCGAGCCGCTTGGAAAGTTCCATATAATCGATGTCATTAGTATTTCGAAAGGGTGGAACAGAATGGCGTTGAGCAAGGCATCATGCACCGGTCGCGGATTGATTCCGGCAATTGGTGGACATGTGCACCGCATGTTCGATGAGGGTGAAGACGACCTGTTTTCGCTGAGCCTTGACGACGTGATGGATGATCGCCCGTGGACCGCCGACGAACTCATGGGCGACGGGGCTCGCCCGTCAAGCCCCAATCCCGCACTTGCGCCTAAGCCCGCATCTGCGCCGACTCCTGCGCAGTCGTCTGTTTCGACGCCCGCGCCTACGCCCGCACCCACTTCGGCGCCCATGCCCGCTCCCCGCCCTGCAAGCGACCCGTCCGAGACGGCGGCATTTCTCGCTGCAGCGACGCAGGGCAAATCGGCCGACAGCACCGTTATGTACAACGCCCAGCAGTTGCCCGTTCCTGCGGCGCGCAAGCCTCCGGTCACAAGGCTCGATGAGCCCGTTGCCCGTCAGGTTGCCTACGATTCCTGGGCTGCAGCCGATCTGGATGAGACCTCTACCGGCATGTCGGCGCTCGACGTTCCAGTTAACCCGCTTTTTGCCGCCAACACGAGCGCCGCGGACTATGAGGGCGGTGCGGCATATTCCGATTATTCCGATGGCTATGCTGGCACCGGTCGCATCGAGACCGAGGATTATGGCACCGCATCGAGCGATTATCTCAACGATCCGTACGCTGCCACGCCTGCACCGGAATATGACCCGGAGGCCGCGTCCGCACCGGCGTATACCAAAAGCACGGGCGAAAAGCGCTTCGCCGATTATTACGCCGAGGAAAAGGCACTGCGTTTCTCGGAATTTCCGCAGGCAGTCAAGGTTGCCTTTATCGCCATTGTCATTGCCCTGCTCGGCGTCATTGCGTTTGAGGGATTCCAGCTGTTCTCCGGCCCCACCCAAGCGGAGTCGGAGACCCAGCAAAAGGAGGACGACAACCAGTACCTAGACATCAACACCCTCAAGGGCGACCCCAACGACGGAGACGAGTAGCGAGGGTTAAGGGAGGGCCGGAAGAGCCGGCGGCATGTTACGGCTCCAAAAGCTCTGCCATAAAGATGGGCAGATACAGCACGTCACCATCGCGGTGAAGATTACATTCCGCAAGTACCAGGGCGCGATCGATTCCGTAGCCCTTCGTCGCGAGCGCGTTGTCGAGCGCCGCATGGGACTTAAAGCTCTTGCCCGACTTGACCTCGATGGCAAGGACCTCCCCATCGAGCGTCTCCTCCACAAAATCGAGCTCGCCGACTTTTTTAGACGTAAAGTAGCGCAATCTGAATCCGTGGGCTTTGAGCTCTTGGGCAACGAAGCCCTCAAACGCCGCCCCCATGTTCATGCCAAAGGCGTCTTCCGCCTCCCCATCAAAAACGCCTTGGGCGACCCTTTTGGAATACGACGACATGAGCATTCCGGTGTCCAAGTAAAACAGCTTGAACAGATTTCGTTGCTCCCCCAATAAAAGGGGTGCCACGGGCGCCGTTACGTTATAGACGGGAAGCGCGACACCCGCCTCCGATAGCCAGAGAAAATGATCTGTCACCTGCGAAAAACGTTTGACACCGTTAATCGATGACAGTTTGAATCGCTTGTTTTTGGAGCCGGCCTCGCTGGGAATCAGATCATAGATATCGCGAATAACCAAGCGTAGCTCAGGCGGAGCGTACTTTGCGATGTCATCGCGATACAGGGCGTGAAGATCGCGATGGATGTTTCGAACCTCGTCGACATTGCGCGTCGCCAAGAAGGAATTGACCGCGTCGGGCATGCCCCCCACCACCACATACTGATGGAACAGATTGAGCAAGCGGTCATACAGATAGCCGGGGAGCTCCTTTTCGTCCTTTAGACAACCCCTGAGCATGTCAAACGCTCCGGCAGCAACGCCGCTTGCCCAGCAGAACTCCTCAAAGTCGAGCGGGTACATCTGGACCTGCTCGACATACCCCACCGGCAGGGAATCGATGCCCTCGAGCTCAACGCCAAGGAGCGATCCGGTAAGGATGTATCGAAAGTCGCCGCGCTGGACCAGGTATTTGATAAACGTCACTACGTTGGGGCATCGCTGCACCTCGTCGATAACCACAACGGTCTTGTTCGCAACCATCGGCTGCGTTGCAGCAATAGACATGCGCATAAGCAGGTCATCCGCGCTTTTTGCCGCCAAAAACGAATCGCGCACGGACGCGTCGGCGATAAGGTCGAACGTCACGACATTTTCGAACGATTCGCTTGCAAAGATGTTGACCAAATATGACTTTCCTACCTGTCGGGCGCCCTTGACCAAAAGAGCCTTGTTAGGCGACGAGGCAAGCCAGGATTCAAACTGTGCTTTTGCTTTTCTTTGCAGCATAAGCGTACCCCTTATTACGTGCTGTTTTAGCACTATGATACACTTTTCCGTGGTTGCTAGGTGCTCATTTCGACACTTTTTCGATGTTTTAAAGTGTATATTACGACACTTTTCCGTACTTTTATACCAGCCAATATTGCACTTTTCCGGATTTAGGCCGAATAATTGCCCGCGATTCCGACACCAACCGACCAAGAGCAGCCTCTCCCACCAGATGCGCTTTACGGTGAAGAGCCACCAACAAATCTGAGGCAATGAAGGCCGGGGGGCCAATCCCCGGCCTTCAACCTAGCACTGCTTTATAAGATCGAGCACCGCGGGAATGTCATCAGCGTTCCGAAGTGCGACATAGGTCGGTAGACCCGGGCCAAATCCGCCCTGTGAGCGCTTGTCCTGACACAGGCCCTCTGGATCCGTCAGATCGTCAACGCTCTTTGCCAGGCCGACGGCAATCCAACCACCGTTGCTGGTCCTGCCTTCTAGCACGGCGTGCAATTTTCGCTTGCCCGACCTGAAGCCTACATAGTACTTGGCTATATAGGACCCCCACGAAGGGTTACCACTCAGAACGGACTCGCGTACCTCATCGAAAAGCTTCTGGTTGAGTCCGCCTTCAGCAAAAGTGGGGTGGTTCTCCTGCAGAGTCCAAATAGGCGCCTCGTCAGACTCCCCGCGAGAGGGGCGATACTTGTCGACGACATCTGCCGGAAGATCGGGGTACTTCCATATCTCGCACGCCTCTTTCGCCAGCTCGTCCGCACGCTGCCTAATCTCCTCCTCGCCCCATTTTTCATGCGAGGCGATCGACTTGTTTAGGTAGAGTGGGCTGCACATAAGTCCCACGTTCGGAAGATTGAGCTTGTCCGAGAACGACCGGTTTGAGTACTCCTGGTTGTAGCCCGTCAGCGTTAGATTTCCCAAGTTGTTGCACAACCTGTCGTGGATGTCTTCCCAGTTCTCGCCAAGCGATTCCTTCCAGCCGTGCTCATCATCAATCGTCTGGGGCATGACGTGCTCGATCTGGTAATCGTCAGCCAAGATGGGCTCCTTCGGGTGGTGCCAGTTCTCCATGCGTTCCAGGTAATAGCGCTTTTTGGAGAAGCGGTTGTAGCAGTCACGCGTCTTAAACTCCTCGACAAAATGCTCGTCCGTCGGGAAGTACGCGGTCATACCACTGCTATGGATAAGGAGCATCGCCGTAACGTACTCCTCTATATCGTCCTGTTGCTCAAGGCTGCGATACATGCCGGCAAAGAAATTATTTAGGCCCGTGGTAAGCCTGCCGCAAACCGCGCGCCTGAACAGAAACGACTCGATAGTCTCGCAGATACGAAGGAACGCGTTGCGGTCTAGCCTATTTCTCTCGTAAACCGAGTAGAGCAGCATCAAAAGAGGCCTGATCTGTCTCACATCAAGGCTTGCGATTCTGCTGAACACCCGACGTAGGTCAGCGTCCTTTTCTTTGTCTCGGAACAGGCTGGCATACCTTTGCGCATACTCGCGCAACTCCTTGAGCAGACTCTCGGTGTCTCCGTCGTAGTCATCGGTAAAATACCGTTTGAACTCGTAATAAGCCTCATTCTCCTTTGGCTGCCTATTGGGAACCTTGAGCCACAGCCAGTACCAAATGAAGGCGTTAAACTCGCTCTCGCCCCCTTTTCCAAACAGACGCTCAATGGGATGCCAGTAGCCCTCGTAGAGCTTGGTCTGTTCGTCGTTAGGAAGCGACATAAGAACATAGTTGCGTATGAGATCGATGGGCATGAGGGGCTTGCCCTTGGAGTTCATAGACTCAAATATGAGCTGGGCATTGTCTACACCTGCCGTGAGTTTAGTGTCGATGACCTGCACACGGTTGAGACCCGCCCAAAGCCTTGCCGGATCAAATGAGGCACCCCGCATCTTTTCGCGGAAGAACGCATGGTTCTCGACAATGCGATCCGACTTTTCATCTGGCATGGGAAATCCAGACACGATTGAGAACAGCGTCTCTTTATCGTCCTGCGAAAGCACCAGCTTGTAACGCGCCAGGCCGTTGTAGTCGTCATCGTTAAAGAGGTAATTCTTTCGCAGAGCCGAGATCTTGAGATCCCCAAGGAAACCAGCCTTGTCCAGATTGCTCTCCAAATAGTCAGCTAAGGCGGCAATCATCAATGAGAACGTCGTCATGCGCTGTTGTCCATCGATCAGGAGCACGCGCGAGATGCTTGTGGCCGAGCTCTCGGACTCAGGTATATAAAGCATCGACCCCACGAAATGCGGCATGTCATCACGACCCGCTCGCATGACGTCATCCCAAAGCACTTCGCACTCTTTTACGCTCCACGAATAAACTCGCTGGTACACGGGAATGACGAACTGCATCTTCGCCACGCCCATAAGGTCGAGCAGATTTGCCTCGGTTGCCTTCATTTTCGCTTGCCCCCTTTTCTTATTTTACGTCACCTACCGTCAGTCCTCCACTGAACGGAGGGTGCTAAAGACGAGAGCATCGAAGCACGGAAGCAATCGGGATGCTCATATCACTAGATTTTACAACGCTTGTTCCGGACGCATTTTATATGAATTTGAGCAAGGCGTTGGGACGCGATTACACGCAATTGGACGCCCGTCCAGTTCCGATGGGCTGCCCTATGAGAAGCGAGCAGACGGCAAGGGTGAGTCGACTCC
>CABUDS010000059.1 GCA_902490405.1 uncultured Collinsella sp.
GGCGGCTGATCCGGTCCGACCGGGCCGCGCGGCAAGGAGATATATTGCCAGACCGGAGGGCCCCCGGGGGCGGGAATCCAGCACTCCATATTTTGTTCACAAATGAGTAGAACCCTCAGTTGCTTCACTGAGGTCGTATTCGAAGCAGCAGCTTCTGATATTGGCGATGACCAGCTGTTTTATGAATATTGAGACATCGGTCATCTCTGGAGCGCTACTTTACTCCAAAGGAATCAGCTATTTGTTTCCCGTCGGTAAAAGGCGGGTTTTATTCGCCAAGCGTTCTTATATATAGAGAAGTTTGGGTTCAAACCCGTGCACCGTCAACTAAAAAGCGGCCGGCGTCTGCCAGTCGCTTTTCTATTCTATGGTGGGCCGTCAGGGGTTCGGGCCCGCTGCGCGGGCGGCCGCTGCGGCGCTTCGCGCCTTGCGCGCTGCGCTGGCAAACGCTCACGCGTTTACTCAGCTCCGCGCCCCGACGGGTTTGAACCCGTGGCGCGGCAACAAAAAAGCGGCCGGCGTCCGCCAGTCGCTTTTCTATTCTATGGTGGGCCGTCAGGGGTTCGAACCCTGGACCTTGGGATTAAAAGTCCCCTGCTCTGCCAGCTGAGCTAACGGCCCGCGGGTGGCATTGTACCACGGTCTGGGACTATTCCCAACTCCATTGGCCGTTCTGGAAAATCACAACTTCACGTCCATCAGGCGTAATGCCCGTAATATCGATGTCGTCCGTGCCGATCATAAAGTCGACATGCGTGCTCGATACGTTAACGCCATGCTCCAGGAGCTCCTCCTTGGACATGTCATACCCGCCCTCGATGCACTCGGGGAAGCCGACACCCAGCGCAAGGTGGCAGCTGGCGTTCTCGTCATAGAGCGTATCGTAGAACAGAACGCCACTTTCGCGGATCGGCGTGTTCTTGGAAATGAGCGCGACCTCGCCCAGATGAGCGGCACCTTCGTCGGTGTCAATGATGCTCGCAAGCGTCGCCTTGCCCACGCGGGCGTCGTAGTCCACTACGCGGCCGGCCTCGAACTTAATCCAAAAATCGTCGACCTTGTTCCCGTGGTGGATGAGCGGCATGGCCGAGTAGACGATTCCGTCAGCGCGCATGCGATCAGGCGAGGTAAAAACCTCCTCGGTGGGGATGTTGGGGAAGAAGGGGTGGCCATCGGGCGTCTTGCCCTTGCCGCCGGCCCACTCGTGACCTTTCGTCATGCCAATCGTCAGATCGGTTCCATTTGCCGAGGTGTAATGCAGGTAGTCGAAACGATTGTCGTTCAGGAAACGCAGGTTCTTTTCGAATGCGGCGTCATGGAGTTCCCAGTCGCTCTCCGGGTCCTGGCCATCGGCGCGAGCGGTGTGCAGAATCGCATTCCACAGCTTATAGATTGCAACCTCATCGGCGTCTCCCGGGAACACCTCGCGCGCCCAAGCCACGACTGGAGCGCCGGCGATACACCACGGGTTGATGTTGTAATCCAGTCCACGGCGAAAGACCTTGCACTGCGTATTCCTTGCCTTGGAAGCCGCGGCTGGCTTGGCGGGATCGATACCCTTGAGAGCTGCAGGGTCCGCGCCCTCGATAAAGATAAAGCAGGCGCCATCTTGGGCCAAGGAATCCAGCTGCAGGCGCTTCCACTCGGGCGTCTGCTCAAAATAGCTTTTCTCGACATGCTCGTACGCGAGCCTCGTCACGGCATCATCGGCCCAAATGACCGTCACGTGGCCAGCGCCGGCGGCATAAGCCTCCGCGACCACCACGCGGGCAAAGGACGCGCACTCGACCGGAGACTGAACGACAACCTCCTGGCCGGGCTTGACGTTTACGCCCTTGCGGACAACCAGGCGCGCATAGTTTTTAATCTTGGGCTCCAGGGCCTTCATGCCCTCCAGAGCTTCTTCGACCGTCAGGGCAGCTCGAATCATATGCCACTCCATCTATCTATAGGACAATAAAAAGGCGCGCCGCAAAAACGACGCGCCTTATATCTTAGCGATAAGTATGTATGCAAACGCTACTTCTTCTTGGAGTCCTTTTTGTCCTCCTCGGCAGCTGTGCGCTCGATAAGAGCGTTGAGCTTGTTCTCGGACATGCCCTCGGCCTGCGCGCGGTACATGTTGCGCAAGGGACGAATACGAGCGAAGTCGTAGATAAAATCACCCAGGATGATGACATAGGACAAAACGATGCCGACCATCTGAACAGGACTGGACACCGTGCCGCCGGGAGCGAAGTAGAGCGAAGCCCAGATTGCCACGACGAGCACCATGCCGATAGCGAGCACGGCCCACCAAATACGGCGGCGCTTGGTGTAGTCCTCATCCTGCTTGAGAAGGATATTCGACACCGTGTAGATGCGATCCTCGCGGGCGCGCTGCTTGGCCTTGCGGGCGCGCTTTTCCTCCTTGGAAAGGCCTTCCAGGTTTTCGCCCTTCTCGAGCTCTTTGCGGCGTGCCTTGGATGATGCCGGCACGACGTGAACAGAGCTCGCTGCCTGACGGGCGGGCTTAGCGGATGCGGCGGACTTGCGCGCAACCCCGGTAACCTCGCGGGATTGCGTGCGCTTGTTCGTGGCGCTGCGGGTACTCACTTACGCGTTCTCCTTCATACTTGTGAACTGGGAGCCCGTGATGATTTGGAAGGCCTCGCGATAGCGCTCGGACGTGCCATCGATGACCTCGGCGGGCAGGTGCGGGGTCTCCCCCGTCATATCCCAGTTGGCCTTGAGCCAATTGCGGACGAATTGTTTGTCGTAGCTGGGCTGGATCTTGCCCTCCTCGTAGCTGGCAGCAGGCCAGAAACGGCTGGAGTCGGGCGTGAGGCACTCGTCGATCAGCGTGACCTTGCCATCAATAACACCAAACTCGAACTTGGTGTCGGCGATGATGATGCCACGGGTCGCGGCGTACTCGGCAGCGGCCTTGTAGATCTTGAGAGATAGGTCGCGAATCTGCGTGGCGATGTCCTCGCCAACAATCTCGCAGCAACGCTCGAACGAGATGTTCTCGTCGTGGTCACCGATCTCGGCCTTCGTGGAGGGCGTGAACAGCGGCTCGGGGAGCTTGGACGCCTCCGTTAGGCCCTCAGGCAGCTGAATGCCACAGACGGTGCCGTTCTCGTCGTAGGTCTTCTTGCCCGAACCGGTCAGATAGCCGCGGACGATGCACTCGATAGGAATCGTCTGCGCCTTCTTGACCAGCATGGCGCGACCGGCGAGATAGTCACGGTACTCAGCAAACTCCTCGGGGAAAACCGCCGGGTCGATGGAAACGAGGTGGTTAGGAACAATGTCGGCAAACTTATCAAACCAGAATGCCGAGATGCGGTTGAGCACCTCTCCCTTAAACGGAATCTCGTCGGGGAGAATAAAGTCGAACGCAGAAATGCGGTCGGTGGCGACCATCAGCAGGTTTTCACCGGCATCGTAGATATCACGAACCTTGCCACGGGAATCCGGACGACGCTCCATCGTTGTCACGTGAGTCACTCCTTACCAAAATACGACAGTAATGCGGGCTTTCCCGCATGTTCTCGCAAACCCGGAGCGGCAAGGACAAGACCCCTCCTTCACCGAGTAGCGAAAAGCTAGTGCTCCATTGTAGTAGATGCCGCGTCCGCCGTGTGCTCGCGTGGCAGATGAATCGTAAAAGTCGTACCCTTTCCAAGCTCCGACTCCACGGAAATGTAGCCATGATGGCGCTCGACGATCTGTTTAGTCACGGCGAGACCCACGCCCAGACCGCCCGCCTCGCGGGCGCGGCTGGCGTCGGCACGCCAAAAACGTCCGAAAATACGCGACAGGTCTTCCTTGGCGATACCGATGCCCGTGTCCGAGACCGCAATATCGACGTGTTTACGATCGCTGAGCACCGACACCACGACCCATCCGCCCTCGGGGGTGTAGCGCATGGCGTTGCTCATGAGGTTAATAACGCATTGCGTGATCATGTCGGGATCTGCCTCGACAACGTCATCGTGGCCCTGCGTCTCATCCGCAAAGCGCAAACGCAGGTCACGGTCGGCAAACAGGCGCTCCTGGCCATTCACAATCGAACGCACAAACGGCACCATATCCACCGGCTCCAGGTTGAGCGGCGCGGTACTGTTTTCCATGCGCGACAGGTCGAGCATCTGCTGCACCAGACGGGCCAGACGACGCGTCTCGGATGCGACTGTCTCCAGGTGTTCGTCGTCGGTGGGATACACACCGTCTTGCATGGCCTCGACCGTTGCAAGCATGGCCATGAGCGGCGTGCGCAGCTCGTGAGCAACATCAGAGGTCAGGCGCTTCTCGTGCTTCATATCCTTTTCGAGTGAGGTGGCCATCTCGTCGAAGGTCTCTCCCAGCTGATCGATCTCATCATCGCCGCGCAAGCCCGTACGAGCGGACAGGTCTCCATCGCGAATCTGCTTGGCGGTGCTGGTAATACGATGAATCGGCTTGGTGAGCATGCGCGACATGAGCGCTCCGATAACGACCGAGATGCAGACGGCCACAACCGCGGCAAGGGCCATGGCGTTAAAGGTCTTCTCTCTGAATGCTGAGTCTGCCTTGGTGAGCAGGGCATCGGAGCCAATCGCCCACAATTTGACCTGACCCACGTGCTCGCCGGAGGACGTCACGATCTCAACGTTGGCAACACTATTGGAATCGGTGGGAGCAGACGAGACTGGGCTGTGCGATGCCTTCTTTCCGCTCGTACCGTCGGTCGTCGCCTGATTTTCGCGCACATCGGCAGTAGCGCTTGCCGAGGGCCACGAGTCGTCGTAGACGATGACGCCCTTTTTATTGACAACCTGCATGCCAAGATCGTCGGACACCAAGCTCGATGTCGCGACCGCACGCAACTCCCCCGCGGTCCAATTGCCGTTTTCCTCGTACGACGTCGCAAGCTTTTCGGCTGCGGAATTGGCGATTTCGACAATATTGGAGCGCGTGTAATCCGTAAAAACCGTGCCCCACACAACGGAGACAACGCCCACCAGCACCAGTACCGTCATGAGCGATGTCAGGGCAAAAGCCAGGGCCATGCGCGAGGGATAGCTCATCGTTGGCCGTGAATCGGAACGAGGCGTGTTCCAACTAGCCTTGGAACCCGCCTCGTTCTCCTGCTTATGCTTTTGCCCGATTTCAAAGCGCGCAGGTGTCATATGTGATTTCCTTTATTTCTCGTCCGACTTATCGGTCTTGGTCGGAGCCTCGAAGCGGTAGCCGACACCGTGGACGGTGTAAAGCCACTTGGGCTTCTTGGGGTCGTCGCCCAGCTTGGCGCGAAGGTTCTTCACGTGGCTGTCGATGGTGCGCTCGTAACCCTCAAAGTCGTAGCCGAGCACTTTCTCGACCAACTCCATGCGGTTGTAGACGCGGCCGGGGTGACGGGCAAGCGTGGTGAGCAGCTTGAACTCGGAAGCCGTCAGGTCGACTTCCTTGCCCTCGACCAAAATCTTGTGGCCCGAGATGTCAATGACCAGATCGCCAAAGTCGAGCACCTCGACGGCCGGCTCATCGGCCTGGTGGGCACGGCGGAACAAGGCGCGTACGCGCGCGACAAGCTCGCGCGGCGAGAACGGCTTGATCAGGTAGTCGTCGGCTCCGAGCTCGAGGCCGATAATACGGTCCTCGATCTCGCCCTTGGCCGTCAGCATAATGATGGGGACATCCGAGGTGTCGCGAATGGTGCGGCAAACGCGCTCGCCGGGAATCTTGGGGAGCATGAGGTCGAGCACAACCAGGTCGAACTGATGCTTCTCGAACTCCTCGATAGCGGACTGGCCGTCGCCCACGCCCACAACCCAATAGCCCTCGCGCTCGAGATAGGCAGCGACAGCGTCACGGATTGCCTTCTCATCCTCGACCAGCAGAATCTTTTTTGCATCTGAAGCCATAACACGGCCCCCCTGTCTCAATTAGCTAAGAACAAGCTCATTTTAACGCACCTGAGCCCACCGGGTATCGCATGGGTGCGACAGCTCGGCGGGCGGTACTCATAGTCACAACGCGTTTATTCCCCTGTCGACGCCTTTTTAACCCCTCGAAGACTAAAGAGAGAACAGGCGAGCGGTAACCGTCTCGGGAATTCCCTGGCTGTTACGCACCGTTGCGTACGTTAAGAACGAGTTCGATTTACCCGCCGTAGCAGGATAATCGCCATACTCCAAGGCTCGGTCGGGCGACAGAAGCGAGCCGTAGGTCTTGGCCGAAGTGTCAATCAAAAAATGCGACGCCTGAACTTTAACCAGGTATTTATTTTTCCTTCCCGCAGCGCACGCGAGCGGCTCACGCGAAAGCAGCATATTCAGGAAAAATGGCTGACTAAGAAAAAATAATTGTTTGGTTTCACC
>CABUDS010000060.1 GCA_902490405.1 uncultured Collinsella sp.
TCACGAGCGGGGGCTCCTGTCGTTTCCGTGCCCCTGGATTGGGTCATAGTGTCTGTCCGTCCTCTACCTGCGGCGTTGTCTTGCTCCGGATGCGGCAGTTAGGGACGTTCCTTTTCTGCCGGCAGTCTGGGACATTCCTTGAGGTAGTCGTTGGGGACGCTCTTGTTTGACCAGTCGTTTAAGAACGTCCCCAATGACTATCTCTCCGCCCCCGTGGGATCGGGGGTCGTCTACCGAATGGTTGATGCGGCGGCCCTGCGGCCATGTCACACTCAGAGGTGGCCTGACCCAACCCGGAAGGAGCCTCCATGAGCCTTGACAACGTAGCCCTGCGCGCCACCACACTTGATGACCTGACCGGCATCGCCGCCATCTACAACCAGCTGTGGTGCAACACGCTGCGCAACCGCGGCGACGTCGAAGCTGCCGATTTCTGCGCGCGCTTTAACATCGCCATGCAGCTGCAGCGCTCCCCCATCGCGCTTGTCGCCGAGGCCGAGGGCCGCATTATCGCCGCCTGCTGCATCGGCATCTTCGAAGACGGCAAGCCGCGTACCAACCCCACGTGGGTACCCTGCTACGACGAGATGTTCGCCCAGGCAACCGAGATGGCGAAGACCGCCGACGCCAAGCTCGAGGGCTCGCTCTTTGGCGACAGCCGCGAGAAGGCCACGGCCGACCGCTTTGCCGCCACGGGCAATGAGTATGCCCAGGGCCAACTCAACCTCATCATCATCGTGCCCGAGTGGCAGGGCAAGGGGCTCGGCCGCGCGCTCATCGACCTTGCGCGCGCCGAGCTCGCCCGGGCAGGCTGCACCAAGTTCTTCCTGATGAGCGACTGCAGCTCCGACTGGCAGTTCTACGAGCACCTCAACATGAAGCGCATCTTGGAAGATCACAGCCAAGACACCGGCGACGGCTTTATCGTCTACATGTACGGAGGCGACACGCAGGATTAGCTTGAGTGCCGCCTCACGGGCTTTCTCCAAGACAGCCCAAAGCAATCAGCCACGCCAAAAGGGACATGCCAAAAAGGGACAGGTTTATTTTGGCAGGTTTTATCTGGGTAAACGCCAACCGCCGCGAGGAAGTTGCCTTCCCTCGCGGCAGTCTTCTAGCAGCCAAAACCAAGTGAGTAGACTTTTTGCAGGAGGCCGAGCACACCCCGAATCGCCACAGCGCTGACCTGCGGTTTTATTGAGCACTTGTCGTGATATGCTCGGCAGATCCAAAAAAGCCTACTCACTTGGTTTTGAGGCGCTCCAGATAGGCGAACAACCGCCGCGAAAGGGATCCGATCCTCTTCGCGGCGGTTGTTCGCGCTGGTTTTGAGGCGGTTTTGCCCGCTTGCTACTCGCTGCAGCGGGCAGCGATGACAGTTCGCACCATGCCGGCGCTCATAAGGCAGGCCCCCGACGACTACAGCAGCACACGCAATAATCTGACAGTATCATTTGCCATAATCTTGCAGTAGTGTTTTCCATAATCTAATAGTGGCCCAGTTCAGAGGCGTTATTGGATAGTGACATATAACCGTTTTAGAACGTCCCCAACGACTGCCCGGGAGCGATAACAGGTATTATCTGGTCAAACACCAAAACCACCACAAAGGTGCCTGTCCCCTTTGTGGTGGTTTGGAGCTCTCCTCGGCGGAATGCTAGACTGGCGGCGTATACATTCGCGCCAAAACACGGGTCGCATGCAAGAAAGGAGATGCCATGGCGCCTATCGCACCGCTCAAGATGCTCGTCGCTCCTGCCGCCAAGACCATCGCCCGCCTGAGCGACTCACTCACCTACGAAGATATCCCCTGCGTCGTCGAATCACGCGAGGACAGCTGCCCCTACCTGGGCCACGTCCCCTACTTTGCACCCAAGCTCGCATCTGATCCCGAGCAGCGTGAGCAGTAATCCAAGATGCAACTAGCGCCGCACAACTCGCGGCGCTACTGTTTTGGTGCAAAGCGACCTGTCCCCCTTGCGCCAACGCCGGGATTGTCGATGCTGCGGCCGCGGCGCGATATGAGGCGCGAAACCTCGCCCAGCAACACGCCGATCACCACATCCATGAGGATCGGCAACTTTGACATCTCGGCGGGCGAGCTGTTAAGCGGCACGATTGTCGCAACAATCGAAAGCACGAGCTCTACCACCGGCACCGCAAGCGCTACCGCAAGCACCTTGCCCTCGAAGGGCGCGCGGAACACACGCGGGCGATCGTCGTATTTACGCAGACGCCAAAACGCCGGGAACATCGGGATATAGCTCATGAGCAGAAAGACGACGTTCATCGAGAAGAAAACCCAAAAGACGTCGGAACCTTCGCCCAGCGGAATCTGAAGTAGCAGCACCAAGCTGGCAAAACAACCGTTAATGAGTGCTGAGCCGTTGGGCATGCCGGTCTTTTTGGACACCAACGCAAAGGGACGCGGCATGTTGCCATGGCGCGCGGCATAGCTCGCTACGTTGTTGACGCCAAAGCTCCAGCAGATCATATTGGCGAACAACGTCACCAAAAAGGCCACGCCCACGACCATCGTCAGCGGGTGGGTGCGCCCCACCATAGCGGCGACTGCGTCCACAATGCCCGAATCGAGTGAAAGCTGCTCGGTGGGAACCGCGGCTCCAATGCCAATGCCACAGATGATGTAGATCGCCGCAATGGCCACGCCACCGGCAATAACCGCCTTGGGGATATCACGCGACGGGTTCTTCATCGTGCTGGCAAAGGTCGCGACCACTTCGAAGCCCATAAAGTTGAACAGGATAATCGATAGGTACGTCAACGAATTGGTGTCGCCCAGATCTGGAATGAAGGTCTTAAACGACATATCGTTGGCAAAGCCGTTATTGCAGGCAAACCAAATGCCGACGATTCCCACCACAGCGGTAATGAGCACCTTGATGACGGCGCCGCCGTCCATGACCCAATCTGCCTCGGCCACCGGCTGCATTGCCATGACCGTGACGCCCCACACAAAGACAATCTCGATGGCGATTCGGATCCCGAGTGAAAACTCGATACCCCACACCGCATTAATGACACTGGGGAACATGCAGGCGATACTTGCCACCCACAGCGGAAAGTTAACCCAGTAGCACCAAGAGCAACGGGCGCCCCAACGGTCGCCCAGGCCCAAGCGAACCCAATCGTACAGGCCGCCCTCGGAATCAAACGCCGTACCCAGCTCGGCCACCACCAGACCATAGGGAAGCAAAAACGTAATGATAAGGAAAATCCACCAGAAGAACTGTACGTTACCCATGGCAGATGCCGGAGCCGCCGCCTCGATGGTAAACACGACGCAGATAACCGAAAGGATGACCTCGATCAGGGAGAACTTTTTACCTGCCATGGCGCGCGCCCCCTACAGCAAAAAGGATGGCATCTGTACCGAAGGCGCAGCCCAAGGTAGGGTTGCAGGCCGCGTCACCGGTGCAGGTGCCATCCCAGAGAGAGGAGAGGATGCATTTGTTGGACCAACGCTCGCGGAACAGGCGCGTGTAGATAACGATACGCTGGTACATAGATACTCCGATCAAAACGGCCGCGTTCACGACCGATAACTTTCGGCAATTGAAGACGCGTCTGACCTGGGAAATTCAAGCGAACAATTGGCCTAACCCGCAAAAAATCCCAGGCCAGACGCGTACTCAATCAAAGAAAAGGGCACTCCGAAGTGGAGGCAACGGAGTGCCCAAAGAAAAACCCAACCGACCAAGACATCGAATAAACCGACCATCAATGCCCCGAGATGGTCCGATTCACCGACCGTCCGATTGATCGGCTGGGTTCCCGAAGCATCACGGCTCGGAAAGTCAGACGTTTACTCGGCGTGCTCAGGTGCGCCAGATTGGCGCGAACGAGGAGCGTAGCGTACTGACGCTACGTAAGCGACGAGTGAACGCCAAGGTGGCGTGCCTGAGTTACGCCGAGGGCTCCTGCTGGGTAATGCAGTGGATGTTGCCGCCACCGAAGACGACCTGCTCGGACTGGACGCCGACGCACTTGTAGACGCCCTCGCCCCAGACCTCGTCGTAGATCTTCTGGAGCGTGTCGACGGCCAGCTGGTCGTTCTCGTCGCCGTACTGCGGGACGATAACGCCGTGGTTGGTGACCAGGTAGTTCATGTAAGAGGCGATCAGCGGCTCGTCGGGGACGCGCGGCTCGGCGTTCTCGTCGGCGTCGATGGTGTCGCAGGAAGCCTGGTCCATGAACAGCGGGTTCACGGGCATGCAGAGCTTGTAGACCTTCATCTTGCGGCCCTTAGCGTCAACGGCGTTGGAGAGGGTCTCGTAGGCAGCGTGGCACTGCTCGTAGAACGGATACTCGGGATCGTCGGTCCAGATGCAGGCCATGACGCCCGGAGCGATGAACGTGGCGACGTCATCGATGTGGCCGTTGGTCTCCTCGGGGTCGATGCCCTCCTTGACCCAGATGACCTTCTCGACACCCAGGTAATCCTTGAGGTGCTCGTCCATATAGGCGCGAAGCTCCTCGCTCCAGGGCTCAAACTTCTTGTGGAACTTGGGCCAGATGGACTCGGGATCCTCTTCCTCCTCCAGAACCGCAGAGCAGGTGCGGCCCGGGGAAAGCAGGCACTGGTCGGTCACGACAAGGGTGCCCTCGCCGTCGACGGTGATGGAGCCGCCCTCGAGGATCATGTCATCGGGACGATAGCGACGGCAGCCGGAGAGCTCAGCCATCTTAAGGGCGATCTGCTCGTCCTTGTCCCACGGGAAATAGAGGCCATCCACAAGGCCACCGTAAGCGTTGAAGTGCCAGTGGTTGGCGCGCTTCTCGCCCTTGCCGTTGATGACGTAGGTGGCGGCGGTGTCGCGGAACCAGGCGTCGTCGGTGGTCATCTCGATGACGGTGACGTTCTCGTCCTCCTCGAAGACGGCCTTGCAGTTGGCATAGTCGACCCGGTTGGCGCACATATAGACCGGGGTGAACTCGGAGATGGCGCGGGCGATGGCGGCATACTGCTTCTGAGCCGGCTTGGCGCCGTGGGCCCAGGTGTCGGTGCGGTGGGGCCAACCCATCCACACGCGATCCTGCGGGGCGAACTCAGCGGGCATAAAGAAGCCGTCGGCCTTGGGGGTGGACTCGGACTCGGTGATCGTACGCATAAGATTTCCTCCAAATCGAACGATCGCTTGCCGCGGGCGGGTTGCCCGCAGCCTAAAACCAAGAGATGGTAGGCGCCCGTTCCTCGGCAAAGGTCGGGGCGCCCGACGCCGGTTTTCACGGAATCGCACCGGCAAGCGACGACGTAACCAAGTGCGCGGAGACAAAACGCACGAAGGATACGGAAGAGAGATTGGGGTGGGCGGTGGTTACCGGAGCTATCGCTCACACCCACCCCGGGGAATGGTTAGCAAACCTGTCGCTTGGGCACGTCTCCGAAGAGGCTAGAGTGCCCGGAGTCGGGAGCGACAAGCCCGACGAAGCGCACGTTGGTACGCGAGGAGGGTTGGAGCCCCAGAACCGGGTGCTCTAGTTCTCCTCGGCCTCGGCGGCCTCCTCAGCGAGACGCTGAGCTGCCAGCTCGGGAGTGAGGCCCTTGTACTCGGTCTCGCGGCCCTTGGCGCTGACGACGCGGACAACCTCGCCGATGAGCAGAAGCACGATGAAGATAACGATCATCGGGAGCTTGTCGCCAATTTCAGCGGCAGAGAGCGGCACCAGCGTTGCAACGATGGCCAGGATCAGCTCGATGCAAGGGATGGCCAGCATGACCTTCATCATGGCGCCCTTAAACGGGAACGTGAAGATACGCTCGCGGTTGGGGTCGTTCTTGCGAAGGTTGAGGAACGCCGGGAACATCGGGATGTAGGTCAGCAGCAGGAAGACGACGGAGGTGCCGAAGAGCATCCAGAAGACACCGTTGGAGATGGCGTCGATGGGTACGAGCTGCAGGCACAGCACCAGGGAGGCAACGATGGCGTTGACCAGGTTGGCGCCGTTGGGCATGTCGTCATCCGAGATCATCGAGGCGAAGACCTTGGGCATGTTGCCGTGCTCGGCAGCGTAGCGCGCGACGGAGTTGACGCCGAAGGACCAGGCGGCCATGTTGGCGAACAGGGTGATCAGGAAGGCGATGCAGATGACCTTGAAGATCATGGAGTCGCCCACCATGGTCTGGACTGCGACAATCATGCCATAGTCGGGGTCGA
>CABUDS010000061.1 GCA_902490405.1 uncultured Collinsella sp.
GCACCCCTTCGTGAGGAGCTTGGAGAGCACGTTCGCGTGTTTAAAGCCCTGGATGTCGATGCTCTGTACGTGTTCTCTGCCGAGGCCTTCGATAAGTGGGTCGAAGGACTCTTCGCGGGTCGTGAGGGCCACGAGGGTTTTAACCCGCGCGACATCAACGACCAGAAGCTCATGAGGGCGATCAACAAGCGCACCACGTCGATGGATGTGGACAGCGCGGGTCGTATCGGTCTTTCTGAGTCTCTCCGCAAGCAGGCGAACCTCGACCGCGAGGTCACGGTTGTGGGCAACTACGACCACCTTGAGGTTTGGGACCGCGCTACGGCCGATGAGGACGATGATGACGAGGCCCTGCTGGACCTCTTCTTCTCGTAAGGGCAAGGCACGAGTAACGGATGGAGCGTGGGATCTTGACACAAGAATATCGGCATGAACCTGTCATGCTCGGCGAAGTGCTTGAGTCGCTGCAGCTAAAGAGCGGCTCCGTCGTCTGCGACTGCACCCTTGGCGGTGCCGGCCATTCGGTAAAGATGGCCGCGCAGGTGGGGGAGACCGGCCTTTTGCTCGGCGTCGATCAGGATGACATGGCCCTCGAGGCTGCTGGCGCCCGTCTGGACCGCGAGGTTCCCGGCGTACCGCACCAGCTGCTGAAGGGCAACTTCGGCGACTTGGACGAGCTGCTTTGCTCGGCCGAGGTGCCCGGGGTCGATGGCTTCCTGTTCGACTTGGGCGTTTCGTCGCCGCAACTCGATATCCCTGGCAGGGGCTTTTCGTACAACGAGGACGCCCCATTGGACATGCGGATGGATCCGGGTAACAACACCTTAAACGCAGCTGAGGTCATCAACACCTATAACGAACACGACCTCGCCCGGATTCTACGCGTCTACGGCGAAGAGAAGTTCGCCTCGCAGATCGCACGTGAGATCGTGCGCCGCCGCGAGCATGAACCGATCGAAACCACCGGTCAGTTTGTCGAGATCATCAAGGCTGGTATCCCCGCTGCCGCCCGTCGGCATGGCGGACACCCAGCCAAGAAAAGTTTCCAGGCCATTCGCATCGAGGTCAATCACGAACTCGATGTGCTCGAGCGAGGGCTTGACGCTGCCACAAGGTGGCTCAACCCGGGCGGACGCATCTGCGTCATCTCGTATCACTCGCTCGAGGACCGTATCGTAAAGAACCACTTTAAGGAGATGAGCCAGGGGTGCACGTGTCCGCCGGAGATTCCGGTGTGCGTGTGCGGCAACGTGCCGATACTCAAGGTCATCACCCGCAAACCCCTGGTTGCCCAACCCGATGAGGTTGCGCGCAACCCTCGGGCGAGATCAGCCAAGATCCGCGTGGCGCAGCGTCTGTAGACGCGACCGCGCGATATTGGACCTCCCGCTCGTACCACAAACGAAGCTTAAACACACTACCAACGTACTCGGGATGGGAGGCGGCATATCATGGGCTACAACACCTCAAACGCAGCACTCGCCTATGATATGAACGCCATGCCCGCCTATCGTGAGGCACCGCAGGCTCCCGCTGCTCCCCGCGAGCAGCGCACGCCGCGCTTTGATGTCTACACGGGCGCGGGCCGTCAGGCAAACCAGGCGGTAAGCCCGGTTTTCATGAGCGTTCTTAAAACGTTTTGCATCATTGCGGCCATCTTCATGACGATCGGTGTCGCTCGTGTGGCGCTCGCCGGCGTTACGGCTCAGGTGCTCAACAGCAACGCCGCGCTTACCAACACGCTCGAGAAGGCGACCGATGAGAGCTCCGACCTGGAGGTCATGCATTCGGTCTATGGTGCCGACACGCGCATTCGCGACCTTGCGGGCGCTTACGGCATGGTGGAGCCCAGCGAGAGCGTTACACTTGATTTTTCGCAGGATGCAGCCGCGGGCGCTAGCTCGACCGCGACCGCTCAGTAACAAGACGGTAGCTGAGTATGACAAATGACTATCGCCGCGGCTCCGATCGGGGTCGCGGTTCTGGACGTCCCTCATCGCGGGGACGTTCTGGTTATCAAGGAACGGGTCGGCCATCTTACAACGCGAGGCCGTCCTATGGCAACGACCCTGCGTCGCGTCTCCGTGGCTCGAGTGGCCCTCAAATGCATAACACCAGATCGCGCAAGGGCTCGTCGACCGAATGGCTCACGGGCACGCCGCTGCCCCGTCGCAAAGCCGTCATGGGCTTCATCGGGTTTGGCTTGGGCTTGGGCGTCTTTCGCCTTGCCGACTATCAAATTGTCGAAGCCGATAAACTGCGCGAGCGTGCCGATGCGCGTCGCCTGCTTGCGCAGACCCTCTATGCCAAACGTGGCACCATCTACGACCGCAACGGTAACGTGCTGGCGTCGTCGGTCGAATGTCGCAATATCGCCGTGAACCCGCAGCTTGTCGAGGATGTTGACAAGACGGTGTCGGCGCTGGTCAAGGCAACTGGAATCGATAAAAAGACCTGCCGTAAGCTCGTTGAGTCCGATGGAACCTGGGTGTATATCAAGCGCCAGGTGGACGAAGACGATGCTGCGGCGCTGGAGAAGAAGAACCTGCCCGGCGTGCTTTTTGAGCAGGCCATGAAGCGCGTATATCCATACGGCAATCTGGCATCGCAGGTGCTGGGTGTAGTGAATGTAGACAACGACGGCTTGACGGGTCTCGAAAAGCAATACAACAAACTTCTGACCGGCACGAACGGTTCTCTCGTGCGCGAGCGCGCGAGGGACGGCAGCTATATCGCGGGCGGTGCCTATAAAAAGGTGGCTGCGGTCGACGGCGTTGATATCGTGACGACGCTCGATGTCAATATTCAGCGTGCGGCTGAGGACGCTCTGGCAGAGGCTGTCGAGAAGACAAAGGCCAAGAACGGCTCGGCTTTGGTCACCGACCCCACGACCGGCGAAATTCTCGCCGCCTGCTCGTATCCGACCTACGACCAGACCGATTTGGAAAACGCCAAGACCGAAGATATGAACCTGCGCCTGGTTACCGACGCCTACGAGCCCGGCTCGGTCTTTAAGACACTCGTGGCGGGCGCCGGCTTCGACTTGGGCGTCGTGCGATCGAGTACGTCGTTTGAGGTGCCGGCGAGCATCAAGGTGGGCGACGATACCGTCACCGATGCCGACAAGCGCGACTATGCCATGACCATGGATGTGCGCGAGATGATGCGCCGTTCGTCCAACGTGGGCTTTGTCCTGGTGGGGCGCAAGATCGGTGCCGACGACTTTGCCGCCTATGTGGACAAGTGGGGCATCGGTCACAGCTCGGGTGTCGATTTTCCGGGCGAGAGCCTGGGCATCGTCAAGGAGCGTGACCAGTATGACGGCGCCACGCTGGGCTCGATGAGCTTTGGACAGGCGCTGTCTGTCTCGCCGATTGAGGTCGCACGTGCCGTGGGCGGCATCGCCAACGGCGGCGTGATGATGACCCCGCACTTCTATAAGTCCAGCAAAGGCGACGAGAAGGACTGGGGCGAAGGCGAGCGTGCGATTTCGGAGGACGCCGCATCCCAGGTGACATCGTGCATGCAGACGGTCGTGTCCGAGGGAACGGGCGTTGGCGGCGCGGTTGACGGCTATGACGTGGCGGGCAAGACCGGCACGGCCGAACGTGCCGACGAGAACGGCGGCTACCTTAAGGAGAACTACATGTCGTCCTTTATGGGCTTTGCGCCGGCACAATCGCCCAAGGTGCTGTGCTATATCACGCTCGACGGAACGCCGAGCGGCTCAGATGCCGCTGCGGTGCCGTTCCAGTCCATTATGGCCAACGCGCTCGACGTGTTGGGTATCCCGCATACGAGGTAGGGGGTTACAATCTTTGGGGCGTGGTTTGTTGTCCCATATGAGGGGTGTTCACATGCCCTGCACCACGCATGCGCGGCGCTGGGATACAATACGCCGATAGCATTATTTAGGTTTACAGGGGAGCTGCAATGATAGAGATCGCCGTCAACAACCTCGCGGCCGCAACAGGGGCCCGAACCGTGACGGGAGAAGTCGATCGGGTATGCCGCGGGTGCGTTATCGACTCGCGCCAGGTCGAGGAAGGGACGATTTTCGTCGCCTTTCCCGGTGAAAACGTCGACGGCAATGATTTTGCTTCCCGTGCCGTCCAGTCGGGTGCCGGCGCCGTCGTGATGACGCGTGAGCCCGAGGCCGAGCTGGTCTCGCTGGCGCAGGACAAGGGCTGTGCCATCTTGCTGACCGATGATCCCGAGGAGTTTCTGCTGCGTTTGGCGCACGCGTATCGCCTGGAGCTTGGCTGCCTGGTCGTTGGCATTACCGGCTCCATCGGCAAGACGACGACCAAGGACGTTCTCGCCGCTGTGCTCGCCAAGCGCTATCGTGTCTGGGCCACCAAGGGCAATTTCAATAACCTGATCGGCATGCCGCTCACGGTGCTTTCCGCTCCGGCCGATACCGAGGTCCTGGTGCTCGAGATGGGCATGAACCATTTCCACGAGATTGAGCGCCTGTCCCAGTCCGCCAATCCCAACCTTGCCATCGTGAGCAAGATCGGCACCTCTCACATCGGCATTTTGGGCAGCCGCGAGAACATCGCCCGCGCTAAGGCCGAGATTGTCCAGGGTATGTGCGCCGCCGGCGACTTCTTGCCGCTGCTGGTTTTGGGCGGTGAGGACGACTTTACGCCGTTCATTCGCGATACGTTCGCCCAGCCTGCTGGTATCGATGTGATGCTGGCCGGCGTCTCGGACGATGATGAGGTCCGCGCCCGCGACGTTCGAGCTGATGACGAGGGCCGTCCGGTCTTTACGCTCGATTTTGGTCAGGGCGAGACAATCGATACCATGCTTGCCATCCCCGGCGTGCAGTCCGTTCCGAATGCCGTTAAGGCCGCCGCGGTTGCCTATCGCCTGGGCGTGACGCCCGAGCAGATCGATGCTGCCTTTAGGGGCCTCACGATCACTGGTCACCGCCAGGAGATCAAACGCGCCAAGAGCGGTGCCCGCGTCATTGACGATTCCTATAACGCCAGCGCCGAATCCATGGCAGCCGGTCTCGACCTGCTGTGCTCGCTTTCGTGCAGGGGGTCTCGCATGGCGATCCTGGGCGAGATGGGCGAGATGGGCGATGAGGCTCCTCGCATGCATGAACTCGTGGGCGCCTATGCCGCCGCCAAGAAGCTCGACATGCTGGCGTGCGTGGGTGGTGAGCTGGCCCAGCTTATGGCCGATGCCGCGCGCATGATGGGCATGGACGAGGACCGCATCCAGGTGTTCTCCGATTATCAGCAGGTGCTCGACCGCATGGGCGGCGCGCTTGAAAAACATGATGCTGTACTGGTCAAGGGTTCCCGCTTTGTTGAGCTCGACCGCTTTGTGGAAGGTGTGTGCTAGCCCATGTTCGGCAATCCCTCGTATCCAACGTATCAGGCTTTTTTGGGGCTTGGCATCGCCGCTTCCATTGCGCTGCTGCTCATGCCGTGGTGGATCAAGCTACTCAAGGTCGAGGGTATCGGCCAGCAGGTTCGTGCCGACGGCCCCAAGCGTCATTTGGTTAAGCAGGGAACGCCCACCATGGGTGGCGTTGTCATCCTCGTCGCGATCTCGCTGACCTGCCTGCTGATGGGCAAGCTCACCACCGAGCTCGTGCTCGTGCTCCTCGCCACGCTGGCGACCGGCGTGCTGGGCCTGATCGACGACCTGACCTCCGTTACGCATGGGCGCTCGCTCGGTCTGACGCCTCATGCCAAGATGATCGGCCTAACCATTATCTGTGTCACCTTTACGGTACTTGCCGTCAACTGGTGCGGCGCCTCGACCGATCCAGAGCTTTCCTGCAAGATCGCCAATTCCTTTGCAAAAGTTGC
>CABUDS010000062.1 GCA_902490405.1 uncultured Collinsella sp.
AACCGTCGGCAACTTATTGCTTTCGATTGTCCTGCGCCCATGCGTTAATCCTGCAAAGTTCTCTGGTCTTGCCGCCGTCAGCGGCCTAGCGGTGCTCGAAGCACTCGAAAAGCAGGGTCTTGCAAACGAGATTCGCCTTAAATGGCCCAACGACCTTGTCGCACGAGGACGCAAGCTCGGCGGCATTCTGGTCGAGGCCGCACGCGATAACGAAGGCAAGCCCTTCGCCGTCTGCGGCATTGGCGTCAACGTAACCTACACGCCCCAAGAGGTACCCGATGGCGGCCTGCCGGCAATTGGCCTGTCAGACCTCAACGAGAGAGTTCCCGCCGTCGACATGCTCCTCGATGAGGTCTATCACGCAGTTATAGACGCTGTAGATGCGTGGGCAGAGCGTCTTAACGCCATGGAAGAAGACGCCGGACCGCTCGCGCCCGTCCACGGCGAATATGTCACTCACCTCAACTGGATTGGGGAGCACGTTATCGCCCGTTCCCCTGCCGGTGACGAGCTGGCGCGAGGCATCTTTAAAACGGTCGATGGCTTTGGTCGTGCGTGCATCGAAACAGAAGACGGCTTGCGATCCTTCCATTTTGAGGAAGCGTCATTGCGCCCCTTGAGTGAGTAGGGCGCCACAGCCAGCCGCTCGGCAGCCTTATCCGGCGGTCCAATCCCATCATGCTAAACAAAGGGGCCCCGCTACCGTAACGGCAGCGGGGCCCTTTAAGCTATGAGCGATATCGCTTAGAGCTTGATGTCGATGTCGACGCCAGCGGGGAGGTCGAGACGCATGAGCGAATCAACGGTGCCCGAGGTGGGATCGAGGATGTCGATGAGGCGCTTGTGAGTGCGCATCTCGAACTGCTCACGGGAGTCCTTGTTCACGTGCGGCGAGCGGATAACCGTGTACAGGTTGCGCTCGGTGGGCAGGGGGACAGGACCGGAAACGCGAGCGCCGGTCTTCTGAGCGGTCTCGACGATGAGCTTCGCGGACTGATCGACGACCTCGTGATCATAGCCCTTGAGGCGAATGCGGATCTTCTGGGTAGCCAACTTAAACCTCCAAAGAGTGCGAGAGATGTTCTCGCGGATTACGTAACAGGGAGCTCGAACTTAGGCGTTCTTGCTCATGACCTCGTCCACGATGGACTTGGGCGCGGGCTCATAAGAGTCGAACTGCATCGTGTAGGATGCACGGCCCTGGGTCTGGGAGCGAAGGTCGGTAGCGTAACCGAACATCTCGCCCAGCGGCACCTTGGCACGGATGAGCTTGCTGTTCTTGCGATCCTCCATGCCCTCGATCTTGCCGCGGCGACCGGAGAGGTTGCCCATAACGTCGCCCATGTACTGCTCGGGGGTCTCGACCTCGACAGCCATGATCGGCTCGAGCAGCTGCGGATCGGACTTCTTGAGGGCGTCCTTGATAGCCATGGAGCCGGCGATCTTGAAGGCGGCCTCGGAGGAGTCGACCTCGTGGTAAGAACCGTCGAACAGGGTGACCTTAACGTCGAGGACCGGGAAGCCGGCGATAACACCGGTGTTCAGGGCCTCCTGGATGCCCTTGTCGATGGACGGGATGTACTCCTTGGGCACGACGCCGCCGACGATAGCGTTGACGAACTCGTAGCCGAAGCCCTCCTCCATCTTCTCGAGCTTGATGACGGCGTGGCCGTACTGACCGCGACCGCCGGACTGACGGACGAACTTGCCCTCAGCCTTCTCGACGTCGTGACCGGCGGTCTCGCGGTAGGCAACCTGGGGCTTACCGACGTTAGCGTCAACCTTGAACTCGCGGAGCAGACGGTCGACGATGATCTCGAGGTGCAGCTCGCCCATGCCGGCGATGATGGTCTGGCCGGTCTCGTGGTTGGTGGACACCTGGAAGGTCGGGTCCTCCTCGGCGAGCTTGGTCAGAGCCAGGGACATCTTGTCCTGCTCGGCCTTGGTCTTGGGCTCGATGGCAACGTCGATAACGGGCTTAGCGAACTCGATCTTCTCGAGGACGATCTCCTTGCCCTCGGCGCACAGGGTGTCACCGGTGGTGGAGTTCTTGAAGCCGACGCAAGCGACGATGTCGCCGGCGGCAGCGTCGTCACGGTCGATACGCTCGGCGGCGTTCATCTCGAGGATGCGGCCGAGGCGCTCGCGCTGACCGTTGGAAGCGTTGACAACGTAGGAGCCGGACTCGGCGCGGCCGGAGTAAACGCGGACGTAGGTGAGCTTACCGACGAACGGGTCGGTCATGATCTTGAAGACCAGGCCGGAGAAGGGCTCGTCGAAGGAAGGATGACGCTGAATCTCCTCGCCGGTGTCCGGATCGGTACCGGTGACGGCCTCAACGTCGAGCGGGCTGGGCAGGTAGTCGACGACAGCGTCGAGCAGCTCCTGAACGCCCTTGTTCTTGTAGGCGGAACCCACAAAGACGAGGTTGAGCTCGTTGGCCAGAACGCCCTTGCGCAGAGCAGCCTTGAGCTCCTCGACGGTGAAGTCCTCCTCCATGAGGATCTTCTCCATGAGCTCGTCGTCAAAGCTGGCAGCAGCGTCGAGGAGCTCCTCGCGCTTGGTGGCAGCGATGTCGGCAAACTCAGCCGGGATCTCGTCCATCGGCTCGGGGTAGGTCATACCCTTCTCGTCGGCCTTGAAGTCCCATGCAGTCATGGTGACCAGGTCGATGACGCCCCAGAAGTTGTCCTCGGCGCCCATCGGGACCTGAGCGGCCACGGCGTTGGCGTCGAGACGATCCTTCATGGTCTCGATAGCGTTGAAGAAGTCAGCGCCCACGCGGTCATACTTGTTGATGAAGGCGATGCGGGGGACGTTGAAGGTAGAAGCCTGACGCCAAACGGTCTCAGACTGGGGCTGAACGCCGGCAACGGCGTCGAAGACGGCGACAGCGCCATCGAGGACGCGCAGGCAGCGCTCGACCTCGGCGGTGAAGTCAACGTGGCCCGGGGTGTCGATGATCTGGATGCGGTAGTCCTTACCGTCCTTGTTCCAGAAGCACGTGGTAGCAGCGGAGGTAATGGTTACGCCGCGCTCCTGCTCCTGAACCATCCAGTCCATGGTGGCAGCGCCCTCATGAACCTCACCGATCTTGTGGGTCTTACCGGTGTAGTAAAGAATACGCTCGGTCGTGGTGGTCTTACCGGCATCGATGTGGGCCATGATGCCGATGTTACGGGTATCGGAAAGCTTGTACTTAGGCTTAGCCATGTTAGTTCCTTACCTTAACTTACCAACGATAGTGAGAGAACGCGCGGTTGGCCTCGGCCATCTTGAAGACGTCCTCACGCTTCTTGACGGAAGCGCCCAGGCCGTTGGAAGCGTCGAGGATCTCATTGGCAAGACGCTCGGCCATGGTCTTCTCCTTGCGAGCGCGGGAGAAGTTGACGATCCAGCGGATACCCAGAGCGGTGGAACGACGGGAGTTGACCTCCATCGGGACCTGATAGGTAGCGCCACCGACACGCTTGGGCTTAACCTCGAGCGTGGGCTTGACGTTGTCCATAGCCTTCTTGAAGGTAGCGAGAGCGTCGCCACCCTCAGACTTCTCGGCAACGATCTCGAAAGCGGTGTAAACGATGCGCTCAGCGGTGGCCTTCTTGCCGTCAAGAAGGACCTTGTTGATGAGCTGAGTCACCAGGCGGTTGTTGTAAACGGCGTCAGGCTGAACCTCACGACGATTAGCTGCTGCACGACGCGGCATGTGAAATCTCCTTAAGTGTCTACCGTGCGGCGCTCAAGACGGCACACGGCGAAAGTATCAAAACGTTATCTGGCTTATTTAGCCTTGGGGCGCTTAGCACCGTACTTGGAACGGGCCTGCATACGGTTCTGGACCGGAGCAGCGTCGTAGGCGCCACGGATGACGTGATAACGGACACCAGGGAGGTCACGGACACGACCGCCGCGGACGAGCACGATGGAGTGCTCCTGCAGGTTGTGGCCCTCACCCGGGATGTAAGCAGTAACTTCGATGCCGTTGACAAGGCGAACACGGGCAACCTTACGAAGAGCCGAGTTCGGCTTCTTGGGGCTCGTGGTGAAGACGCGGGTGCACACGCCGCGCTTCTGGGAGTTGTGCTGCAGAGCAGCGTTCTTGGACTTCTTGGGCACGGAACGACGGCCCTGGCGAACCAGCTGGTTAATAGTAGGCAAAGCGTACTCCTTCTCGAATGATTCCAGCTTTCTGTAAAGTGCAACGGCTTGAATCGAGGGGTCAGCATCCCCCTACGAAACACGCAGTTCGATAGGATACGTGGCATTAGCTGTGCCGTCAACAGACCACGCCGCCGGGCGTATCCCAAAATGAGCACATTTCCGCAAAGCCTACACAAAAGGAATCCCCTCCTGTGCGCGGGGGCGGATTCCCGGCCCGGGCGGCACAGGGGTTAAGTTTGCTGCTCTACAGTCCTGGCTCGCACGGAGGCCACATTAAGTGGCCTCCGGCTCGTGCGGAACTCGCGACAAACTTAACCCCCGCGCCGCCCGGCCCGGAAATCCGACGTGCTCGTCGGGGCAACGTTACCAGCCAAAAAGGGACAGGTTTGTTTTGGTCGGTTTTATCTGCGGAAACGTCGCGCTCCAGCGGTGATCCGCCCTCATCTGTCATAGGGAAATCGGCGGCGCTTTCGGAAGTATGCGGCAAATTCTGGACCTGCCGAGCACGCCGGGGTTTTGCGATAATAAACCCGCAGGTAGAGCGCTTGAGCATATGCGGTGTGGTCGGCCCATCGAGATTTTGCCGCATACTTCCGAAATTCAGGCGAATATCGCTCAAAATAACCGTCCATATAACGCAAAATAGGCCGCTTCCCCTAGTGGGAAGCGGCCTCAAGCCTTACGAGTAGACGATGGTAAAGGGTACTTCTGTTTCGGTCTCTCCTGTTGATGTGCACCTCGTTCCTTCAAGGGTTACCGATACAACCTGATCGACATTGATGAGCCTTGCCGGAACCCAGATGTTCTCTCCGCTATTGCGCGCCATCGAAACATAGAAATTGTACGCCCCTGCGTCGTCATCTTCGATAATCTGCTCTGACCCATCCTTGTAGGTGACGGTCAGTTTATGATCAACTGCTTCATAGCCCAGATCATCGATGTGCGTCTGGATGGAAAACGGACTGATCTCGAGAGGCGAGTCATCGGAGCGGAGTTCTTTTGTATCGACGTGCGCTCCGACGTTAAACTCTGGCGTCGATACCTCGATCACCTTCGCATCCTCACCTTTGCCCTCCGTCCAACCGATATTCCAGGTGACCGCATGTCGTAAATCTCGATCGCGATTCCAAGATGCAAAGTACATCGTGCCGTTAATGACCGTGTCGCTTGATGTGTCTTTATCAATGGTGCAGCGTGTATCAGCCCATTCCTCGCCGAAGTTCATGCTGGGTGTACTGACGCCCCCTTCTTCTTCACCATAGAGAACAAGTTCGCCAAGCTCTGCCGCCGGCTTGTAGTAGTTAACGCCATTCGGATTGGACAATGTAAACGTCACAGCACCGCAACCGTTCTCGTCGATTGCCATCTCATGAATGTCGAGCGTATAGCCGTTGCCCTCGACGGACAGATTGACCTTCTGGACTGCACCCTCCAGGCTTTGGGGCGCGATACCATCACCAAACTCTCTGGTGTAGGTATATTTCGTCCCCGACGAGCCACCTTGAGTCCAGGTAATGGACTCTCCGTTGCCGTGGTTTCCCCAGGCAGAGGCAAAATAACTGGA
>CABUDS010000063.1 GCA_902490405.1 uncultured Collinsella sp.
TCATGCCGACGATGGGGCCCAGCTCGATGTTGCCGTGCAGCGAAACGATGTCGGCGTTCACGCCGCGCTCGGCATACCAGGCACTCGCGATGCGCGGGTACTTGGTTGCCACGCGAAGCGAACCGCGGCGGGCATAGTTGCGCTCGGTCTGACCGGCGCGCCACGCGGGCTCAGCCTCAATAAACGTGCACAGGCCGTAGCCCAGATCGACCAGCTGCAGCAGGTTGAGGTCTGCTTCGATAAGCGAGTCCCAACCGCAGATGCCGCAGTCGGCACCGCCGCAGCCCACAAAGGCGGGCGCATCGCTGGGGCGCACGATGACAAACTCGATATCGCCGACCGTGCCCTCGCCGGCGCTCGTGTCGCGGCCGCGCACGATCAGGTGACGGCCGGGGTCACGCAGCTCAGAGACGTCCAAGCCCGCGGCCTCGAGCACGTCGAGCGTGTCGGCCTTAAGCGAGCCCTTGGGCACAGCGATGCGCAGCGGACCCTCGGCGCCACGGCCTGCGGCGTGATCGCCATCGGAAGCGGCATCCTCGGCCGAGGTGCGCGCTGCCTCCAGACGCTCGAGCGAAAAAGCGAAGCCAGCCGCTGGCACCTCGATGCCGTCGCCGAATGCGCCGGTAAAGATGGAGTCGTAGCGACCGCCCGAGCCCACTGGGTCGGGCAGACCGCCGGCATAGGCCTTAAAGACCAGGCCCGTGTAGTAATCGAAAGAGTTCATGATGGAAAAGTCGAACGACAGCACCTGGGCATCCTCTGGGGCCAAGCCCTCAACCAAGGCGCGCAGTTCGCGCGTCAGCGGCGCGGCGATGCCGGCCGCCTCCAGCAGCGCATCCACGCGATCGAGCACTTCGGGGCCACCGTGTAGGCGCGGCAGCTCGCTAATGGCGGCCTTGACGGCATCGGACTCGGCGCTTGCCGCCACGCGGGCATCGAGGCCCACAAAGTCGTTGGCATGCACGCAGCGCAGAGCCTCGGCGGCCAGCTCACGTTCCTCGCATACCGCGAGCAATTCCTTAAAAGGACGTACGCTACCTGCGATAATGCGCGCATCGGGAAGTGCCAGCTCGCGCACGGCCTCGGCGACCAGCGAGACAATCTCAACATCGCCCGCGGTATCGCCCGCGCCGATGAGCTCAAAGCCCAGCTGCGTAAACTGACGCGAGGCGCCGGCATTGCGTTGGCACTCACGAACCACCGGCGCCTCGTAGCGAAGGCGCAGGGGCAAGTCGGCAGCACGCATGCGGGTCGAAACCAGGCGCACGATCGGCAACGTGTTGTCGGGACGGACCACCAGCAGGCGGCCGTCGTCATCAAAGAGCTTAAACGGCGTATCCGCAATGCGGCCGCCCTCCTCGAGCGAACCCTTGTCCTCGAGCAACGGCGTCTCGACCGGAAGGTAATGATGCTCCCTGAAGCAGCCCTTCACCGTCAGCGCAATCTCCTCGCGCGCCTGAGCCTCCTCGGGCAATATGTCCCGGAATCCCCACGGTGTGGCCGTCATCTGGTGAGCCTCCTCATGCTGTGTTTCGTATAGAACAGAAGACCGGCATAGCTCCGCCGGTTTTCTGGGTACTTTAGCATACTAGAGTGTTTGCGGGGAAAATCCGTCGCAGCCGCTCACACCGTATTCATCTGGAAACATAGGGTAGGTTGCCGCAGCCCGACCCCACCTAGGCGCCAATCGCACGACGATACTCTGCCATTACCTGCGCATCGGCAGCTGCGGGGTCGGCAAAATAGCGCCCGTCATAGGTCTCGGCCGAAACAACTCCGCGATAGCCGCGCGCCACCAACCTATCCAGGTCGGCGCGCATATCGCGGTCGCCGTCACCCCAGGCAAGATGCGTCGTGCCATCTGCCGCAACATCGACAAAATGCACGTGGGCGACATCATCGCCAAGCAGATCGAAATAATCGTCGATGGTATCCCCCGCCACCGCCATGGCGCCCATATCCAGACACGCCTTAAGTGCCGGATGATCAACTGCCTCAATCATGCGCTTCGTGTCGGCCGCCGAGTTCACGATTATCGACTCAACCGGCTGTAGGGCCTCGAGCACCAGTCGCACGCCGCGTTCTCCCGCATGCTCGGCAATCGCACGCAGCATCGAGGCACTGCGACCCCACGCGTCTTCGATCGGCTCGTTCAAAAATGCCCAGCCGCTCGAGACCATGACCTGCTCGGCTCCAAGTTCCGCCGCGATATCCACAACGTTCTTAAAGTACGCGAGCGTGCGGGCACGCGCTTCATTCCCGCGCGCCGCGATATTCCACGGCTTGGGGTTGTTCTGTTCGGGACAAAGCCCCACAATCCGAACCCCATACCGCTGTGACAGCTCCCGCACCTGCTCGATCGAATCGTATCCATGGCAATCGACATACAGATGCATCGCCCCGGTCCAAAGCTCGCAACACGTGTAGCCCGAGGCCGCAGCCGAGGAAAAGAATTCCTCAAGGTCAAAATAACGATGGCTGATATTCATGACGGCAAGCTGCGGATACTCCATCTTGTCCACCTTTCGGCAAAAGGGCGCCGCAGCACAATGTGCGCGACGCCCCCTCTTACATTGTTTTAATTATGACGGATGCCCTACTGAACACCAAGCACTCCAAAGAACGCGCCGGCGATACTCACGAGTAGGATTACGAGCATGATGAGCAGCGGATTCATCTTCTTCTTGAGCATGAGATAGACAATTCCAAACAGTCCCATCGTGACAAAGCCCGGGAAGATTCCGTTGAGCAGCTCGGCGAGCGTCTGAGCGCCATCGCCCGCGCCGACCATGAGCGGAATGTCCACGGTGACCATCTCCATGGTCATAGCGCCGATCACCATGGCGCCCATGATAGAGGCCATCTTGACGATCGTGTCCATAATGCCCGATTCCTGGACCTTGCTGATCATGTCCGAGCCAAAGCGATATCCCACAAACGTCAGCAGGTAACGGATGATGTAGTGGGGGACGTTGAACACGAGCAGGAACAAAATCGGGCCAAGAATAGAGCCCTGCAGCGCCAGCGACGTGCCGACACCCGTTGCCAAAATTCACAGCGTACCCCAGTAGAAGGCATCGCCCACGCCGGACAGCGGTCCCATCAAAGCAAGCTTGACATTAGAGATCGCGCTCGTGTCAAAGTTATCTTCGGTGGCGTTGACTTCTTCCATTGCGGCAGCAATGGACATGGGGAGCGTCGAGATGTACGGCGTGACGTTATAGAGCTCCATATGGCGCTTGAGTGCGGCCTTAAAGTCCGCATCCTGCGGATACAGCTTGCGAAGGATCGGCATAAGGGCCCACATAAAGCCGATATGGCCCATACGCTCGTAGTTCCAGGAATGCTCATAGGGAATCGAGCGCCAGAACAGCTTCTTAAGGTCTGCGCGGGAAATCAGCCCGTCGTAAGAAGACTCAAACTTAAAACTCATCGAACCCACTCCTAATCGCAGGATCCTCGGTTGCCGCTGCGGGCTGCTCCGCCTTTTTCTTGTCACCCAAAACCGTCATCGCGACGACGATAATCGCGGCAAAGATCGCCACGCCCGTCGTGCTAATGCCAAAGTAGGCGACGAGGAAGAAGCCAGCGAAGAAGAACGGAGCCACTGTTTTGTTCATAATCATCTGCGCCAGCATCGCAAAGCCGAGTGCGGGCAAGAAGGCGGCGGCGACATCCATGCCGGTCTGAACGAAATCGGGGATGATGTTGAGCAGGCTGGCAACAGCATCGGCGCCAAAGAAGAATGCCAGGGGAATGATCAGCAGGCCGCACCAGCTCTGCGCGTAACCGGCGATGAGCATGTTGCGCGTGATGGCCTTGGTGTCTCCGTCCTCGACGTTTTTGTCGATACGGTGCACCAGCAGCAGCATGACCGGCTGGCCCAGGGCCGTATCGAGCGCCAGGACGATCGTTGCGATGGGAATGCCCAGGGTCAGGGCCGCCGAAGCGTCCGCGCCGGCCTGCATGGCAAGCGACACGCCCAGAATGGTTCCGGAAATCGTATCGGGCGGGTTATACGCACCGACCGAGATGGCACCGACCATGGCAAGCTCCATCGTGGCGCCCATGATCGTGCCGGTCACCACATCGCCCATGACAAGGCCGACCAACGGTCCGAGCACAATGGGGCGCTGAAGGTAACTCGTACCGGTCAGCCACTCGGAATAGCCCAAGAGGGCAATCAGGAAAATCAGGATCGTCTTGATAACCATGACAGCCCCTAACCGATGACCTTTGCGGCGTCAGTCTTCGCATCCGCCGGAATCATCTGAATGAACAGCTCATACCCCTCGCCGAGCAGCTCCTTCACGTAGGCCTCGTTCTCGGGCGTAAGGAATACGCTCGTCGAGACCTGGCGGGCATCCTCGCTAAAGGCCACATTGCCGAGGTTGATCTTCTTGACGCCCATCGCCTTGGCGACGGCACCGGCCTGCTGGATCGTCTCGCAAACCACGAAGAGCTTGTACTTGTCGGTCACACCGCTCTGAAGCGCCTTGACGGCGTCCTCGGTGTTTTTGACAACGACTTTGCAGCCCTCCGGCTTTGCAAGGGACAGGGCCTGCAGACGAAGCTTGTCGTTGAGGACCGTGTCGCTCACTAACAGGATGCAGTCGGCACCCAGAGCCGAGGTCCAGCTAACGGCAACCTGGCCGTGAAGCAGTCGATAGTCCACGCGAATCATCTGAATCATGATGTGCTCCTAACGATTAAAACTCATCGAGTTCGGCCTGCCCCAGCAGGTCGTTGACGTACTTGACCTTGGTGTCGTCCGCCTCGACGATCTGGCGAATGGCCTCATCGATCGGGGTGGAGTCGGGCACGAACAGCAGCTGAATAAGGAGCGGCAGATTCATATTGGTCACCAGGTGCGTGTTGGGGCGCGTCTGGACGATCTTGGTGAACTCGTTGTTGACGCTGCCGCCAAAGAGGTCGGTGCAAACGACGACCTCATCGTCCGCGGCAAAGCCGTCCAGAATCGCTGCGGCCTCCTTGACCAGGTCCTCGTTTCCGTCGACATACATAGACAGCGCATGGACGTTCTCGCGCTCGCCCGAGAGTAGCCCAATGCTCTCGACGATTCCGGACGCAAAATGAGCATGGGATGCAACGATAAACTGCCTCATTCGATTCCCCTTTCTTGCGAACTTCGGCATAAAAATGCCCGGACGCATGCGCCCGGGCAGGGTGCTTCTTGATCAGTAGCTAATTTGTCGCCGATTAGTAATCGAACTGGTGATAGTAGCGACGGTAGTTGAGGTTGTGCTTGGTGACCGTCTCGTAGTAAGCGGCAAGGCGATCGGTGATCAGCGAGGAGAGGATCCACGGAGACACGATGACGCGGAACTCGTCGTCAAGGCCCGGGATGGCGAACTCGGCGGTGTCGATGATGTTGATGTCGGTGTCGCCGGTCACGCCGCGGGTCAGGAACGCGCGGACGCGCTCGTCGAGCTTGCGGTTCTCGTCCTCGCCCATGAACA
>CABUDS010000064.1 GCA_902490405.1 uncultured Collinsella sp.
CCTTGGATGCCGTAGGCGCCTGCCTTGTCCATGGGCTCGCCCGAGGCGACGTAGCGCTCGATCTGCTCATCGGTAAGCTCATAGAACGTCACGTCGGTCACATCGACAAACGACAGGCTCTCGGCGGCATGCGGGGCGCTGGTGTCTCCGGCTCTAACGATGCAGACGCCGGTTGCGACCTGGTGCGTGCGCCCCGAGAGCTCGTGGAGCATGGTGCGGGCTTCGTCCTCGTTTGCCGGCTTACCCAAAATCTTGCCATCGAAGGTGACGATGGTGTCGGCCGCGATGGTCAGCTCACTGGGATCGGCGTGCTCGGCGGCAACGGCGGCAGCCTTAGCGCGAGCCAAGCGCTCGACAAGCGTAAGCGGGGCCTCATCATCAAAAGGAGTCTCGTCGATGTCAGCGGGAATGACGCGGATGTCGTAGCCCGCTTCGCGCATCAACTCGATGCGGCGCGGTGATTGCGAAGCCAAAATCATAGCTGAATGCCCTCGGCAACCTTCTCGACAGCCTTGTCGCCGGCGAGCGTACGCAGCAGCTCAAGCGCAAAGGGGAGCGACTGGGCCATGCCGCTGGCGGTGATGATGTTGCCGTCGTGCGTGACCTTGTCGCCGGTATAGGCGCCCTCGGGGAAGCTCTTCTCAAAGCCGGGGAAGCACGTGGCGTGGCGTCCCTCGAGCAGGTCGAGCTCGCCCAGGATAAACGGGGCGGCGCAGATGGCGGCAACATGCTTGGTCGCGGCGAACTCGCAGACTACGTCGCAGACGCGCTGATCGGCGCGCAGGTTGGTGGCGCCGGGCAGACCGCCGGGCAGCACGACGCAGTCGTACTCGTTAAAGTTAATCTCGTCAAAGAGCGCGTCGCAAGTTACGGGAATCTGCAGCGAGCTTACGACCTCGCGGGTGGGCATGATCGAGACGAGCGTGGCGCGCACGCCGCCGCGACGCATGACATCGACCATGGTCAGGCATTCAATCGTTTCAAAGCCATCGGCGGCAAGAACGGCAACGCTGGGCATAAGGGTTCCTTTCAAAAAACGGCATACAATTAGCCGTCTTATACCCCGAAGACCCCCGCTTGCCACGTTCGATTTCCCAATGTTTAAAATAGCCCCGTCCGAATTAGCTACCCCCACCCATCCTCAACAATCTCAATCTGTAACATCCATCGACCAAAACTAGCCCCAACTGTTACAGATCGAGACAGTTCCCAACAGCACCGCTCCGTTCGGGGAACGACCGCCACAGGTACGGCGGGCAGAGGCTCACTTTTTTCCTCGGTTTTTCTTGACGGAATCTCACCTGTTGTAGTACATTGTCCCAGTCTAAAAACGCGTGGACTTTTCTGGGCGCTAGCCACCTTTTTGCCACGCAACCGAGCAGTCGGTTGCGTGGCTTTTTTCGTCTTGGCAGCAGGTGCCACATGCACCGCCAGAAGACCGCACGAGCCCACCTTCCGATTGCAGGGAACAGACGCACGAGACGTGCGTCTGCAAGACAGCAGACGGAGGGGAGCCTAATGGCAGGAACAAACACAATCAAGCAACAGGCCGCCGGGGCGGGAGCCACGGGCGCGGGACAGGCCAAGGCGGCGCTCCAGGTCTTTGCGGGCGGCGCCTGCTACGGCGCGATGGCCACGACCTACAAGCTCGCCTACGCCGCGGGCTTCACCTCGGCACAGGTGGTGGCGAGCCAAGCGTGGCTCGGCTGCCTCTTCTTCGCCCTCGCCACGCTCGCAGGGCACGCACTCGGGCACCGCTGGCAGCGCGTGGGCTGGAAGCTCGCCCTTAAGCTCATGGGCCTGGGAGCCCTCACCTGCCTCACCTCAATCCTCTACTGCTACGCCATGAGCGTGCTGCCCGCCCCGGTGGCGCTCACGCTCCTCTTCCAGTTCACGTGGCTGGGGCTCGTGTGGCAGACCGTCATGACGCGCCGGCCGCCGAGGCCCCTCCAAGTGGCCTCCGCCCTGGCCATCGTCTTCGGGACGGTGTTCGCGAGCGGCGTTTACAAGACCGGCATCACCGGGTACGACCCCGTGGCCCTGCTCTGCGCGCTGGGGGCGGCCGTGTCCTGCTCCCTCTTTGTCACCCTCTCCGGCAAGGTCGAGGCCCCCTGCTCGTCCGAGCAGCGCGGCGTCATCGTGTGCGCGGGCTCCGTGGTCATGTCGCTCACGGTGTGCCCGGACTACGTCGTCTCGGGCGTCCTCGCCCAGGGCATCCTGCCCTTTGCCGTCATCGCCGGCTTCTTTGGCATGCTCTGCCCGGTCTTGCTCTTCGGCATGGGCTCTCCGCACCTGCCCGCGGGTCTCTCCACTGTCATGGCCGCCGCGGAACTCCCCGCCGGCCTGCTCATCGCCATGATCGTCCTCGGCGAGCCGCTCGGCGTCGTCGAGTGGCTGGGCGTCGCCATCATCCTCGCCGGCGTGTGCCTGGCACAGGTCCCCTCCCTGCTTGGAGGCCGGGAGGCACGTCGCGCCGCCGCAGGACAAGCCGTCAGCTAGTCACCCCTTCACGGGCGGCCCGCGCGCATCAGGGAAAGGGCCACGGGCCCGGCGCGTGAGGTCGCAAGGACGTTATAAAGCGTCCCCGCAGAGGTGGGGGCGCCAGAGAGAAGGAGGCACCATGCCATTTCCAAAAGGGTTCCTTTGGGGAGGAGCCGCCGCTGCTAACCAATGCGAGGGAGGTTATGACGAGGGCGGCCGCGGCCTTGCCAATGTCGACGTCATCCCACACGGGTCGGAGCGCAACGACGTAAGTCGCGGCCTGAGGCGCATGCTCGACTTTGAGCCCGGGTACTACTACCCGGCCCAGACGGGCATCGACTTCTACCACCACTACCGCGAGGACATAGCCCTCTTCGCGGAGATGGGCTTTAAGGTCTTTCGCCTCTCCATCGCCTGGAGCCGCATCTTCCCCAATGGCGACGAGGAGGAGCCCAACGAGGCCGGGCTCGCCTTCTACGAGGACGTGTTCCGCTGCTGCCGCGAGCACAGGATCGAGCCCCTCGTGACCATCACGCACTTCGACTGCCCCATCCACCTCGTCAAGAAGTACGGCGCCTGGCGAAACCGCGCCCTCATCGAGCTCTACAAGCGGCTCGTGAAGGTGCTCTTCAACCGCTACCGCGGCCTCGTGCATTGGTGGATCACGTTCAACGAGATGAACATGATCTTGCACCGTCCCTTCATGGGTGCCGGCATCGTCCTCGAGCCCGGGGAGAATGCCCGCGAGGCCGAGTACCGCGCCGCGCACAACGAGCTCGTGGCGAGCGCCTGGGCCACCAAGATCGCCCACGAGGTCGACCCGGAGAACAAGGTTGGCTGCATGCTCGCCGCGGGAAGCTACTACCCCTACTCCTGTCGTCCCGAGGACGTCCGTGCAGCGCAGGTCAAGAACCAGGAGGACCTCTTCTTCGTGGACGTGCAGGCACGCGGGCACTACCCCGGCTACGCGCTCAAGATGCTCGAGCGCGAGGGCATCGACGTGGGCATGACCGCCGAGGACGAGCGCATCCTTGCGGAGAACACCGTCGACTTCATCTCGTTTAGCTACTACTCCTCGCGCTGTACCGCGGGCGACCCCGATTCCGTGGGCGGCGTCGCCGAGGGCAACGCCTTCGCCGGCGTAGAGAACCCCTACGTGCGCACGAGCGACTGGGGCTGGGTCATCGACCCGCTGGGGTTCCGCATCACGATCAACGACCTCTGGGACCGCTACCAGAAGCCGCTCTTTGTGGTGGAGAATGGCCTCGGCGCCTATGACGAGGTGCTTCCCGACGGCACGATCGAGGATGACTACCGCATCGCTTACCTGCGCGAGCACATCGAGGCCATGCGCGACGCTATCGAGCAGGACGGCGTCGAGATGCTCGGCTACACCACCTGGGGGCCGATTGACCTCGTGAGCGCGGGCTCCGGCGAGATGGAGAAGCGCTACGGCTTCATCTACGTGGACCGCGACAACCTGGGCAACGGCACGCTCGAGCGCAGGCGCAAGAAGAGCTTCTACTGGTATCAACAGGCCATCGCCACCAACGGAGGCGACCTGGGCTAACCACCCGGGCAATATCACTAAGGAGAAAATAATGGCAGAAAAATACGACGACCTGGCCAGATCCATACTCGAGAACGTAGGCGGCGCCGAGAACGTCGCCAGCGTCGCGCACTGCATCACGCGCGTGCGCTTCAAACTCAAGGACGAGTCCCGCGCCAACACGGCCAAGATCGAGGCCCTCAAGGGCGTCATCCAGGTCATCCAGGCCAACGGCCAGTACCAGGTGGTCGTGGGCAACATCGTCGAGGACGTCTACGACGCGGTCCTGGAGGCCGGCAACTTCTCGGGCGGCGCAAGCGCCGACGACGAGCCCCAGGGCGATAAGACCGTTGCCTCCGTCATCATCGACCTCATCTCTGGCATCTTCCAGCCCATCCTGGGACCGCTTGCCGCCGCAGGCATCATGAAGGGACTGCTTGCCCTCATCACCTACTTCGTCCCGGCCTTTGCAAACGACGGCCTCTACACGCTGCTCTACACCGTGGCTGACGGCTTCTTCTACTTCCTTCCCGTCGCCCTGGCGTTCAGTGCCGCGCGCAAGTTCCGCATGAACGAGTTCACCGGCGTGGCAATCGGCGTGGCGCTCCTCTACCCGACGATGGTCGCCCTGACCTCGGGCGAGGCGCTCGGCAGCATCGACCTCGGCGTGGCCGGCACGTTCTCGTGGTACGCCACCGCCCTCGGGCTCCCCATCATCATGCCCGTGTCCGGCTACGTGAGCTCGGTGCACCCGGAGCACGTCGCGCACCGCCCAAAACTCGTAATAATACGAGAGGAAGG
>CABUDS010000065.1 GCA_902490405.1 uncultured Collinsella sp.
CGAGCGGGGGCTCCTATCTTTTTAGTGCCCTCGGATTGGGTCATAGTGTCTGTCGTTGCCAAAACATCGGCGTTGCCTTGGTCCGGACTAGTCGTTGGGTAGTCATTGGGGACGTTTTTAAACGACTAGTCAAACAAGAACGTCCCCAATGACTACCCACAAAGCGAGAGTGGATGTCGTCATTTTGCGGCACTTGGGGACGTTCCTTTTGTGCCGGCAGTTTGGAACACTCCTTGCGTTAAGAGGCTGGCGTGCGTCAACCTGTTCTCATTGCAGCAAAAAAACCGCCCCGTTCTCTGTAGAGGACGGGGCGATTCGTCTTTTGGGCTTATGCAGCCAGGCTTATGCGAAACGGGCGACGAGCTCCTGGAGCACGTCGGTCATCTTGACGAGCGAACTGACCGGGACGAATTCGTTGACGCCGTGATAGCAATAGCCGCCGGTGGAAAGGTTGGGGCAGGGCAGACCGCGGAACGACAGCTGCGCGCCGTCGGTGCCGCCGCGAATCGGCAGCACTTGGGGCTCAACGCCGCAGGCAAGGTAGGCTTCCTTGGCAACATCAATAAGCTCGGGATAGTCACGAACGATTTCGGCCATATTTCGATACTGCTGCTTAATCTCGACCGTTACGCGCTCCTCACCCAGACGCTGGTTGAGCATCGAGGCGGCGGCATCAATAAGGTCGAGTTTCTGCTGGAACTTGGCGGCGTCATGGTCGCGGACGATATAGCGCGCCGTGGCGTGATCGACGGTCGCAGATACACCCTCAAGGTGATTAAAGCCCTCGTAGCCTTCCGTATACTCCGGGCGCTGCACGTAGGGGAGCAACGCGTTGAAGTCGCAGAACAGATTGCCTGCGTTGACCATACGGCCCTTGGCGTCGCCCGGGTGGATGGACTGGCCCTCAAAGCGGATGGTCGCCTCGGCGGCGTTAAAGCACTCCCACTCCAGCTCGCCGATGGGGCCGCCGTCGACCGTGTAGGCGTACTTGCAGCCAAAGGTATCGATATCCAACAGCTCGGCTCCGTGACCGATCTCCTCGTCAGGGCAGAAGCAAATGCCGAGTGCGGGATGGGGCAGAGAAGGGTCCTGAGCGATACGCGCGACAAGTGACATGATCTCGGCGACGCCTGCCTTGTCGTCCGCGCCCAGCAGCGTGGTGCCATCGCTGCAGACCAGGTCCTCACCCGCGAGGTCATTCAGGGCGGGAAGCTTGGCGGTACTCATGGCAACGGGCTTACCGTCAACCGTGCCGCAGACCAGGTCGCCGCCTTCGTAGTGTACGATGTGCGGCTTCACGCCGGCGCCCGGTGCAACTTCGGTGGTGTCGAGATGGGCGATCAGGCCCAGGGCGGGCTTGTCCTCAGCGCCCGCACTTGCGGGGATATGCGCGCAGACATAGGCGTGCTCGGTCACGTGGGCATCTTCCGCACCAAGCTCGCGCAGCTCTTCAGCCAGCACGTTGGCAAGGTCAAACTGAACGGCGCTCGAGGGTACCTGGTCGCAGTTTGCATCCTCGGACTGCGTGTTGATCTGGACGTAGCGCAAAAAGCGCTCGAGGACATCGGGGTTTGTGGTGGTGTTTTCCATAAAGACCGCTCCAATCTTGGTCGTCGTGTGCAACAAGAACTCTAGCACGGTATGCCACGGCATACCGCGACGCTTGGATGGGGTAGAATCAGCCATTGAATGCAGAAGGGACGGAAGATCATGGATACGACAAATAGCTCGCGCGAACTACATCTGACGGTGGCGAACGAAGACTACTTGGAGTGCATGGTTCGCATTGAAAGCGAAGAGGGGGAAACCAACGGCGTGCGATCGGTCGACATCGCGCAGCGCCTTGGCGTCTCCAAGGCATCGGTCAATAAAGCGGTTTCGGCGCTCAAGGCATCCGAGCTTGTCGAGCAATCGCACTATGGCAAGGTAATCCTGACCGATCGCGGCCGCGAGGTTGGCACGGCTATCTGGTACCGTCATCGCCTCATCCGCACGTTTTTGGTTCAGGAGCTCGGTGTCGAATTTGAGCGAGCCGATTCCGAGGCCTGCATGATGGAGCATGCGCTATCCGAGGACACGATGAACCGCTGGCTCGCCTATCTCGAAAAGCAAGGAATCAGCGTCGAGGAATAGCGGGATATATATGGATACGAGTTATTACAATCGCTTTGGTGCCGAGGAACTTACGCGCCGCTTGTCGAGCGAGACCTTGTTGGCGCAGGGCCCCATGGGCAGTGTTCTGTTGAGTGAGTACGACGCCGCAGACATTCCACCGGCGTTTTGGAATCTGGCAGAGCCGCAGGCCGTTTCTCGTATCCATCGCTTGTATGTCGCCGCCGGTGCGCAGGTGCTCATTACCAACACCTTTCAGGCATCAAGCTATGCCCTCAAGCACGACCAGATTGCGCCGTCCGTGGCGGAGGTCAATCGCGGGGCCGTCGACGATGCTCGCCAGGCGCACCCTCAGCTGCTGCTGGGCTCGATGGGCCCGATCGGTATTGAGTGGTTTGCCGAGGACTCTGCCGAGTATCGTGAAATCCGCGGCATTGCGCGCGAACAGGCGCACGCCTTGCTCAATGCCGGCGTTGACGGTCTGCTGATCGAGACGGTGACGTCTATCCGTAATCTGCAGCCCATGCTTGCCGGCGCCCGAGATGCCGCCGACGGCATGCCTGTTCTGGTGAGTTTTGTCGTTGACGATAAAGGCGACCTGCTGGGCGATGGCCTCAACATCGAGGCAGCCGTTTTGTACGCCGAAAAACACGGCGCAAACTCGGTTGGTGTTAATTGCTGTTCGCTTGCGGCCGCGAATGCGGCGGTGCCCAGGATGGTTGCATCGGCGACGACTCCCGTCACGGTGCGTCCCAACGTAGGCGATCCGGTCCAGACTCAGGATGGCCCCGTATGGCACGAGAACCCTGAAGCTTTCGCGCGCGCATGCATCGAATGGAGACATGCCGGTGCCGCAATGGTGGGCAGTTGCTGTGGAACCACGGCAATCACTACGGCAGCAATGGCCGAGGCGCTCGATATATAAAGGGCAAAACCGCTCCATACGGGGCGGTTTTTTATTGCCTGCATGTCCTTGGCAGCATTTGCCCAAATGGTGAATGCTGGTGCCGGCAGGTTGCCGAGTGCATGTTGCGGGTATACCCCATGCGTAACATGATCCAAACACTGTGAGGTGTCTGCGCGTGTGCGCGATAATTCATTTTGGAACTGACGGTTGGCGCGCTCGCGTCGATGAGGACTTCACTGCCGATAACGTTGCCCGTATCGCCGATGCCGTCGGCGAGTTGTGGCAAAAGACCAATCCGGGCAAAACGGTATATATAGGGTTCGACACCCGGCCCCTGGCGCGCGAGTTCGCTGAGCTTGCGGCGGGCGTGCTAGCAGCGCACGGGCTAGACGCCGTGCTCGCTTCGCGACCTGTTCCGACCCCTGCCCTTACGTGGGCGGCGGCGTATGACGGTGAGGCGTGCGGCGCGCTCATGGTGACGGGGTCCCATCATCCGCAGGGTTATCTGTGCCTCAAGATTCGCATGGGTGACGGCTCGACCGCCAACCAGGATGTCATCGAAGAGCTCGAAGAGACCATGGCTCCCGAGCCAATGGGGATCGAGGGGCAATATCGCACCGCGGATATCATTCCTGACTATATGCAAGCGGTGGCATCGTTTGTCGATGCCGAAGCCATCCGCGCCGCGCACTTGCGCGTGGTTGTCGACCCCATGGGCGGCGCAGCCCAGGGCTATCTAGCCGACTTGCTGCGCGAGCTTGGCGTTGAGGTGCACGAGATTCACGCCGGGCAGGCGTCTGATCAAGAAGATATCTGCCCCGACCCCGTTGAGCCTTGGGTGGACACTTGCGAGCGCATGGTTATCGAGGACGGAGCTTGCGCTGGCCTGGTGACCGACGGCGACGCCGACCGTATCGGCGCGGTTGACGAGCGCGGCAGATATATACATCCGCATCAGATCATGGCGCTCGTTTTGGGCGACTTGGTTCAATTTCGTAATTTGGAGGGACGCGTCGTCGTCAATCTCTCGTGCTCGACGCTAGTGCGTCGCATTGCCGAGGCGCTTGGCTGTCGTGTGACCGTTAAGCCGGTCGGTTTCAAATATATAGCTGCAGAGATGAAGAAGGGCGGCGTCCTCATGGGAGGCGAGGAGGCCGGCGGTATCGGCATCGCCGCGCATATGCCTGAGCGTGATGGAATCCTTGCTTGTCTGATTCTGTGTGAGCTTATGGCAAAGACGGGCGCGCCTTTGGGCGTTTTGGTCGATCAGCTCGAGGCCAGTTTTGGTAAGACGAGCTATGGGCGTCGCGATTTGCGCCTTGAGGCCGAAGACGCCGAATCGCTGCGAACGCTGCTTCCTGGCATGAATCCTAAATCGATTTGCGGCAAGGCGCCGCAGGCTGTAAGCCATATGGATGGTTTACGTTTGGCATTCGAGGATGACACCTGGCTGCTGATCCGCCCCAGCGGGACCGAACCGGTGGTTCGCGTATACGCCGAGGGGTTCTCGGTGGAGGAGCGCGATGAGTTGCTCGATGCCGGCTGTGCCTTGGCTAAGGGAGCCTATCAGCTTTAGCCATATGACGCTTCACTATAAAGAGGCCCTCGGTGAGCGGTAGAGAACGGCTGGCAAACGTAAGCAGGGTTTTAATATGTGTAGGAAATGTGTACGCCCAGATTCCCGCCCCCGGCGCCCCTCCGGTCTGGCAATATATCTCCTTGCCGCGCGGCCCGGTCGGACCGGATCAGCCGCC
>CABUDS010000066.1 GCA_902490405.1 uncultured Collinsella sp.
AGCGGTCGGCGGGGCCATTGTGGCCCTTGACAGTGGATTGGGTCATATGAGCGAGCGGGCCGCATTTGAGACAAGGTGACGTGAAACGAAAGGGCGCTGACCTTCTGGTCGCGCCCTTGAAGTTGAACGTCAGATTGTCCAAATGCGGCCCGCGCAGTGTCGAGCCGTTACGCGGTTTGGTAAAACCGCGTAACTACCTACTTGGCTCCGTACTGCTCGTAGTAGGCGTCGATAGCGGTCTTGAGCTCGTCGTCGATGACGACTTTGCCGTCGATCTCGTGGTTGTAGAGGGTCTCGACGACCTCGGCCATGGAGACGATGCTCGCGACGGGGAAACCGTACTTGGCCTCGATCTCCTTCTGCGCGGTGGTCACGCCACCCTTGCCGACCTCCATGCGGTTGAGGGACACGATGAGGCCCTTGATCTCGACATCGGCAGCAGCCTTGACCTTGGGATAGGTCTCGTCGATGGACTTACCGCTGGTGGTGACGTCCTCGACCATGACCACGCGGTCGCCGTCCTGGGGCTCGTAGCCCAGCAGGTTGCCCTTGTCGGCGCCGTGGTCCTTGGCCTCCTTGCGATCGCAGCAGTACTTGACCTCCTTGCCGTACAGCTCGTGGTAGGCAATTGCGGTCACGACGGCCAGCGGAATACCCTTGTAGGCCGGTCCAAACAGCACGTCAAAGTCGTCGCCAAAGTTATCGTGGATGGCCTGGGCGTAATACTCGCCCAGCTTTTTGAGCTGATAGCCCGTCACATAGGCGCCGGCGTTCATAAAGAACGGGGACTGACGGCCGCTCTTGAGCGTAAAGCTGCCGAATTTAAGAACGTCGGACTCAACCATGAACTTGATGAACTCTTGCTTGTAAGCCTCCATGCGGGCTCCTCTCGTAATCGCGTACGTGCCTTCCAGTTTAGCGCAGGCAGGGCGCGTTGCGGGCGCGCTTTGGGGCCTCGGCATTCTGTAAAGGCTTTGTCAGGGGCAATGGTTTTCCAAACATTGGGGTTGACACGGCAAACCCCCTCATCAAGAATACGGGCGGATTGTAACGGGTACGAGATACCCAAAGCGCGCCGCGCCCGGCCTTAAGGAGGTGTGCCATGGAAGGCAGTCATAGTCGAAAAACCTGCATGTCGCCCTCGGCACGCCGCGAGGATTCCGCGCACGCATAAGCGCCAACAGCCGATCGTCAAAACCACCACAAAGGTGCCTGTCCCTTTGTGGTGGTTCGAAAGCATGACGTGAGCGACATCTAGGTTTTTTGAAGCACATACGACACGTACGCTAACTCCCTTCAACAAGGAGGACCCTATGCTGATGCTCAAAACCGCCACGGTACTCGAAGCCATCTCCAAGCGCCGCCGCACGGCGCGCCCCGCCGCTCATACCGGCATGTCCAAGAACACCATATTCGCCGCCACCCATAGCGCCGAGGATGCCCTCGTGCTGCTCGACGCCACAGCCGACGGCCTCACCGCCGAGCACGCCGCCGAGCGCCTGAGCGCCGTCGGCCCCAACACCATCGAAGCGCCGACCAAGACGCTCGCCCGCCGCATCGCCGACGCCTTTGTCGACCCCTTCGCCGGCATCCTCGCCGCTCTCGCGCTGGTCTCGCTCTACATCGACGTGCTCGCCGTGCCCGAACCGCAGCGCGACCCCTCCACGGTCATCGTCATCGGCATCATGCTGCTGGTATCGGGCGGCATGAAGTTTATCCAGGAAGCCCGCAGCGGCAATGCGGCCGAGGCCCTCAAGGACCTGGTCTCCAACACCTGCTGTGCCCTGCGCGACGGCGAGCGCATCGAGATTCCCTTCGACGAGCTCGTCCCCGGCGATGTGATCCGCCTCTCTGCCGGCGATATGGCGCCGGCCGACGCCCGCATCATCACCGCACGCGATCTGTTTGTGATCGAGTCCGCACTCACCGGCGAGAGCGAGGCCGTCGAGAAGACCGCTGCCATCACCGTCGTCGAGGGTGCCGACGGCTCCGCGCTGTCACTCTCTGCCTGCAAGAACATCGTCTTTACCGGCACCTCCGTGCAAAACGGCACCGCCATGGCGCTCGTCGTTGCCACCGGCTCGGACACTTACCTGGGCGGCATCGCCAAGATGCTCAACGGGCGCGGCGAGAAGAGCGCGTTTGACCGCGGCGTCTCGAGCGTCTCCATGCTGCTCGTACGCCTCATGCTCGTTATGGCGCCGGCCGTCTTTGCCATCAACGTCGCCACCAAGGGCAACGTCATCGACGCGCTGCTGTTCGCCACGAGCGTAGCCGTTGGCATCACGCCGCAGATGCTTCCCGTCATCGTGACCACGAGCCTGTCGCAGGGCGCCAAGGACCTCGCCCGTCGTCAGGTTATCGTCAAGGAACTGCCGGCGATCCAAAACCTCGGCGCGATGGACGTCCTGTGCTGTGACAAGACCGGCACCCTCACCGAGGACCGCATCGTGCTCGAGCGCTACCTCAACACCGACGGCAACGAGGATGCACGCGTGCTGCGCCATGCGTTTTTGAACAGCTTCTTCCAGACCGGCCTCAAAAACCTTATCGACCTGGCCGTCATCGACCGTGCCGACGTGACGCCCTCGGCCACGGCGCCCGATTCCATGCTGGGCCAGAGCCTGCGCGACCGCTATACCAAGGTCGACGAGGTGCCCTTTGATTTCTCACGCCGTCGCCTGAGCGTAGTTGTCGCCGATGCCCAAGGCAAAACCCAGATGGTCACCAAGGGCGCTGCCGAGGAAATGCTCGAGATCTGTTCCTTTGTCGAGGTCGATGGCATCGCCCAGCCTCTCACCGAAGATAAGCTCGCCCAGATTCGTAAGCAGGTCGCCGGACTCAACGCCGAGGGCCTGCGCGTGATTGCCGTGGCGCAGAAGACCAATCCGCGCTACGTGGGCGAGTTTGGCATCGCCGACGAGTGCGACATGGTGCTGATGGGTTTTTTGGCCTTCCTCGATCCGCCCAAAGCAAGTGCCGCGGGCGCCGTCGCCACCCTCGAGGCCAAGGGCGTGGCGGTCAAGGTCCTGACCGGCGACAACGACCGCGTCGCCGCCACCGTCTGCGAACAGATCGGCATCGACGCGAGCAACGTCTTGCTCGGCTCCGAGATCGATGCACTCGATGACGCCGAACTTGCCGAGCGCGCTGAGAAAACCCATCTGTTCGCCAAGCTCTCGCCGCTGCAGAAGGCGCGCCTGGTGCGCGTCATGCGCGAGCTGCTCGGCCACACCGTGGGCTTTATGGGCGATGGCATCAACGACGCCGCCGCCATGCGTGCGAGCGATTGCGGCATCTCGGTCGATTCGGCCGTCGACATTGCCAAGGAATCCGCCGATATCATCTTGCTTCAGAAGGACCTGGGCGTGCTCGAGCGCGGCATCATCGAAGGCCGCCGCACCTACGGCAACTTGCTTAAGTACCTCAAGACCACAGTGAGCTCCAACTTTGGCAACGTGCTGTCCGTAACCGCCGCGAGCCTGTTCTTGCCGTTTTTGCCCATGAGCGCTCTGCAGCTGGTGCTGCTGTCGCTGGTCTACGAGATCGTGTGCATCGCACTGCCGTGGGACACCGTCGACAACGCCTGGACTGCCCGCCCGCGCGCTTGGGACGCTGCGTCCATCAAGGGCTTTATGCTCGAGCTGGGCCCCGTGAGCTCACTGTTTGATATCGCGACTTTCGCCGCGCTCTTCTTTGTGGTGTGCCCCGCCGCCGTGGGCGCAAGCTGGGCAGAGCTTGCCGCTATAGGCGACGTCGCAGGCATGGCGGCCTTTACGGCGCTCTTCCAGAGCGGTTGGTTTGTCGAGTCCATGTGGTCGCAGACGCTCGTGGTCCACATGCTGCGCTCCCCGCGCCTGCCACGCCCGCGCGACCACGCCGCGCCCGCGCTGTGCCTCCTCACCGTGCTGGGCCTGGTGCTCGTCACCTGGCTGCCGGCAAGCCCCATCGCCGATGCGCTGGGTCTCATGCCGCTGCCGCCAATCTTCTTCGCGCTGCTCATCGGCATTGTCGCCGCCTACATCGCGCTCACCCAACTGGCCAAGCGCCGCTACATCGCCCGCCACGGCGAGCTGCTGTAACTTCACCGGCACCCTCGTCAAGGATGTTTGGGCCGCCGCGACCCGCCCCCGCTGGCCGCGGCGGCCCAAAACAGCTAAAAACGCCCCTCACCCCCGCTTTAATTTCTTTTGCAAGTTTTAACTTCTTTTGCTTTCTTTCACTTCTTTTAAC
>CABUDS010000067.1 GCA_902490405.1 uncultured Collinsella sp.
GCTCCCAAATTGACTACTCTGGAGTTGCGCCACGAAAGCGGCCCATTTACTACGTTTGACCCGTATTGGTCGAGCATAGCAGCGTATTTGCAAAAACGGCAAGCCGTCTACCTGCGGTTTTGATTTCACAAAATTCGGCATGGATGAGGACAGCCGGTTTAACGTAGTAAATAACCGCATTTCATGGCGAACGGATCGAAGAGGCACAAAGTAGCTAAAATAGTCCCGTCCCAAATTAGCTGATTTGGGACGGGACTTCGATTTACTGGCGGACCAGCCTGGCGCAGAAGTGGCCGTCGTAGGAGTCGGCGTTTACCGGCACGCTTTGGAAGAGGCCTCGATCGTTCTGGCGTACGGATACGAGCTTCTTGGCCTGATCGAACTCGGGGAGTTGCAGAATCTGCGCCTCGGAGAGCGGCTCCAGGCTAAAACCGGTGCCCTCGGGAGAGTTCAGGAACGCTTCCACGACCTGTGTGTTCTCCTCGTCGAAGACCGAGCATGTCGCATAGATAAGCTCGCCACCAGCAGCCACGCGCGCAGCGGCTTCCTTGAGCATCGTCAGCTGCAGCTTGGGCAGCTCAACCGTCACATCCTTTTCGGTCAGGCGCCACGGGATCTCGGGATGACGACGCATGGTTCCGGTGCCAGAGCACGGCGCATCGATAAAGACCGTGTCGAACTTAACCGGCTCGCCAAGCATGGCATCAAACGATGTGAGCACCTCATTAAGCTCGCAGGCATCACCCGAAACCGTGCGAACGCCCTGAATACCGGCCTTATGCAGACGAGCGAGATTCAGATCGCACTTGCGATCATGCAGATCGAGCGCCGTATGCTGACGCTCATAGCCCGCACGCTTGGCCTGGCACATCATCACATAGGTCTTGGTGCCACGGCCGGCACCAATCTCAAGGCAGCTACCAGGGCGCGTGGCAGCCGTGGCGATAAGCTGGGCGTTAAGGTCCGAGGCCACGGCTGCAGCACGCTCAAATACGCCCGACGTAACCGTAACCTGAGCATCGACCGGAGCATGACAGCCAGGGAACACAGGCGCCACAAGCTGCGATAGGTACGGATCAGGTTTGGTTGCAAAGGCGTTCTCGTGCAAAGCGAGCGGCGCGGGCGCCAGATTGCCGGCGAAGCCGAGCGCACCCTCTGGAGTGTCAAACGACGCCATAATGCGAGCGCATAGCCAGCGCGGAAGACCCATCAGGCGCGACAGACGAACCAAGCGTCGCTCGGACTCATCCACGTCGGATGCCGTGGCAAAGTCCTCAACGTTGTCCGCAACCTTGTGCAGCACCGCGTTTGCCAGGCCCGCAGCAGACTTAGCACCACTGCGCACCAGCTCAACACCCTGGCTCACGGCAACGCGGCCCGGCGTATGCAGGTAGAGCATCTCGAAGGCCGAGATACGAAGCGCCATGCGAACGCGCGGCGCAACCTTTTTGGGTTTATCGAGAAACTGGTCGAGCAGCTCGTCCAAAATACCCTGCGTGGCGGCCACGCCCAGCGCCAAGCGGGCGGCAAAAGCGGAATCGCGCTGGTCAATAGCCTTGGCCGATGCGCGAGAGGACAGCACGTCGCGCGCATACATGCCGCGGCGATCGGCCTCCATCAGTACATCGAGCGCAAGCTTGCGCGCGGGAGACAGCTTGCTCATGACAATACACCCCACGAAAGATCGGCACCCTGCAAGCCAGCAGCCCAAGCAGAAGCAGTCATAGCACGCTTGCCATCAGGCTTAACCTCGAGCAACTCGACCGAGCCATCGAAAAGGCCCAGGTAAACATGCTTGGCCTGAACGGCGACGAGCCCCTCACCAAGCGACACATCAGCCGGCGCAGCATCGAGCACGCGCACGGTCTTGCCGGCAATCACGCAACGAGCAGGCGCGGTATCGGAAGAGGCCAGCACATGACGCGCGCAATCGAGCGCCGCCATGTGCGGATCCAAGCGCATCTCCTGCTTAGAAATCTTGGCAGCATGGGTGACGAGCGCCTCATCCTGTTCGATCCACACGGCGGTGCCATCGGCAAGAGAAGGAAGCGTATCGGCAAGCAGTTTGCCGCCGAGCTCAGCGAGCTCCATAGTCAGCGCCTCGGCATGCTTACCGGCAACCGACGTGGAAGTCTGAGCACAATAAGCACCAGTATCCACGCCATGCCCAATACGCATAATAGAAACGCCAGCAATCTCATCACCAGCAAGAATGGCACGCTGAATAGGAGCAGCCCCACGCCAACGAGGCAGCAAGGACGCATGAACATTCACAATACCAAGCGGCGCCATATGCAGCACCTCATCAGGCAAAATACAGCCATAAGCAGCCACACAGAAAATATCAGCCTGGGCAGCCTGGAGCACCTCAACAACCTCAGGCGTCATACGATTAGCCTCAACAACCGGTAACCCCAGCTCAAGCGCCTTAGCCTTAACAGGAGACGGCTCAAGCTTCTTACCACGCCCACGAACAGCATCAGGACGAGTAACAACAAGCGCAATCTCATTCCCAGCCTCAACAAGCGAAGTCAAAGAAGGCACAGCAAAATCAGGCGTACCCATAAACACAATACGCATATAAGTTTGTCTCCTCTCAATAACGAGCCGAGACGGCTACAAAAGAAGCGTTCCAGGCCGCATGCGCGCCCAGCCGCAAGAACAATTCAACAAGAACAAATATACCCAAAAACAAAGAAAGAGCCGCATGAAAGCAGCCCTCCCAACAAAGCAATTATCAGCGAAGACGCCCCTCCCTGGCCCGACGGCACCCGGGCGAGACAGGCAGCGTCAACGTAGTCCCCGGGGCGCCCGCCTATATCGTCCCGCGCGCAGTTTCGCAGCGCAGCGAGAATGTTTGAGCACGGGATGATATAGGCGGGCGCCCCGGGGACGGACAAACCTACTCCGTCTCGCCCGGTCGAGCGCCGCGGGCCAGGGCGTCCTGGTACTCCTTGACGGCCTTGAGCCTCTGCATGGGCTTAAGGCGCTCGAACATGGTGTTGCCGTGCAGGTGGTCGATCTCGTGCTGCAGGCACACGCAGAACAGATCGCCCGAGGCCTCATAACGAATCAGGTTGGCGTCCAGATCATACGCCTCGACGACGACATGGTCGGGACGCTCAATCTCGCAGCTAATCCCGGGGATAGACAGGCAGCCCTCGCTAAACGGCACCAAATGGTCACTCTGCTCAACAATGACAGGGTTGATGAGCACGTACGGGTCGTAGTCGTTCTTGTCGCTGTAGTCGCAGTCGATGGTGACGAGCTGAATAAGCTCGCCGATCTGCGGAGCAGCCAGGCCGCAGCCGCCGTTCTCGAACATCATCTTCTTCATCTTCTCGGCAAGCGCCTCGATCGCCGGGGTGATCTCCTCGATGACGGCGCACTCCTGGCGCAAACGAGGGTCGGGCGACAGTACGATTCCGTTGGCTTCCATGGCCATCCTTTCAGGTTGTTACATCAAATCATAGGCGTCGACGTCAACGCTCACGCTCACGCCGCGCACGGAGCCCACCTCTTTGAGGCAGGCGTCGATATCATCAGAGACATGGTACCCCACGGGCGACTTCACAAGCAGATGGAAGCGGTAACGGTCCTTGGCTCTCTCGATTACACACGAAGCCGGGCCCAGCACCTGCGGCACGGCACTCCCTGCCCGCAAAAAATCGGGCGCGGCGGCATGCCAGCGACGCTTGAGGAGCTTGGCGATGCGGCCGATGTAGTCTTGCGCGTCGTCTCGGTTCGCCGACCACACCAAAATGTTGACCAGACGCACGAACGGTGGATACAGGGCGTCGCGG
>CABUDS010000068.1 GCA_902490405.1 uncultured Collinsella sp.
TCACGCTGCGCGGTCGCAAGTCGGGCCACGGCGTCAAGATCGACTTTGAGGGCTTTAAGTACATCGGCGTGTGGTCTGCCGCCAACGACGCCCCGTTTGTGGCGCTCGAGCCCTGGACCGGTCACACCACGATGGACACCGAGGACGACATCTTTGAGCACAGGGTCAACACCATTACGCTGGCGCCGGGCGAGACGGACGTTCGCAGCTTTAGCATCACCCTGCTCTAGAGGTTCCGCCGTTCTAACGAACGGCGGACCGGTCGACGCTGCGCCCTTAGGTTCCGCCGTTCTAACGAACGGCGGACCGGTCGACGCTGCGCGCCACCCAGAGCGACAATTTGCCATTCAAAAGGCAAGGCATGACCAGAAGGTCTATGCCTTGCCTTTTTCATGCCAACTTGTTCGCTCTGGACGTCGCTCGCTGGCATCGCCAAAACATCGACGTTCCCAATGACTACCGTGTGTCTATTAATTTTTCGAGCTTGTGCTGCGCTGCTGGTCGCTGGCGTATATCCTGTTAAGTCGTCAGCATACGATTCAACAGGGAAGGCAGATTATGCATTCTCCCCATCAACGCGACGCGCATCCACAGCTGGTGTGCAGCCGTCGCATCTTTTTGGGTAGCGCTCTCGCTGCGAGTGCTTCCGTCGTCGCCGGCGCGCTTGCCGGCTGCCAGCGTCCGTCCACGCTCAAGGTGGTTCAGCCCACGACGGGCGGCGGTCGCGACGACCTGTCCGATTCCGTGATCGGCAAGGACAAGATCCGTATCGGCATGGAGGCGGCCTACGCCCCGTACAACTGGCAGGTCTCCGAGGCCAGCGAGTACACCATTCCCATCGACAACGTGCAGGGAGCCTACGCCGATGGCTACGACGTGCAGATCGCCAAGATCGTCTGCAAGGCCCTCGGCGGCGAGCCCGTCGCCGTCAAGCAGAGCTTTTCGGGCCTTATTGACTCGCTCAACAACGGCCAGATCGACCTCATCATCGCCGGCATGAGCGCCACGCCCGAGCGTGAGGAGTCCGTCGGCTTTTCCGACCCGTACTTTATCGGCTACTTTGGCCTGTTCGTAAAAGAGGGCTCGCCCTACCAAAATGCGACCAAGCTCAGCGACTTTAGCGGCGCTACGGTCCTCGGCCAAAAGGACACCATGCTCGATACCGTCATCGACGAAATCCCGGGCGTTGTCCACAAGAACCCGGTCGATTCGGTTCCCACGGTGTTTTCGAACCTGCTGCAGGGCACCTGCGACGCCGTGACCTACAATACCGAGAACGAGAAGGGCTATATGGCCCAAAATCCCGGTATCGTCCCCATTCATTTTGCCGAGGGCGAGGGCTTTAAGCAGGAGGTCGCGGCAAACGTCGGCTGCCGCAAGGGCTCGGACAAGCTGCTTAAACTCATCGACAAGACACTCAAGGGCATTAGCCAAGAGGAGCGCGACCAAATGTGGGACGCGTGCCTCGATCGTCAGCCGGCATAGGGAGGCAGCATGAAAATCATCAATCGTCTGGCCTCCTTTACCAAGGCCGACCACCGTTATGTGTACCTGGGCACGAGCGTTATCGCGGCACTCGGCCTGGCGTTTAGCCAGCGCAACCCCACGCCGCTGAGCTTCTTGGCGCCTACGGGCGTGTTCCAAGACTGCCTCTGGGCAATCCTTTGGGCCTGGCTCGTCGTGTCGGCGGCGGCGCTCGTCACCAAACTCATGCACTGGAATGACTATCGCGAAACGTCGCCGTTTGC
>CABUDS010000069.1 GCA_902490405.1 uncultured Collinsella sp.
TGCTCGATGGCAGCCTTAAGGCAATCGCGCGTGACCTCGCACAGGGCCTTGGCCTCGGGCGTAGGGGTGCCGACGAAAAACGTCCAAGCATTATCGCCAACCCAACCGTCGACAACGGCTCCCGTATCGATGGAGATGATATCGCCATCGCGCAGAATCATGTCGGGGTTGGGAATACCGTGGACCACGGCATCGTTAATCGATGCGCAAATGGTTCCCGGGAACCCGCCGTAACCCTTAAAGGCCGGGGTGCCGCCATGCATGCGGATAATCTGCTCCGCGAGCTGATCGAGCTCAAAGGTCGAAACACCAGGGCGCACCATGGCTCCAACGTGGCGGAGCGCCATCTTAGATAGCGCTCCTGCCTTCTTCATCTGCTCGATTTGCGTTGCAGACTTAATCTTGATCATAGACCGAGAGCCTCTTTGACATCCCCGTACACGGTCTCGCGAGCCTGGTCACCGTTGACCGACTTGAGCAGACCCTGGCCACGATAGTAGTCGACGAGCGGGCTCGTGGACTTCTCGTAGACGTCGAGACGGTTCTTGATGGTCTCGGGCTTGTCGTCGTCGCGCTGATACATCTCGCCGGCGCACTTGGGGCAGGTAGCATCGGCAGCGGTGCCGGTGTAACCGCAGGCGCGGCAGGTGCGACGCGAAGACAGACGATCGATAATGACCTCAGGGGCCACATCGACCAAAAGGGCGCAATCGATCTCGCGACCCATGGCGGAGAGCTCGGAATCGAGCGTCACAGCCTGGGCGGTGTTGCGCGGGAAGCCGTCGAGAATAAAGCCCTGCTGGGCATCGTCGGCGGCAAGGCGCTCCTTGACAAGGTCGATCACGAGCTGGTCGGGAACGAGCTCGCCAGCGTCCATGTACTTCTTAGCCTGAATACCAAGCTCGGTGCCACCCTTGACGGCAGCACGCAGCAGGTCACCCGTGGAAATGTGAGCGATGCCAAACTCGGCGACGAGCTCCTGTGCGACGGTACCCTTACCGGCACCCGGAGCTCCGAGCAATACGAGGTTCATGAGCAATCCTCCTCTAGCCTATTTAAAGAATCCATCGTAATCATACATCTTGATCTGGCCTTCGAGCTTATCGACCGTGTCGAGCACGACGCCGACCATGATGAGGATGGACGTGCCACCAAATGCCTGGATCAGATGGTTACCCGTGAAGGAGAAGATAATCGAAGGCACGATGGCGATGAGCGCCAAAAAGACAGCGCTGGGAAGCGTGATCTTGTTGAGCGCGTTCTTGATGTAGGCCGCGGTAGCCCTACCCGGACGCACGCCCGGAATAAAGCCGCCCTGCTTCTTAAGGTTGTCGGCCGTGTCATCGGGGTTGAACACCATGGAGGTGTAGAAGTACGCGAAGAACACGATGAGGACAACGTTAAGCACCCAGTTGAGCCAACCGGTCGAAAGCGCAGAGGCAACTGCCTGAATCCAACCGATGCCGGGGAAGAACACGGCAATCTGAGCCGGGAAGTACAGCAGCGCCGAAGCGAAGATGATCGGCACGACACCCGCGGTATTGACCTTAATGGGCAGGTAGGTGGTCTGGCCACCCATCATGCGACGGCCCACGACGCGTTTGGCGTAGGAGACCGGGATGCGG